>CAJWGB010000013.1 GCA_913031625.1 uncultured Planctomycetaceae bacterium | reverse complement strand
GAGGGTGCTGGCAATCTCTCCGCCGGAATAGATTCGTGCGAGGATGGACTGAGCCTGAGTTGTGTTTTCTCTCTTCAATGCCAGCAACGCGAGGTTGATGTGCGCCCGCTCGTGTTGTGGGTAGATAGAAATCGCCTGATTCAGATACTGCGAGGACTCGTAGAACTTGTTCTGCAGCAGGTAGCTGTAGCCCAGATCGTTAAGCAGGTCGGCGTCGTTTGGCTTCTGCTGGAGTGCCTGCTTGTAATGCTGCTCTGCTGCCATCCAGTTTTCCTGCAGATCTGCCACGATCGCCAGACCGTGGTGTGCAGAGCTGTTGCGTGGGTCAAGACCTAAGGCCTGTTGAAAGGCCTGCTGCGCCTGTTGCAGTTTCCACTGGTCTCCCGGACCAGCCTGCTGAATTGCGGCCTGTCCCTGGCTGATGAATTGCTCGACCTGCCCCTGTGACGATTCCAATGCGGTCTGTGTGAATGAGACCGGCTGGATGTGGTTAGTCTCGGGGGCTTCACGAGGCTGTAGCTCCTCAATGGAAGCAATCTCTTCAGCCGTGTAAGTCTGCTCCTCATCAAGCTGTGAAAGCGAACTAAACGACTGGCAGCCCACAACAAGTAGAGCACACGCTGGCAGGAACCATCTGCAATTGGAGGAGGCCATTGTCAGACTTCCGGGAGGAGTGAGAGTGAGAGATGATGGCGAGAGAGATCGCTTTGAGGGCGACCGCATCTTATAGGGCCGTATCTGTAACCCTGTCGAGGTGGGATTCATGCCTGCGCGGTATACCGGCAGTTCCTGCCGCACCCGTTTCCAGCTGTCCAGGCAGAATTTGCCGATCGAGGAGCGGGGGCATCTGAATGCAGGCTCTCCCTGCGTCAGAGTCTGCGATCCGGGGGCCAGGACTAAGCCGGCGAGGCTTTGTTTAACAAATCAAAATGGGCCAATGCAGGACAGGGTCAAGAGGACGAATGCCCAGTGGTTCCCTGTCTTTGAACAGGCCTGCGAATCCGCTGAATGATTCAGTCTTGATTTAATCAACAGAGCCCAGGCCAGTGCAATATGGCAGTGGATGAGTTCGAGGTGTTTCATTAAGTCACACACACTGACAGTGCGAGGGCCTCCATTCCAGATTCAATTGACTTTCTTCTGTCCAACTGAACCTGAGGCTCACGGGATTTGAGACGCAACGATCCGCGTGTCAGTGTTACCTTTAATAGTGCGAGTTTCTTCTGCTCGTTGTGGAGAACATGTCGTTCGGGCAGGAGCAAAAAAATCAGAAATCCTGCGAACCATTTGTTGCCTGCCGCACTCTTAGAAGTGCTTCCCCGCCAATGCAGGTTGGGAAGAATCTTTTTTGAAACAGAAACGATGTCGCTTTCACGATTAGCAGAACAAAACAAAGAGCTGATCCTCGGTAATGGCGCCGCTGCGCGGTTTTACCGACTCAACCTCTGATACCGAAGCAAACGCTGCACAAAGAAGCCCGGTGTCAGCGACATCGGGCTTTTTTTGTGCAGTACCGGATAAGGGCCGGTAGCTGAGATGGTGTAGCGGCGGTTTGAAGCACCGCAGAGGAGGATTCGAGCGCCTCCCGGCCCACATTCAGGAACGAAATTATTTACGCCGACGGTCAAGCGGCCAACCGGGCCTCATAAGCCTGGGAAGTCAGGAGCGTTACCTGAGTCGGCTACTTACGGCGCGGTCGTCTACTGGAAGGACACGCGGGCTTTCACCTCGTGGATGCCGGTTCGAATCCGGTCCGCGCTGCTCGTAAACAAATGCCCGGTGAGTGTGCCGGATCGCACGCGACGCTTCGAACGTCGTAGACGGGGTTCAATTCCCTGACCGGGCACTTAAACAACGCAATCAATTCAACAGGGGTGTGCGAAGTCTGGGGATCGCGCCTGGTTCGGAGCCGGGAGACCGCAGATTCAAACCCAGTCACTCCGACTCAATACAGGGAGAACGCTATGTTACTCGATCGACTTAAACGCAGGCTCCAAGGTCAGATTCACGGGCTTGTGGCAGACTGGAATGCACCCGACTTTTAATCGGAGCAAATGAGAGTTCGATTCTCTCCGGGCCCATCTCTGCTTGACTGCAGCAGACAGACGCCCGTCGATGGCAGAATGGCAATGCATCCGGCTCTTAACCGGGCAAATGAGGGTTCGAATCCCTCTCGGCGGAATCGTAGATAACAACCTGATATCGCTTCGACGCGATCGCGGATCGGAAGAAACATCCGATCGAGTGCGCGGACATCGGATGAGAATCCGATGTCTTCGGCCACCTGCCACGCAGCCCGATACCCAGAGTATTCAGCCGACCGTCGAAGCCATGCAGCTGTGGTCCAGTGGTAAGACATCACGTTGCCATCGTGAAGACGCCAGTTCGATTCTGGTCAGCTGCTTTTCAAAGAAACAGTCAGTGGGACTTCTGGCGAAGTCCACTACCTGCAAACAAACTGAAACAGAAACGGCGTTGCTTGAGAGTGGGATCTCGACGTGGCTGTAACCCACGTGCACTTCCGTGCTTAGCGGTTCGATTCCGTACAGCGCCATTGGCAGATACCAACTGCCATGAATCAATTTTCCGAAGGGGCCTGTGCTGGTACGGGCGGGCGGCTGTTAACCGTTATGACGCAGGTTCGATTCCTGCCTTCGGAGCTGGGAACCAGTCCTGAAACCGATGTCTTAGATCTCAAACGCAGCATGCCGTGTTTGCGGAACAACTCGGATCGATTTTTGGACTGCCTCTGTGGAAGTGAACCGAATGTTGAGGAGGCTGTTTCGAAAACAGCTGCGGCTTGTCCGTTGCGGGTTCGAGTCCTGTCGCTTCCGCTTTCACTAACAGAAATCGGGTGGGCACTCCCACTGATGAATGAATTGTTTCGATGCTAAGC
Organism: uncultured Planctomycetaceae bacterium; assembly: GCA_913031625.1. Classification (GTDB taxonomy): domain Bacteria; phylum Planctomycetota; class Planctomycetia; order Planctomycetales; family Planctomycetaceae; genus Fuerstiella. The sequence goes on along the minus strand of CAJWGB010000013.1, from coordinate 48,816 downwards.
GTTGAGCGATCCGCTCTACCGATCTCGAAAATGCGGGCGAAGTGTTACGGCAGCACGCTGGTCTTCCAAACCGGAGGCGGGAGTTCGACTCTCCCTGTCCGCACTTACAAACTGATTCCCCTGCCCTGTGGTGTAACTGGCAGCACAGCAGATTTTGAGTCTGCCTGTCCGGGTTCAAATCCTGGCGGGGCAATTCGTCATCAGATACGTCCGACACAAGAGACACCCTCGCAGAGCAGCCCGGAGTGCTTGCCACCTTGTCACGGTGGAGATCGCCGGTTTAAATCCGGCCGGGACGCTATCGGGGGGAACAGTTCTGTATGGCACCGTAGCCCAATCGGCAGAGGCGATCGATTCAAAGTCGAGAGAGTGTGAGTTCGAATCTCACCGGTGTCAGATTCACTGAAAATTCGCCTCCGTGGAGCAGTCTGGAGTGCTCGCCACCCTGTCAAGGTGGAGACGCCGGTTCAAATCCGGTCGGAGGAGCTGACGAATCCTCGTGATTCGTCTGACACGGCATCGTAGCCCAACTGGCAGAGGCGCCTGGTTCAGGACCAGGAGGTTGGGAGTTCGAATCTCCCCGGTGCTACTGGCAATGAAATCTGAATAAACGGCATCGTAGCCCAACATGGTAGAGGCGTCTGGCTTAGAACCAGAAGGTTGGGAGTTCGAACCTCCCCGATGCTATTGGATATTTCGGCACTGTAGCCCAATCGGCAGAGGCGGCTGGTTTAAACCCGGCATGTTGAGAGTTCGAGTCTCTCCAGTGTCATTCTACAATGGGCCTGTCAGCGGGCTGGCGCTGGCTCCTGCACAGACGGTAACGGAGTTCGACTCTCCGCAGGTCCTTCTCCGCAGGTCCAATTGCTCCTTCGGGAGAGAGGCGTCATGCGAAAGCATGTCTACGATGTTGATCGAATTTTCACTGTGGAAGACTTCCCGTCGCCCGAAGAGTGCCAGCAACTCATCGCTGAGTCCGAAGAACTCAAGTACACTGATTCGCCAATCACGACAGGACCTATTTCTCCATTTGGTCATCGTTCCGATCATTCAGGAGAGCCTCGATGGCCTCTCGCTGATCGGCAAGCCAGCCGGTCTTCATGCCTGCCATTGTCAGGAGCATCTGCGTTCCGATCCACGGCAACCTGGGCATGACTGGCAGTGCAAGGTCGCGACCAAACTGTAGCAGGCGATTGGGCGTCTGGAAGAAGGGAGTCAGCCACCCGGTCAATCGACCGTAAAAGGCTGTCGTTGAACTGCGTGCTGATTCGTAGTCAGCCAGTGCCGAGTCAATATCTTCCGAAGACTGCAACGCACGAACGAGAGCAAGGGAATCCTGCAGCGCGAGGTTGAGTCCCTGGCCGAGGTGCGGACTGGTCGCGTGTGCAGAATCTCCGATCCAGACCACCCGGCGATCGATGACCCGGCTCATCCGAGCATTTCGATAGCTCGAAAAAATGACGTCGTCCATCGACTGAAGCTGCCCCACGATTTCAGAGGCTGCCGGACAGAACTCTGCAACCTGAGCTTGCCATTGCTGCAGCCCCGCTTCTCGAGTCGCCTTCTCTTCAGACTTCCTGAGCCCCCAGAAGAAGCTGCATTCTCCTCCGCCAACCGGGAGGATTCCCACCAGTCTGCCGTCACGCCCGACAAGCTGCTGTAGACAGGTTTCGTCACCTGACCACGGACCGACCACCCATAATGCTGCGTCCTGATATTCTTTGATGCGAGTGGGGATTCCGGATGCCTGTCTGAGAGTTGAAGCAGAGCCGTCAGCTGCAATCAGCAGATCAAACGGACCGTGCCGGTTGCTGACTCCATCGACCACATGGACAACATTTCCATCCTGGGAAATATTCAGCAGTCGGGTATTCTCCATGATTCGCACGCCCTCATTCTGACAGCGTTCAAACAGGAGGCGGAAAATCACACTGCGACGGACTCCACGCGCACATGCCTGACACGAGAGACGCTGGTACTGCAGATCTACAAGGGTGCGTCCATTCTGATGCTTTGCATGTAGTCGACCTATCCGAGACGAGTCGCGCACCACGTCGTCAAGGAGTCCAAGTTCATGCAGCACGGCCTGCCCACTTGGCTGCAGCATGATGCCAGCACCAACTGGATGGCACTTTTCGGCCTGCTCAAACAGGGTTACATGATGCCCCGCCTGCTGGAGACGCCATGCTGCCGTTGAACCAGCTATTCCCGCACCGGCAACTGCGATCTGCATATCGTCTCCAGTGGACTCTAAAACCTGCGTTGACTGTCCAGCAGAAGTGTGACTGGCCCGTCATTTACCAAAGAAACATTCATCTGCGCCTGAAATGTACCGGTCTCCGTTGGGATGTCCTGCCCTTTTAACTCTGCCACAAAACTCTCGTACAGACTCCTGGCTTTCTCAGGGCGAGCGGCAGCCACAAAGCTCGGACGTCTTCCCTTCCGGCAATCGCCAAGCAGCGTAAATTGACTCACGACCAGAGCATTTCCCTTTGTCTGTTTCAGGTCGAGATTCATCTTGCCGTCTTCATCCTCGAATACTCTGAGTCCCGTTACTTTCGCCGCCATCCAGGCGACATCCGTTTGGGTATCTTCTTCTTCAACACCCAGCAGGATCAGAAAGCCGTGCTGAATCGCGCCGACAGTTTGTCCCTCCACTGTAACGGAGGCGCTGGAGACACGTTGAACGACGGCACGCATGGGCTGGATGGTGACAGGGACAGGGTGGAATCCGGCTCGACATGATAATCGGCAATCTCTCGTTTGCGAGTCCACGCGGCGCATAACGAGTTGTGAGTATGACAGCTGACCACCCTGAAAACTCAGGCGGATTATGGGACCCTCTGGCAGTCGCCGAACTCACAACGGCGAATGGCTGCATACCTGAGCTGGGGATCGCTTGAAGGAATAGTATCCGTTTTCGTAAGTCGTTTGGACGAAACGGACTCTGTGAACTGTGACGAGGAAACGGCCGGGTGAATTTCACGGTCTGGTTGCTCGTTGCCAGAACCAGTTACCATGTTGCTCGCAATGTCCTATGACGAAGCCTCAGGGTCGTGATGCTTCAATCTCCGTGACTGACTACCGCACGTGGTTGGGGACAGTTGTCTAAAACTGTCCACGGAGCCGTTCCTTTGCTGGCAGGATTTCCAGACACGTGGTCCACCACCCCGTCAGAACTGTTTCCACGAATTCATCAGGCAGTTTTTCCGCGCGCATCTCATCCGCCAGTCGCTGGTAGTCGTATTCCACGGGAATGAACTCAATCTGAGGTGACTGGTTCTCAGTCAGCGAAATCATCGTGTACCACACGTTAGTAGTACCATCGTTTTCCGGACGTCCAAGCACGCCGACATTGACATAGAGCCTCCCCTGTGCGAGCGATCTTTGCCAGTGAATTCCGGAATGGGTCCCGATCATCAGGTCAGCCTGATGTTCATCCGCAAGTCGGTTGAGAAATGCAGTGCTGGTTGTTGACTCCCAAAGAAACTCGTTTGTACGCCGTGGACTACCATGACAAAACAGAATTCGGCGACCGTGAATCTCTGCTCTCAATTCCACAGGCAATCCCTGCAACCATACTTTGTTCTCGGAATTCGTATTGGCGAGCGTGTAGTCATAGCTTAGCTGTGCAAAGTAGTTGTCGCGTGGGTCTGTATAACCGCACTGGCAGTCATTGAGCTCATTGCCGATGCTGTCGTCGTAGTTCCCCTGCACGCACTGGACATGGTGTTCGTGCAGTAACGGGAAGACACGATCAGGGTGCGGTCCGAACGCCCCCATGTCTCCGAGACAGTAAAGCTGGTCGGCACCACGTTTTCTCGCGTCAGTAATCGCCGCCGCGAGCGCAAGATAATTGCTGTACAACCCTCCAAAGACTGCCAGTTTCACTGGGGGATCTCCGAAGCTGCCTGATCGGTGGCCATTAAGGTTGAGTTGGTGCAGATCGCGCCATACTGATAACACGTATGGCAGGCTCCATGACCCAGTGGAAAATCGCAGGTTGCCTCTTCCAGAGTGTCACCGAGTTTCGCATCAGAAGATTCGAGCAGAATGGGACACACGTAGACGCCCCGATTCGTAACGATCCGGCTGTGGTGACAGAGGAGTTGATTGCGGTCAAAGTCCCGCATCATGCTCTCAGTGATCCGCTCTGTTGGCTGATACCCTTCCGTTCGATTCTCTTCGGCACCAAGCTTGAGTCGTGGAAGAACTTTGAGTCTGGGGCGTTCACACCCATGCGACTTCAGAACTTCACGAAACTGGGCCAGAATCAAATGGTTCTCTGCATCATTCCATGTCTGAGTCATTGTGATGATTGGCAGAAAACCGTGTTTGCAGAGCAACGAAACTCCTTTCATCGCGCGGTAAAAGGTGCCTTCGCCGCGCACCGGGTCATTAATGTCTGCGGTCGGACCATCAATGGAGACACGCAGTTCCAGGCTGTAAACCGCTGACTCCTGAGCAGCCGTAAGCTGATTCAGCCACTCCGGCTTCAAAACCGTGCCATTAGTCAGAACTGTGACCGGTCCGAACTGAAGGGCTCGTTCGACCATGCGGACGAGGTCGCCGTTGAGAAACGGTTCGCCTCCGGTGAAGTAGTATTCTCGAACGCCGAACTCGATCGACTGCTCAAGAGCTTCGTTTACCTGCTCATATGTCAGGAATTCGAAACTGCGGTTGTGCGGACTGCAACTGATAAAGCAGTGATGGCAGGTCAGGTTGCAGACTGTTCCAGCCACCTGAAACCAGAGCTCATCCAGTGACCGCAGTTCAATGGATGGAATGGACTCGCTCACACTCATTGAACGGACTCCTTCAACGAGCCGATGAGATCTGCCGCCTGTTGAATTCCATTCTGCATCAGAAAACGACTGTCACGTCCGTAACTTGCTGCTCCCACAATGAAGAAGCCAGGTTCCGGGTTCTTTAACAGGTCGATTCCGGCTGCCTGTTGTGTGAGGCAGTCGCCTGAGGAGTCTCCAAGCAGGTGAGCAGCGAGTTTGATGGGACCATCTGTGGCATAACAGCGGTGGATTTGAAGCTCTTCGAACGGAGTGGGATCCGGACGGTACCCCGGATTGGCAACAATGCGATCGACGGTGATTTCGTCTCTGATTCCGCTGACCTCAAAGCAGACTCGCAGTCGTCCGCCGGCAGAATTGATTTGATCAACCGCAGCTCCTGCCACCCATGAAACACCACCACTGGCCACGAGTTGGTTGGCTTCCCGGGTTAGCCGAGCACGTTCTTCGAGTGGATCTGAACGAATGGGTCGCATTGGCTGCTCGTTGCGATTTCGAGTAAACCAGTGGATCTGCGTGCCTGGCGACTGCTGGCGGATGGTGTTCAACAGACAGACGGAAGTGGCCGCTGAGAAGCCGCTTCCCACGACGAGGACGCTCTGACCGGCAAAGGCATCAAGCGACTGACTGTCACGTCCCGGGATCTGATAATTGGATTCGGACAGGAAGTGCTGCTCTCCTCGAGCTGGGATTCCGCCGTTTCCGATCCATCGATGCCTGGACATGAAGCCCGTGCTGTCGATCAGGATATCTGCTGTGATGACTTCTTCTCGCTGGTCATTACGGACGAGAATTCGAAAAGGACGGATTGCTCGGGCTGGCTTACCGATCAACTGAGACTTTCCGGTCAGTTCGCGGCTAACGGCCAGCACCTCGTGGTGCTCTCGAATTCGTCCGACGAGTGCGGCAGACTGACTGAGCGGCTTCAGGTAGCTTTGCACGTACTCTCTCCCCGTGAGTAACGCGTCATGCCGGATCTGATTTTCCACACCTGCGGCAGCTCTGCCCGCCTTGGAAGAATTCATTTGAAATGGCGTAAACAGCCGGACGTGACCCCACGAAAGCACTGCTTCTGCGACTCGCCCCCGTTCGAGTACAGTGACGTCAAACCCCGCCAGCTGAGCCTGCAGGGCAGTGTCCAGCCCAATGGGACCGGCACCAACTACAACCAGTTTTGGGTTTGTCATTTCAACAATGGATGTTCAGGCCTGACGAACGGATCACCAGTATCGTAGTGGGTTGTCCGATCGTGCGGGAGCAATACAGGCTCAGGAGGGTGATCGAGGTCACACGTTTATGCAGACTGGACCTGGCAGGAACCGATGAATCGGCCGCTCAGCCTTCCAGCGGACTTCCGTTGATGAATGCTCGGTCGACCGACAGTCCGTCCAGATTGATGGCGGGAGGCTGTCCAAGCAGAAGATCTGCCATGATTCGCCCGGTTCCAGGTGACATCTGCAGTCCGGAACGAAAGTGGCCTGCTCCCACATAGAGATTGTCAAAGCACGAGATCTTACCGAGAAACGGCAGTTCATCCGGTGAGCCGGGACGCAGTCCGGCCCAGCTGCGAACCAGTTCCGCACGACCCAGTTCCGGGACGAGCGTTCTTGCGAATTCAAGCAGTCCGGAGATTCCTTCTGCGGTGGTCTGCTTATCAAATCCCGTGTGCTCTTCTGTTGAGCCGATAAGAATCAGGCCGTCAGCTCGTGGAACAATGTATCGGCGTCCCTGTTCGATGACGCACGAGAATGGCAATCGCGAGACCCGGAGTTGCGCCATTTGACCACGAACCGGAAAGACGGGGAACTCCAGTCGGACATGCCTGAGCAATTCATTCGTCCAGGCTCCCGCCGTCACACACACCTTTTGTGCATGGAATTTCCGTTCAGGAGATTCAGCGATTACCGTTGCGCCCTGTTCGATGAGCTGAAGTTGCGTCACCCCCTCAACGATCTCGACGCCCAATCCATGGCAGGCTGCCAGCAACGCCTTCACATGGCGAGGATTCCGTGCCTGACCAAATTCAGGCAGGTAGATTCCAGACTGGAAGTCATTAGCGAGGTCCGGGACATACTGTTCCAGTGTTGCCCGGTCACATATCTCGACCGTGATTCCTTCTTTACGCCAGGTTTCGGTGGCGGACTCGTATCCTCCTGCGCCCGAGACCTCAAGCGCGCCGCAGATTCGGTACCCGTTGTCGATACCGGTGCGGCTGCGGAGATCGTCCGACAGTTGCGACCAAAGGGTGTGGCTGTAGGCCCGGAGTCGACTTTCGGGCGTTGACGCTCCTGCCTGATTGCCGGGGGGCAACATGCCCGCACCTGCCCAGGATGCTTCCTGCCCAGGACGCTGTCGATCCAGCACAGTCACGGAGGCTCCGTCCTGTGCAAGGCACAGTGCAGTGGTCAACCCGGTGACACCACCTCCGATAATCAGAATGTCGGGCGAAGAATTCACGTTTCAATCAGTTTCCAGGACGCAGCAGGCCGCGAATGATATCTTTGCCACCGTAATCCGCATCTCCGACAGTCAGGAAATGCCCGGTTTCAAACATTGAGAAGAACGAACCACTGAGTCTCAAGCAGGTGTATGAGCAGGCTGCAAATGGGTGCCCGGAGGATGAAGGCCTGTTGCGTTGCGGGTTTGTAGACGTGAGTTGACCGCTGTCGAATTCGCCGGAGATCACCTGCACAGTGACGTCTGGCGAAGTCCACTACCCTCGGGCACCACTAGTCGAGTCCCTTGAGGTCGCTGCCTTTGATCGGGTTGTCTCGTGTGATCAGGTCCGGCCCCTTGCCTGTGCGTTTCTCGTAGACGCCGTCGCCCGCCTTGACGTATTTGGTAAATCCAAGCCGATCAAGTTTCTTTTCGTCGCGGGCGCTTTTTGACATTGAATCCTCTGACCATGAGCCTCCCATAAACACCTGTGAGATGATTCGCTGAACGGGTTCCCCGGTTTCCGGGTGCTCGGTGAGTGGTGGATCTTTGATTCCCTGGACGACCTCGAACTGCTCGCCAGGTTCTCCATCTTCGCGAATGACTTCGTAAACGTAGGTCGGCATTGTTATGGCAACGGACGGTGTTTGGGTGACACTTCAGAGAACATTGGCAGCCAGATTGTATGCTGAGAGAATAGCCCATTCCCCTGATGTTTTCTTCGGACTTCGACTGAAAAACTCTTTGCCGTTTTCCGCTCTTTACCGGGAACAACTCCCTCTGGCGTGGTGAATCTTCAGCGTCAATCGTGATAATCGGACGCCTCATGCCCCTCGACTTTCGATGGTGGCGGACCACTGCAGTTTGTCAAAGAGTCGCCCGGACGATCCGTGCGTCAACCGCTTGATCGGACTCAGTTATTCTCCTGACTCTTTTCCGCACAAACGGAGATCCACGGAATGCCTCAGGCTGACTTGTTTGCCGCCCCTAAGAAACTCCTGCTGCTCGACGGGATGGCTTTGGTCTACCGTGCTCACTTTGCCTTGATTCGCAGTCCCAGATACACCTCAGACGGACTCTGCACTTCAGGGGTTTTCGGCCTGACGAATACAATTCTGGACATCATCAGAAAAGAAAAGCCGACTCATATTGCGGCTGCATTCGATACGTCAGAGCCGACAGAGAGGCACCGTGTTTTTCCTGAGTACAAAGCTCAGCGAGACGCACTGCCTGAGGATATTGGCAATGCCCTGCCCTACATTGACCGGCTGCTCGAAGCGTTCAATATCACTGTGATTCGCATGCCTGGGTACGAGGCGGATGACATTATTGGCACACTTGCTCATCAGGCTGACGCCGAAGGATACGAAACGTTAATGGTGACACCCGATAAGGACTACCATCAGCTGGTCACCGATACCGTGCATATTCTGCGGCCCGGTCGCAAAGGAGCCGCGTATGAAACTCTCGGTGTTCCGGAGGTGCTTGCTCAATGGGAGATAGAGCGAGTCGACCAGGTGATTGACATTCTCGGCTTGATGGGGGACTCCAGCGACAACATTCCGGGAGTGCCAGGCATTGGTCCGAAGACAGCGCAGAAGTTGATGGCAAAGTACGGCAGTGTCGAAAACCTGCTGGCGAATACTCATGAACTGAAGGGGAAGCAAAAGGAGAGAATTGAGGACAATGCTGAGTTGGCGATCCTCTCCAAACAGCTCGTGACCATTCAGCTGGACGTTCCTCATGAGCTTGATCTCGAGTCATTTCGACTGGCAGCACAAAATGATGATGCCTTGAAGACACTCTTTGAGGAACTGGAATTCGATACGCTTGGTAAGAAGATGTTCGGCAAGAGCTTTTCATCATCTGCCAGCCGGACCGCAAAGCTTCGCGAGAAACGCGAAGCTCAGATTCAGGCGACGCTGTTTGATGATCTTGATGAAGTTCAGGTCAAATCAATCAGGGATGTAAAACACGACTATCAGATTGTAAGGACGGCAGAAGAGCGAGCAGCGTTACTGAAACTGCTGAAGAAACAGAAGGAAGTCTGTTTCGATACAGAAACGACGGGCCTCGATCCAAGACAGGCACTTCCGCTGGGGATTGCATTCAGCTTTGAAGCACACTCCGGTTACTACGTTGTCTGTGGGGATGAAGAGGCGTCGGCCCGGGACGTGCTGAATGAGTTTCGGCCGGTCTTTGAAGACGCGGGCATTCGGAAAATTGGTCACAATCTCAAGTACGATGTCACATTGCTCAAATGGCATGGCATCGACACTCAGGGAGAGTTGCTCGACACGATGCTCGCGCACTCCATGAAAGAGCCTGAAATGCGGCACGGGCTCGACTACCTTGCCGAGCTCTATCTTGCCTACAAGCCGATTCCGACCAGTGACCTGATCGGAAAACGTGGCGAAGAACAGATCAGCATGAAGGATGTGCCGGTCGAGACTGTCGCAGAGTACGCCGCCGAAGATGCCGACATCACCCTGCAGGTGGCAAAGGTCATTGAACCGGACATCGAGAAACAGGGGGTCAGTTCCGTTTGCTATGAAGTCGAATGCCCGCTTATTCCCGTGCTGGTGGACATGGAGTACGAAGGCGTTCGGCTGGATACGGCGGCACTTGAGAAGTACTCAGAACAGCTCACCGCGGATATCGCTCAATTAGAGAAGAGCATTTACGCGGCCGCCGGTCACGAATTCAACATCGACTCTCCCAAACAGCTCGGAGTGGTACTGTATGAAGAGCTGGAACTGGAAAAGAATCCAAAGAAGACAGCAACCGGTCAGTGGTCCACTCGAGAAACCGAACTGCAACGCATGGCAGGACGACATCAGATCGTTGCTGATGTGCTCGACTACCGAAACGCAGTCAAGTTGAAGTCTGTGTATGTGGACCAGCTTCCGTCACACGTGAATGAAAAAACGGGGCGGCTGCATACGCATTACAGTCAGACCTGGACGGCCACCGGCCGTATGCAGAGTAACGATCCCAACCTGCAGACCATTCCCGTCCGTAAGGAACGCGGCCGTGAAATTCGGGCGGCATTTGTTGCGCGTGACGATGATCATCTCCTGCTGGCTGCTGACTACTCTCAGATCGAACTGCGGATCATGGCCGAGTTAAGTCAGGACCCGTCCATGTTGAAGGCTTATGAGGATAACCTTGATATTCATCGGATGACGGCGTCTAAGGTGTATGGTGTTGATTTCGGTGACGTGACCCGTGAAATGCGTGACAGGGCCAAGATGGTTAACTTTGGGATTATCTATGGCATTTCTGCGTTCGGGCTGCAGCAGCGACTCAACATTCCTCGCAAAGAGGCGAATGAGCTGATTGAAGGCTACTTTGCAGAGTACCCGGGAGTGCAGGCGTGGATTGATGACACCATTGCGGCTGCGAAGGAGAACGGCTTCGTTCAGACCCAGTCAGGCCGACGAAGGTACCTCAGGGATATCAATTCTCGCAGTCGAACGCTGGCCAATGCAGCGGAAAGGCTGGCCATGAATACTCCCATTCAGGGCACCGCTGCAGACATGCTGAAACTGGCGATGATCAAAGTGCATCATGCTCTTAAGGACGGTGGCTTCAAAACAAAGATGCTGTTGACGGTGCACGACGAAATTGTGTTTGATATGCTGAAGACTGAAGAAGAAGAAGTAAAACCCGTCATTGAAGCGGCAATGAAGTCGGCACTTCCCATGAGTGTTCCCATTGCAGTGGAGATGGGAACCGGTATCAACTGGCTTGAGGCTCACTGATCACATCCGCTGCCGCCGTTTTGCTGATCAGAGATCCTGCCTGTTAGAGGATCGTGGTTGCCGCTACACTGGCAGCTCAAGTATCAGCAACAGCGTGTACTCTTCACCCGCGGTACACAACCTGCGAATCGCCAATGAGCTCAAAGGAACCAGCGACGCCCCAACAACGCCTGATGTCTCCCTCATTTCTGGGATATCTGGCAATGGGGTTCCTGACCGCCCTGAATGACAACATGTTTCGCTGGCTGATCGTACCGATCGCAAAGTTTCGGTTCGCCAGCGATCCCAGTCTGTCACCCACAGAAGTAGAGGCGAACGAGACGACGATTCTGTCAGTGGGCCTGGCCAGTTTCGTTCTGCCCTCGATCATATTTGCTCCATGGTCCGGCTGGCTGGCCGACCGTTTCAGCAAGCGAAGAGTGACCATCTGGCTCAAGATTGCCGAAGCCGCGATTATGCTGGTCGGAGTAATCGCCATCTGGATCGGAAGCCTGCCCGGCATGTTTGTCGTCCTGTTCCTGACCGGGGCGCAGAGTGCCCTGCTCTCTACGGCGAAGTACGGAATCATTCCTGAGATTGTGCCTCGAGAAAAGTTGTCTGCTGCAAACGGACTTGCCGGTCTCGTAACACTGATTGCCGTCATCGTAGGGACGGTCGCCGGAAATGGACTCTACGCGATTACCGGTGACGCTGGACTGGATGGGCTCTGGAAATCTGCATCCGCCTTATTGGGAGTTGCCGGGCTGGGGATCGTTGCCGCTGTCCTGATTTCACGCGTGAGGCCCGCCAACCCAACAGCGAAGTTTCCACTGAATCCATTCAATGATTCATGGCGTGATATCAAACTTGTGATGGCGGATCGCCCGATCCTTCGCGTCACTCTGGGCGTCGCATTTTTCTGGTCGCTGGCGGCACTGGCACAGCTGAATATTGACGTCTTCGTGATCAACAATCTGAAGATGGATCAGACCAGCGTGGGAGCCTATCTTGCAGTGCTTTCGCTGGGAGTGGGGCTCGGCAGTGTCCTTGCTGGCTGGTGGTCCGGCGGTCGGGTCGAACTCGGAATGGTACCCCTCGGCACTGTGCTCATGGTTTTAGCCTGCGTCGTGGCATGGCTGGCGAGTGGCTCATGGTGGGCGTTTGGCATTGCGCTGGGGTTAATTGGGCTTGGTGGCGGACTCTTCAACGTTCCCCTTAATGCTTACATCCAGGATCGCAGTCCGCGCGAGAATCTCGGTGCGATTCTTGCGGCCGGACACCAGATCACTTCGATCCTGGTCCTGTCTGTCTCATTTCTGTTTCCGTTCCTCCGCAACGAAATGGAACTGTCTGCGGATGTCGTGTTCCTTGTCGCGGGCCTCGGCACACTGCCAATTCTGCTGTATGTCGTCTGGCTGATTCCTCAGGCCACGATTCGGTTTGTGGTCTGGCTGCTGAGTCGACTGGTTTACCGTGTCCGCATCTTTGGACTGAAGAACATCCCTGAAGAGGGAGGTGCGTTACTGGTGGCTAACCACGTGACATGGATCGACGGTGTGTTGATCTTACTTGCCAGCAGTCGTCCGATTCGCATGATTGCCTACGCCGACTACGTCAAGGGTGGTGTTATCGGCTGGCTGTCTCGCTTGTTTGAGATCATTCCGATTCGCGCCGCAGATGGTCCTCGTGCACTGATGCAGTCGCTGACGGAGGCTCGGGATGCTTTGAACGAGGGCGAACTTGTTTGCATCTTTGCCGAGGGGCAGATTTCCAGAACTGGTGAACTGCTTAAGTTTGAACGCGGCATGATGAAGATCCTTAAGGGAACTGAAGTGCCCGTGATTCCCGTGTATCTGGATGAGCTGTGGGGCAGTATTTTCAGCCATGAAGGTGGTAAATTTTTCTGGAAGAAGCCCAAACACTGGCCGTACCCAGTCACGCTGAATTTTGGAAAGTCGATACCTCGAGAAGAGGTCACCGATGTCAATGTGGTCCGCGATGCTGTGCTTGTGCTTAAGAGTGAATGCGCCGAGATACGAGGGAGACGAGAGATGATTCCTGCTTTAAGACTGATTCGAAACTGCCGTCTCGCATGGGGAAGCACAAAGGTTGCTGACTCTGCCGGCAGTAAACTGACAGGTGGACGTCTACTGACGGGCGCACTGGCGTTCCGCAAACACCTTGTCACCAGCCTTCTTGGTCCGGACGAGAAGATGGTGGGGCTGCTGGTGCCTCCATCAGCCGGCGGTGTCGTAGCGAATCTCGCTGTTTCACTTGCCGGACGAGTGTCTGTTAATCTGAATTACACGTTGTCCGAAGATGTTGTGAACTACTGCATTAAAGAGGCAGGTGTGACCACTGTCCTGACCAGCAAAAAGTTCATGGAAAAACGACCCATGGAACTGGATGCGAAAGTGGTCTACCTGGAGGACCTCAAAGAACAAATCGGTGGCATGGCAAAGCTGTGTGCGCTGCTGACAGCCAAACTGATGCCATTTGGAATGCTCATCTCAAAACTCGGGCTCGATAAGGTCGACGCGGATGAGATGATGACTGTTATCTTTACTTCTGGTTCGACGGGGCAGCCTAAGGGAGTGATGCTGTCTCACAACAATGTGAACAGTAATGTTGATGCGGCGAATGAACTCATTAAGTTCACCTCTGACGACGTGATTCTTGGCGTTTTGCCCTTCTTCCATTCGTTTGGCTATACCGTCACGCTGTGGTTCCCGTGCTGCCTCGATCCGGGCGCCGTCTATCACTACAACCCGCTCGACTCGCGAATGGTGGCAAAGCTGATTGAGGAATACAAAGTCAGCATTATGGCGGCGACTCCGACGTTTCTGCGATCCTATATGAAACGATGCTCAGTCGAGGCGATGCAGTACATGACGCTCGTCATTACGGGAGCAGAGAAGCTTCCTCCGGAGTTGCGGGATGCATGGAAAGAAAAGTACGGAGTCGATATCGGCGAAGGCTACGGGACGACGGAGCTGTCGCCTCTTGCATCCGTCAACGTTCCTGATGTCAGGGCCCGGACTGCGGGTCTGATGAAGCTCGGCACTGTCGGGAAGGTTATTCCGGCCGGTGAAGCGGCCGTGTTTGATGCGGATTCCGGAGAGCGACTGGGACCGGACCAGGAGGGGCGTCTGAAGATTAAGGGGCCGAACGTCATGCTCGGGTACCTGAATCTGCCTGACAAGACGGAGGAGGTCATTCAGGATGGCTGGTACGATACGGGCGACATGGCAAAGATCGATCCCGAGGGCTTCATTCAGATCACCGGACGCTACAGCCGCTTTTCAAAAATCGGAGGTGAGATGGTGCCTCACATCCGCGTTGAAGAAGAAATCCTGAACCTGATTTCGACGGGCGAATCTGATGATGACGGAGACGGAGCCAACGTTCTCTGCGCTGTAACGTCCGTTCCGGATAAATCAAAGGGTGAGCGACTGATCGTTCTTCATCGACCCCTGTCTGTTTCGGTGAAAGAAGTCATTGACGGTCTCTCCACCGCCGGGCTGCCAAATCTCTGGATTCCGTCGGCGAAGAGCTTTCTGGAGGTGGAGGAGATTCCGATGCTCGGCACCGGCAAGCTGGATCTTCGCGGAATCAAGGAGACAGCACTGGAGCACTTCGGCAACTAGATCCACTTCGGGAAAAGCTCTCAGGGCACGACTCAGCACTCGTGCCTGCTGCGCGAGTCCCGGCGCCATGCAGTTGCTTGTCAGCGGGCCAGCAGATTTCGATAATCGGAGTATATCTTCCCTCTTCGGATATGACTGATGAATCGCCTGCTGATTGTTCTCGCCATCCTTTCTTCCTGCTCCATCGCTTTCGCAGATGATGGACGGAAATTTGTGTCTATGTTTGATGGAAGCACGCTGAAGGGGTGGTCAGTTTATCCCGAGAAGGCGTCCGCGGCGTGGTCAGTGCAGGATGGGATTATTGTGGGAGAAGGCGACAAAGGTCGCAGCTACCTCGTTTACGAAAAGGCGCAAGAGGTCGGTGACCTGGAGCTTAAGTTCAGTTACCGATTCCCCCAAAAGAAGGGTAACAGCGGCGTCAATTTGAGAGCCGTCAGGGATGAAACCGGTCGTCGTGGTTTTAAGGCGTATCACGTGGACATCGGGCATGTGGGAATTGGTCGAAACGTTCTGGGGGCGTGGGACTTCCACACGCCAGGCCGAAAAGAACACGGAGTGTTCCGGGGAGATCATCTTGTGATCGACAAGGACGACAAACCGACGGTCACAAAGCTGAAGAACGCTGTAACTCTGGATGACATCAGGAAAGGGGACTGGAATGAAGTCCATGTCATCATGAAGGGCAACCGGTATTGGTTTTCCATCAACGGCAAGCCTTCCGCGGAGTTTGTCGAGCATCTGCCTGCTGAGAAGCGGCTTCACAAAGGGATGATCCAGTTTCAGCTGCACGATCCCGGCATGATCGTGCAGTTCAGGGATCTCAAGCTGAAGGTGCTCGATTAGACCGTTTTTGAGTTCGCTGAAGCGTCTCCTGGTGAGGCAGCGAGTAGATTGGCTGGTTCCCGAAGCGTGGCGGAACTCGTGAGGCTTTCAGCACACAAAGGCGAGTCTCCGTCTGGCCTTCGTCAGGCGAAGACCAGAGTCGCAAGCAGATCAGAGCGGTCTCAGGCAGTCGCGGACTCTGCAGGCTCTGCCGCCGGCGGTGTTGGCTGTTCGATCTGTCGTACTACGCCAACCACTGTCCCCAGAACCTGCCGTGTCGGGACCGGGTAGGCGCCTGGGATGATGGGGGCCAGCTGTTGTCCGTTTCCTTTCACGCGAGACAGGGTGACACAGTGACGATCATCCAGGGCAGCGACGGTGCTGCCCACTGTCATTTCAGCTTCTTTGTCGACAATGATCATGTCGCCGTCGGCAATTCCGAGTGAATGGAATGCAGTTCCTCGGACGCGCAGGCATCCCTTGCCGCTGCCAGCAAACATCTTCTCAAAGTCCACACGCTCATCGGACGAAACAGCGGACTGAATTGGTCCTCCTGAAAGAGCGGTCCCCAGAAACGGCAGCGAGAGTCCACGTGGGTCCGGGTCTGACAGGCAGATGGCACGCGACATGTTGGATTCGCGACGAATCAGCCCTTTGCGCTCTAACGCCTTGAGGTGGCACATCACACCATTGGGAGACTTGATGCCGAAGTTGTCTCCGATTTCCCGGACAGTTGGCCCATACCCTCGGTTCAGGATCTTGTCCTTCAGGAATTCAAAGATCTCTCGCTGACGCTTGGTCAGCGACGCTTCTTTCGAACTCGGCATGGTCGACTCCCATTTCGTATTGCATTAGCCCGTATGGGGAATGATATGTTCACTACCGAAGTGAAGCCTGGCCCGCTGAAGAATTCAATACCGGTTCGAGACTGAAGTCACCTCAAGCGGTGTCAAACTCCATTCCCTGCACTCCGCGTGTAGAAGATACCCGCAGACGCATGTGGACAAATGTTACTATTCTTCTCGGCAGATCCCTACCGCTTCTATTTCCATTACTTTCCGAAAATCGGCTGACCCTTAAAAACAGGACTGGGGCGTTCTGTCGTGTCGAGCCAGACGGCATCATCGCGGATGCCAAGGGTGTGATAAATAGTAGTGGCGAAGTCTTCAGGAGTGAACGGATTTTCAGATGGATATGCGCCCATCTCATCGGACGCGCCGATGATCGTTCCTCCTGGAACTCCCGCGCCGGCAAACACTGCGGTGTGAACAGGTCCCCAGTGATCGCGGCCGGGCGACTTGTACGCACCCGGCACTTTGAAGATTCGTGGTGTCCGTCCAAACTCTCCGGCAATGACAACCATCGTCTCCTGCAACTCTCCCGTCTCTGCGAGATCTGAAAGTAATGCAGAGACGGCCTGATCGGCCGGCGGATACAACAGATCTCGAGACAGGCGAAAGATTCCGCCGTGCAGATCCCATGTGTTGTAGTTGCCGAGGTTGGCCTGAATGACGGGGACTCCTGCGGCAAGCAATCGGCGGGCCATGAGGAGCGTCCAGCCAAACAGATTTCGTCCGTATCGATCTGCCACTTTGCTGTCCGCCTGAGTCACATCAAATGCGTGACGTACCTCGGGCGCGGTCAGCAGTGAAATGGCTCCCTGCCGATGACGATCAAGTTGTTTCGTTTGAGGTGATTCCAGCGACTGGCGCCCTCGGTCGATCACCTGAAGCATCTGGTTGCGTCGCTGCATTCTCTTCGTGGTCAGTCCCTCGGGAAGGCTGAGCACGGGAGCGCGGAATTGTGTGGAGTCTTTGACCTTCTCTTCGAGGCGTCGACTGTAGGCGAAGTCTGGGTACGCCCCCTTAACGTCGTTTCCCCGATAAGGGCTTGCTTCCACAAACCACGGGTCGTGCTGGACTCCCATCAGTCCTCCAAACTGTCCCGGTGTGACGACCCCTCCCTGATTCATGTTGATCAGACGCTGTGGCAGTGTGACAGCCGTTGGAAGCCCGTTCTCCTTCGGCGGCAGCAGCCGCCCTGCGACAGAAGTCAGGCAGGGCCAGTCGGTTGCCTGAGGTTTCTTCGCGTTGTAGCCGGGCGGTAGCTCAGACCGTCCGGTCAACATAATTGTGTGTGCTTCATTGTGCTCGTTTGACCAGTGGGAAAGTGACCTGACCAGTGCCAGTTTATCAGTCTGTTGCGCAAGCCGAGGAAAATGCTCACAGATCTGCATTCCCGGCGTCTGTGTAGCGATCGGTCGAAACTCTCCTCGAATATCCACCGGCCCTTCCGGCTTCATGTCAAAGCTGTCGAGTTGAGAGAGGCCACCTGAAAGAAAGATCAGCAGCACGGAACGGGCTGTTCCGGTTCCGTGGGCCCCCTGATGGGCAAGAAGCTGGTCCAGCGAAAGCAGGCCACCTCCAGAGAGCCCAAGCACACCTGCTTTCACCAATGACCGCCGGGAAAAAACTGACGGTAAGGAACTGCAACTGGCGATCTCGGAAGAACTCATCGGCGACTCCGGCGTGAATCAACTGAGAGGTTAACCGACCAACCACAGAATAGCATTCGATGCCATCCGAAAACTGATCCGAGTTGCTCGTGGACCTGCAGCATCTGTTTGGGTGGACGGTCTTACTGTCCGAACATGCCAGCCGGAATCGGCAGGAGGAATGCGTGGTTTTCGTACATGGCCCGGGTTCCCACCTCGCTGATGAGTGGGATGAAGAATACGATGAGGCTGTAGAAGCCGATCATTGGAGCCATGAAAACTTTGACCGGCCAGCGAACCAGTCGGGTTGCTCGCGACTTTCTGCCAAGCCCACTTCCGTACACCCATGCCATCAGAATTCGGCTTGGGTAGATGATCAGAATGAACAGCGGTGTGAAGAGCCAGGTTGCATCTGCCGGAGGGACAATAATCTTGGACAGGTACAGCGGAATGGCCAGACCGTAAAGAATGATGGTCGAGATGGCCCATCGCACTGGCACGCGGCGAATGATTTCCCTGGCCACTCGAATCTCAAAGATTGCGCCAAAGCGGCCTGTGGCAGCCTGGTGGCATTGGAGCAACGGCAGCCATGCGGCGACCGGGATCATGATGATTCCGCCAGCGAAGGAGGCAAAATAGCCCGGCCCCGGATTCTGACGAGGTGCGGCAGTGCCCACGCTCAACAGAAACGTAGGAATCGCAAGCCATAGCAGCGCTCCTGCAGTGCCTTTTAAAGCGAGCTTGAAATGATGCCACGGCTGGAATAGTTCAGCTAACCGGTCAGACCAGTAGTTAACTGATTCCGTCCACTCTCCTGATTGAATTGCAGACTTGAGTTTGAATGCATTCCGAAAAGTCCTGACCACTGCGGCCAGCAGAGTGACCAGCGCGAGGACCCCCAGGAGAGGGGGGAAGGCAAGTCCGGCAGCGATCGCTGAGCCAATGCCGCCCGCCAACAGACACTGTCCACGGGTTGTCTGTGGAACAGTTTTGAATGGCCAGAAGAAGTCTCGAATTCGTCCACCGCACGCGACGCCCAATGCCAGGACGATGAATGCAACTGCCTGAAGAATTCGGGTACCGATTGTGTAAGATTGTTGCGGCAGTTCTGACAGTTCCGCGATCACCTGCTGCCCGTCTGCGACCTGTGAAACGAGCAGGACTGGTCCCAGCAGCAGAAGGCACATGAATCCGATGGTGCCAACCCGTGACGAAATGGGAAGGAGCGGGAATCCGTATCGGATCTGTCCTGTGCGGCCAACTTCAGCTTGAGCATTCAGCATCATTCCCAGCGTAAGCAGACTCAGGCCGGGAACCGCGGCCAGCAGTGCCAGCAGCGGTACAAGAAACCCAATTCCAATCAGGTTCTGAAGGCACCAGATGATCATCTGAACCGGACGTCGGATCCCCGGCCACTGTCCCGGGCCGACATGTCTTCCTTCCGGAATACTGGGGGCCTCACCCGGTCCGTAGAATCGTCTGCACACGTCAGAAACCGCGGAGCTGAGACCCGACCAGACGCCCTTTTCTGAGGGCAATTGTTCGACATCTTCGTGCGAATCTGGCGGTTCAGAATTCATGGGGTCTGATTACAGTCCTGCGGAAAGAGCAGCAGACTTTCGTGGAAGCAAAGTAAAACCTGGAATCGATGACCAGGAATCGCGTGGAATTATCGAATTGGTCTCCACTCTGCCGAAATCATGTGTTGTGCAGGGATTCTGCAGCAGTCGATTCATTCGTTCGGAATACAATATCATACTGTGCGATTCGAGCACATTTGTCGCGTCTTCTACTCATTCGGGATCGGCACTGGCATGAAACCTTCTGCGATTGTACTCGTCGCCGCCAGCCTGATCCTTTTGTTGGTCCTTGTGATCCGAGCCGGGCATCCGAGTCCGGTTGAATATCCGCCGTCTTCCCTGGCTCCGGAGGATAACATCGATGAGTCAGTCGCACGCGTCAACGAATGGTTACGGAACGAATGGGCCCAGGAGGCGATCGCGCCAGCGGCTCCGGCTGACGATCTGACGGTCCTCCGCCGTATGTCACTTGCGCTTCACGGGACAGTTCCATCGCTTGAGGAAGTCCTGGCCTTTCAATCGGACTCCGCAGAAGATCGGATCGCCCGCTGGGCACAGAAGATGATGCGGGACAAGCGGTTCGCCGACTACTTTTCGGTTCGCCTGAGCCGTGTATTGACGGGCGTGGAACAGGGGCAGTTCATTCTGTTTCGGCGGGATATGCTGCAGACGTGGCTGGCTCGACAGTTGGAGGCAGATCGTCCGTGGGATGAAACTGCCAGAGACCTGATTGCGGCAGAAGGCCTGTGGACCAGCAATGGGGCATCCAACTACATCACAGCCGGCTTTATTGACGGCGAAGGCATCGACGCCAATAAGTTGGCAGGTCGGACGTTTCGAGCATTCATGGGGCAACGGATTGACTGTGCTCAGTGTCATGACTTTGAGGCGATGGATCTGCATCAGGAGAGTTGGCAGCAGAGTCAGTTCCGGGGCCTGGCGGCCTACTTTGGTCAGGCGCGAGTGACTCCTGCGGGCGTCCTTGATCTCCAGAAGGAAAAGGGAGAAGCGGTCGAGTTCATAGTGACTGAACCAGGGGCTGAGGAAGGATTTGTGGTTAACCCACAAGTACCATTTCAACCTGACTGGGTGACTCAGAAAGGGTCACGGCGAGCGCAACTGGCGTCATGGGTCACCCACTCTGAGAATCGCCGCTTTGAGCGGGCAATCGCGAATCGTATCTGGGGCCTGATGTATGGCCGGGCGTGGTTTGATCCTGTGGATGACCTCCCTGCTCCGTCCGACGAGGAAGACCTGCTTGACGTTCTTGGTCAGGAGTTTCGAGAACACGACTGCAGTCTGCAGTTTCTGATACGCCTCATCGTGGAGTCAGACGCATTTCGGATGCAGTCTCGAGTCCCTGGTGTTGATGTGGCCACATACGATCATATGAGCGAGCACTGGGCCGTGTTTCCACTGGTCAGGTTGCGTCCCGAACAGATGATTGGATCGATGCTGCAGGCCGGAAACACAAGGACCATTGACCAGAATTCCAATCTGTTTGCACGAATCGGACGAGTCACGAACGAAAGCGACTTTCTCCGTGAATACGGCGACGCGACAGACGACGAACTGCTGCAGCAGAGCGGCACGATTCCGCAGGCGCTGCTGCGAATGAATGGTCAGTTTACTCGCGACTTCACCAGGACCGAGATGCTTGTTGCAGCCGGGCAGATCATGTCATTCAGCGGTGAAGACAGGAAGGTTGTTCAGAATTGTTTTCTGGCCTGCCTGACTCGGATGCCGGATGCTGAAGAAGAGGCGTTTTTCGTGAACGCGCTTTCGGCTGTTGATCAGACCGATCAAAAGACGGCACCACGAAAGAAGATGAGAGAGCGTCGCAGTCGAGCTGAGATTGTCCGTGATCTGTTTTGGGATCTGTTCAACAGCGAAGGTTTTTCCTGGAATCATTAGAGGCCATTTCTTCACGGTCCAGGTCGGGTCCTGGAAGCCTTCCTGTTCCTGCCACGTATTGAGAAAGTCATTCCAATGCTGAACCGCAGAAGCGTACTGCAGTCTATGGCTGCAATGGGGCTTTCCTTTTCGCTGCCGACGCTGTCTGCTCGCGCTGCTGAGAAACGCAGTACCGAGCGCCCAAAGTCTCTCATCACACTCTGGATGAATGGTGGAATGAGCCAGTTGGAGACATGGGACCCACATCCGGGAGGTGTCCAGGGAGGAGATGCAAAGGCCATCAACACGTCAGTTGATGGCTTGCAGATCTGTGACTTTCTGCCTCAGATGGCAGAGCAGATGCACAATGTCACATTGGTTCGATCACTTGTCTCAACTGAAGGTGAGCACGCCCGCGGAACTGCCTACGTCAAGACCGGGTATCGCCTTGAACCGACACTCGTCTATCCAGCGCTGGGTGCCATCGCAGCCTGTAAACTTCCGGATGACGGTGTGGAGATTCCTCCTCATGTTTCGCTGGGCGGAAACAGGTTCTTTCCCCGTGGGGGATATCTCGGCAACGAGTGGGATGCGTTTCGGGTTTTTCGACCTGGTGAATCACTCAAAAATCTGAAGTCTGGTGTCTCTGATGACCGTCAGGCTCGACGATTGAAGGGACTGGATTTCCTGTCGCAAAGATTTGCTCAGGGTCGCCCCACCGTCAATCGTGATACGCTGCATGCAGAGACTGTCAAACGTGCTCTGGCGATGATGACGTCAGAACAGTTGAAGGCGTTTGAGGTTGATGAAGAGCCCGAGGCGGTTCGGAAGGCGTACGGAGATTCTCGGTTCGGACGTGGGTGTGTTGTGGCTCGACGACTTGTCGAACAGGGCGTGCGAGCAGTCGAAGTGGTCCTGGACGGGTTTGATACACACGTCAATAACCACAACGGACAGAAGACTCAGGCCGATATGCTTGATCCGGCGTTTGCCACGCTGATTCAGGAGTTGAAGGCTCGAGATTTACTGGACTCCACGATCGTCCTCTGCATCTCAGAGTTTGGTCGTACGCCTCGCATTAATCCTGCGGGCGGTCGTGATCACTGGCCACATTGGTTTCCGTGTGTCGTGGCGGGTGGCGGATTTCAGTCAGGACTTGTGCTCGGGGAAACGCCTGCTCATGTGGAAATCAAACAGGGCAACGGAAGTCAGAAGGCGAAGTATTCGCCGACAGATCCCATCTCTGTCTCCTCGCTCTATGCCACAGTGATGCACGCGATGGGAATCGATTACGAAGAAGAAATCATTACGCCGATCGGACGTCCCAAGCGTCTTGCCGAGGATGGTGCAGACCCTCGGATGTTGATTGAGTCGCTGGCGAAGACGATTCCCTCGTGACCCTCTATCAGGTCAGCGAGTCCGCCGAACAACTTTTCAGAGATGACTTCCCGAGCCGATGGCGGCTGCCTTCCGGAATCAGCCCCAGCTCTCTGGCAAGCCTGTAATTATTCTTTGGACTCAGCTGGAGCGGGAGCCGGTGTCGATGGGAATCCTTTTGCAGCCAGGACCTTGCTCTTTACTTCTGCAGCAGCGTCCGGGTTCTCTTCAAGAAACGTTCGGGCTCGGTCTCTGCCCTGCCCCAGTTTGGTTTTGCCGTAGCTGAACCAGCTGCCACTGCGGTCGATGATTTTTTCTTCGACGGCGAGGTCGAGAAGATCTGCTTCAAAGCTAATGCCACAGTGGTTGTACATGTCGAATTCAGCGATGCGGAACGGTGGTGCGACCTTGTTCTTGACGATCTTGGCTCGCATGCGAATTCCAATCTGTGTGTCCCCGTCCTTTAGGGACGAGATTCGGCGTACATCCACACGAGCCGAACTGTAGAACTTGAGTGCTCGTCCACCGGGCGTCGTTTCCGGACTGCCGAACATGACACCAATCTTCTCTCGGATCTGGTTAATGAAGATCACGGTGGTCTTGGCTTTGGCGATCGCACCTGTCAGTTTTCGCATTGCCTGACTCATCATGCGGGCCTGCAGCCCGACGTGGGTATCTCCGATCTCGCCATCCAGCTCCGCTTTGGGAACCAGTGCTGCGACTGAGTCAACGACGATGATGTCAACGGCATTCGACTTCACGAGCATTTCGGCGATCTGAAGTCCTTCTTCGCCGTATGACGGTTGGCTGACGAGCAGGTCATCGAGGTTTACTCCGATGCGGCGGGCCCATGAAGGATCCAAAGCGTGTTCAGCATCGACGAAGGCGGCGATCCCTCCTGCTTTCTGTGCGCTTGCGATGGCGTGGAGTGCCAGAGTCGTCTTACCGCTCGACTCTGGGCCGTACAGCTCAATGATTCGCCCTCGCGGAAACCCTCGACCACCCAGAGCAAGGTCCAGTGAGAGTGCGCCAGTGCCGATCCCCGGTATTCCGGCCGAATCCGCGGCCGAATTGAGTTTCATGATCGAACCTTCGCCGAACATCTTTTCGATTTGTCCGACGGCGTTGTCCAGTAGTGCTTTGCCATCCGAGGCGGTTGAATTACGGGACTTGGAAACTGCTTTGGATCGAGCTTTGGCCACGTTGATATCTCCCTTGGAACGATGTTCGGCCTGTGACACCGCGGCAGCTGACAGACCAGCAACAGCGGAGCGAGGAAAGTTAGAGGATTCGGGGTTGATTTGCAAAACAGGGCAGCCCACGGGGTTTAAGCTCGAGGAGAGACACTCAGTCTGTATTGCGCAACTGACTTCAAATCGGACGTGCATTTTCGGCGGAACGGCAGAAATGCAGACATAAACCCGACTTCCGGAACTCGCAGTTGCGGATTCGGAAGGGCTGCCCGTCCCCAACGCAGTTCATTTGCGGACCTCGTAGTTGAGGTTGGAGGCGACTGTTTCATAATGAAGAACCTGTTTGACCCACGTGAAACTGACATCGGTGAAAAACCAATGAGCCAGTCGACAGACGATGACCCCATCATTGACGGTGACCTGCTGGCGGCTCACCTGCTCGAGACCGGCCCTGAGCTGCCGCGAATGCAGGACGATCTGCATGGCCTGATTGCTTCCCGGCACAGGCTGCTGACGGTCCACAGTACAGACGAGCGTGTTGAATTCGAGGCAATACTCGATGTTGCCCGTCTGATGGAACGCACTGTTCAGGACTGGACTCAGACATCCGGGGTTCGCGTCTTTTCTCCGTTTGCCACTGAGCCGGCAGCAGTGTCCGGTACAACCAAACCAGAATACGCAATTCAGTACTTTATCCGGCAGAATCAAACAGCAATCTGCTGCATGCGGGGTGTCGCGCCCTTCAGTCATCAGCCATTGTTTCGCCGTTTGCTTCAGGATTATCTCGATCAGGCTGACAGTGAACGCGAATGTCTCATTCTGATGGATGATGAGGCGCTGCACCCTCGAGTTCATCGTCTCGCTGCACCGTGGCACCCCGGACTCCCGGATAAGGCAGAGCTTGCTCAAATCGCCCAGACAACCTGGCGACGGGCGCAAGGTGTGGTCGCTGCAGACGTCGAAGACGTGGTTAAGGGCAACCTCGATCAACTGGTTATGAATCTCAGTGGTCTCACGCGGTCTGAGGCAGAACGAGTAGTCGAATCCGTCGTGCTTGACCCGCAGCGTGAATCCAGCGATCTGCAGAAGATCATCGAAGCAAAACGCAGAATGCTGGAGTCTTCCGGATCTCTGGAGTCAATGACCATCGATTTTGATATCGATGAAGTCGGTGGTCTGAAGGGGCTCAAACGCTGGCTTGTCAAACGCCGCGGAGCATTTTCTGACAGAGCTCGCGACTATGGCATTGAACCTCCGCGCGGTGTGTTGATGTTGGGAGTCCCAGGCACAGGCAAGAGTCTGTGTGCTCGGGCGGTTGCGGCGGACTGGGGTATGCCTCTGCTGAGACTGGACCCCGGTATGCTGTATCAGAAGTTTGTCGGGGAAAGTGAAAACCAGTTGCGGCAGGCAATTCAGCAGGCCGAGGCGATGGCACCGGCCATTCTCTGGATTGATGAGATCGAGAAAGCATTCGCGTCTGCTTCCGCCACATCAGCCGACGGAGGACTGTCTCAAAGAATGTTCGGAACCCTGCTTTCGTGGATGCAGGATCACCGAGAGCCTATCTTCATTGTGGCCACCGCAAACGACATCTCTGCCCTGCCCCCCGAACTAATGCGGAAAGGGCGGTTTGATGAAGTGTTCTTTATCGATCTGCCCGGTGTTACCGCCCGCAGGCAGATCTTTCAGATTCACCTGCAGCGTCGAGGGCGAGAGCCGGAGATATTTGGACTCGATGAACTGGCAGACGCGTCGAAGGATCTCACGGGGGCTGAAATTGAGGAGTCGATCAGGGGGGGGATGTTTCAGGCGTTCTCAGAAGACCGAGAACTGCGGACGGAAGATATCCTTCACGCGATTGCGGAGACCTGCCCTCTTTCATCTTTGATGGCTGAGCGGATCGAGGCACTCCGGGCATGGGCCGCCAATCGGTGCATCCCTGCCGACGGTGATTAGGGCGTTCTTCGGGGCCTGTCACGCTCAATCACACCATGTCCCTGCTGGTGCACGATTTCCGACATTCTGCGTCGCGTGACTGTTAGCTTAGGAAGCCCGGCATTGTTGCTGCTGCTTCGGTCTCAAGATTGTGAATCGAACGTCCCTGAGGGCTGTTCTCCGCAGTGATCAGGATGTATTCCACGTTGGAAATCCGGCTGCCAGTGTGGCTCAGTTCCTGAGGGCACTCTACAGGGTGTGTGAGTGCTGTGCAGCCATCCTATCGCACCGAGCTGTACCATAAAAAAAACAGGGCGAACCGACATGGTTCGCCCTGCTGAGTTTTGAATTCCAGACGACGGCCGCGAAGAGCTATTCCGATTCTTCTTCCGACTCTGCGGCTTCTTCAACTTCAATTTCGATTGTTTCCTCTTCAACCGCACCGTCGAGCGATCTTGTCAGGCGATCGAGTTGCTGCTGGAGAGCACGTACTTCGTCTCGCAGTGTCTTCTCGTCGTCTTCGATCTTTTTGATCTCAGTTTCCACACGGACATCGATATCCTTAAGGCCCTCGGCATTCTGAAGAGCTTCCTTCATGAGTTCTTCGATCTGGGCAGGATCGATCTTCTGGCCAGGTTGAATTCGGATGCCCTTCATGAGTCCTGGCTCGAGTCCACCCTTGAAGAGGCCGTCAAAGCCTTCAAACCCTTCGGGAAGCGAGTTGATGTTGAGGCGTCGTGGCTGAATACGAATGCCGGCTCTCTTGTGCTTCTGAGGTTTCACGGACACGGTGAATTCTTTTCCACCGCGGAGTCCGTTGATTGTTACGGCTTCTCCGCCTGAGTCCGCGACTGCCTGATTGAGGGTTGATTGGTCTTCGAGCGACTTGCCGTTTACGCCAAGGATGATGTCATGTTCCTGCATGCCCGCCTTTGCAGCCGGGAGGTCCTTCATAACTTTCGTCACAATCAGAGCAACGCCGTCAAGGCTGAGCTGAGATCGGAGTGCTGGCGACGGATCGTCCAGTTGCAGGCCGATCATCAGCCGTGGAGTTGCCTCAGCGCTGTGAGCGAATGCGACGGTACCCTTTCCGGCACCCTTGATGAGTTTCTGTAAGTTTACGGGAAGGTCGACTGGAAGATCTGCTGGGAGTCCTTCGTCCAGGTTGAACTCCTGAACTCCATCCGGAGTCCTGATGACAATTCGCCCCTTGATCTCCGGTTCGTTGTCGTCCTGTTGAGTGCTGGACTTCTCAACGCGGATTTCCACGCGTTTCTCTTTCAGACCTTCGTCTGCGGTGGCGGTTGCCATCAGTGCGGCGACGCTGAATGTTGTCGCCAGTTTCTTGAACCAGGAATTACGGAGCATCGCGTTGTCCTTTTGCGGGCAAAGATCGATACGATCGGACTGAGATTCCACTCTGAAGGAATGTGATGTGGAATCAGAATTTATTTGAGCACGGTTATCGCTAATTGATCGCGACGTAGAACACTCGTTCCGGAGTCACAATTCGCAGGATCTTGCGAGCACCTCTGGTGGCTGGCTTGCTGCGAACCTGGACTTCTTCTTCCTTCCCACCATCGTTCACAAAGTGTGCACGGACGAGATCAGATGTGGGAACAGGATCGGGTTGATCAACCAGAATTTCATTATCGGCCACCGTTTCGTTTCCGGGCTCGCCTGTCGTGATGTCACCGCCACGATTAATCACCAGCCCAAGGAGAAACGCAACACAGGCAGTCAGGGCCACCGACATCGCCGGATGATGAAACCAGTGCTTCCGGCGCTCAGCGGGCTCCGATTTGTATTCCGCCGCAGAAACACCTGCTGTGGTTTGATCAGTGCCTGCAACTGCGAAGAGTTGATCTTCCATGTAAGAGCAGGCGAGATGTTTCCAGCCGGCCGCTTCTTCCATCCGCTGCAGGAGTTCATGACGCTGCTCGGAAGACAGTTCGCCGTCCACGCATCGTTGAATCAGGATTTCATCACGTTCGTTCATAACGTCTTCACCAGGGTAGCCGGGATGCCGGCAAACGGTTTGCGATTGAGAATGGTCGCAATCACATGTAATTCTTGAGCAGTCGCCGAAGGTTCTTCCTGGCCTTCATAAGTCTGTATTCGACCGTGTCTTCCTTAACTCCCAGATGTTCGGATAGTTGCCGGTAAGACCAGCCTTCCGTGTACTTCAGCATCAAAATCTGGCGGTCCAGTTCATTGAGGCTTTGCATGGCCTGTTGTACCTGTTCCTGCTTTTCTGCGGCAAGAACGCGATCAACAGGGCTCAGTGGTTCTGATGGTCCGGTGTCCGCTGCTGCCCCCTGAGCGAGTCGATCCTCAAAATTTCGACGTCGTCCCCGAGTACGGCGATACATGAGTACCTGACGAACTGCGACCTGATATAACCATGCGCCGATCTGCCGAATCTCGGGCAGATTCTCACGCTGGCGGACCAGCGCCAGCGCAATGTTCTGCATTACGTCTTCTACGCCGTCGGATTCAGTGATCCGGCTGCGTACAACCGTTCTCAACCAGCTTTCATTTTCCAGATACAACAGTTGTGGACTCATAACAGGGGAATTGTTGCCGCCTGGCAGTCGCCCCGGAACAGGAATTGGGCAAAAACGGCGGAATTCTGAGGGTCCCGACCGTGGCACTCAGGGATGGCAGGAACCTGCCGCCGGGGTGGTTGCACCGCAGGAACTGCTGGTGTTGAGAGCTTTCTGCCACGTGGTCCGGGGACTCGTGGTAGTCATGCGATGAAGGAGTTCGGGCTCACAGAGCTCGGCGACAGTTTTCAGCGCCTTGCTGGCATTTTCAGGCAAGCCAGTGATTGCTCTCAAATGCGCCAATCATCGCGAGGGCAGCGTGGATATTACCTTCGGTATCAATCAATGGAGTCGAATCACTTTGCTCGTCGGCCCAGTTCTGGCAATAGAACCCGCTGACTCGTTCTTTCGAAAGACACATCATCATCAGCTGTTCAAAGAAGTTCGCCTGCCACTGCTGGAGTGCTGCCGGGTCTGAAATGTCTTCGCTGTCCGGAAGCGACGCCATGACATTGATCGGGATCTGCAGCAGGGACCAGTGATCGAGGAGCTGGGAGACGGACAGAAGGTCTCGAGGCAGGCTGTGGAGATCATCGTCGGAATACGGCCCGAATCGAAAGTCCAGACTGATCTCTCCGATCCGGGCGCCGCTGCGCCGAATGGTGTCGATAAATTGAATGGCGGGCAGCCGATTGGCGGTTGCGTTGAGATACTCTCCCCACGGCTGAATAACCCTCAGGCTGATTTGAATCTGTTCATCGACCTGCTGAGCGGCCTCGATGGAGCGAACGACAAGGTTGAGCCGCTGCTCTTCTGACATGCCCCCCAGGACACCCCGGTTGGCTCCGCACACCACTTCCCAGTGGCGAATTCGACCTACGTAGCGACTGACAACAGTTTCCACGAAGTCAGATGTGAAGCTCTCCATATTGACGAGGTCATTCTTCCACGGCGTAATCCACTCAGGAAAACTGTCGCCGGAAAGATCGAGCAGAGGGCCGCCTACGGCAGCCAGCCGATTGGACGTAACCCAGTCAATCAGGTCATCCAGCTGATCCCATTGATAATCGCCGTCAACTGGCTCCAGGTCTGCCCATCTGGTCGTCACCATTGCAGCACTAAAGGTCGTCAGGAATGCCTGCTCCTGTTCGGGGCGACGGTTGACGGCACAACCAACAAATACCGGAAACCTTTGATTGCGTTGTCGCCGGAAAGTGACTCGCTGCCGAGTGTAGATTTCCGTAAGCAGTTCAATTGCTTCGTGTGTTAGACGGATGCACTCCACTGCGATTGCGGGATCCTCAGAGAATACCGCCTGCCGAAAGGTCGCGTGGGCAGCGCTGATTTTTGCATCCAGTTCGTCGCTCGACCTGAGTCCGGCTCCCGTCCAGAGATGAAAGAAATTTCGCAGTCGCGAAAGTTCTCCGCGAGCCAGTTCTTTCTCCAGATTGTATTCGGAATTTGATTCGGGAAGTGCGGTAGTCTGCAGAACCACCCGTCGTCCGGCGAACTGACACGGAATACGTAGTTTGCTGCTCTGGGCCTGGACGCGGTTGCAGAAGAGCAATCCCTGGTCGAGGCTGGAGGTGGCTCCGATCACGCGGCCATCAAAGGTCACGAAGTCTGCGACTTCGGCGTCTGCTGGGCGAATCAGATCATCGCTGCTGACAGTGAACCTCAGGAGCCCCATTTTTTGATGACCTGTCCCAAACGGAACGATTGCAGGAACGGTGGAACAGATGCGAATTTGCACCATCGGACCGCGAAACTGCGCGGCTACCCCACCTTTTGTAGTCCAATACGGTGCGTTGTTCAATCACCGTGGCCAGGATAGACTTCCGCGCGCGTCAATCGATTTTGTCAATCCTGTCCGGACCAAGCTGTCATGGTAAGTGTAGTTTTGGAAAGTGCCATTCAAAATGTGCCAGTCCGTCGTGGGAAAGTCCGCGACGTCTATGACTTTGGTGAGCAGCTGTTATTTGTGGCTACGGACCGAATCAGCGCTTTTGACTACATTCTTCCGACCGGAATTCCACGCAAGGGGGAGGTTCTGACTGCCCTGAGCCGCTTTTGGTTTGATCGCCTTGATGTGGCTCATCACCTGATTTCGGCGGACCTTTCCGGCATTCCCATTCCGGAGTCGGCCAAAGAGGAACTTGCCGGACGCAGTATGGTCGTGCGCCGCACTGACGTAGTGCCGATTGAATGCGTGGTCCGTGGCTACCTGTCCGGGTCCGGCTGGGGCGAATACCAGAAGCACGGGACAGTTTGTGGAATCACGCTTCCGACAGGGCTGGTTGAAAGCGATCAGCTTCCGGAACCCATCTTTACACCTGCTACGAAAGCAGAAGAGGGGCACGACGAAAATATCTCGTTCGAGCAGATGGTCGCCGAAATCGGCGAGGATCTGGCGAGTCGGCTAAGAGATTTGAGTATCTCTATCTACCAGCAGGGCGCTGATTACGCTCGAACTCGAGGCATTATAATCGCAGACACAAAGTTCGAGTTTGGTCTGCTTGATGGCGAGATTATTCTGATCGATGAGGTCATGACGCCGGACAGCTCACGGTTTTGGCCCGAAGAGACCTGGAGTCCCGGGGGAGCTCAGTATTCGTTCGACAAGCAGTTTGTCCGGGACTGGCTGCTCCAGAGTGGATGGGATCGAAATTCTCCTCCGCCTGAACTTCCTGACGAGATTGTTGAGAAGACCACCGCCCGGTATATTGAAGCCTTTGAAACCCTGACCGGAATTGCTTTTGCAGGCGCCGGGTAACGGGACTGCAGCCAGAATTGTGCATCAGTCGTATCAATTTTACGTCGAGGGTGACATCCAGGGCCGTGGATGGTCACAAATCGACGTGTTTTGTGGGACGTTGATTCAAATCATCATCAGAAAGTGTCGGCCTCCCATCCGGAAGATTCTGACCGGGCAGAACCAGGTGTCATATTGGTACTCAGGAATTGCCTTGGGGGGGGGGCGCACTTTGCACAATTGCAAGTAGGTCTGAAGCTCCTCTTCAACCACCCGTCGGGGAATCGATGTGTCTGAAAACCAGGACAAGAAATCCGCCTCTAAAAAGAAGAAGGCTGTCAAGCAGATTGGCGACTTTGAGCTGAAACGAAAGCTCGGCAAGGGAGGCATGGGGGAAGTATTTCTCGCACGCCAGACCAGCCTCGACAGACTCGTTGCGCTCAAGACGCTCTCAAGGGATCTGTCCAGCAAGGAAGATTTTGTTGCCAGATTCGGGCGTGAAGCTCGATCCATGGCCAAGCTTGATCATCCCAACGTCGTCAAGGTGTATGCCGTCGATTCGTTCAAGGGGGTCCACTACGCGGCGATTGAATACGTGGACGGCAAAAGTGTCCAGGACTGGCTCGACAAGCTGGAACAGTTTCCGATAGGTGATGCCGTGCATATTGCTATGGTTGCTGCTGAAGCACTCAAGCACGCTCACGATCTCAATATGGTTCATCGTGACATCAAGCCGGATAACATCCTGTTGACCAGTAAAGGGGTTATCAAAGTCGCGGACTTCGGGCTGGCAAAAGTGCTCGATGAAGATCTCTCGATGACTGCCAGCGGCACCGGCCTCGGAACTCCGCTGTATATGGCGCCAGAACAGGCACGGAGTGCAAAGACCGTGGATCAACGCAGTGACATTTATGCGTTGGGCGCGACACTGTATCACATGCTGACCGGCAAGCTTCCGTTCTCCGGAGAGACTGCCGTGGAACTGATTATCTCGAAGGAAAAGGACTCCTACGAACCTGCCAGAAAGCTGCGGTCCGAAGTTCCTGAGCGGCTGGACCTGGTCATCGACAAGATGATGGCTAAGGACCCCAAACATCGCTACAGCGATTGCGGTCAGATTGTCAGGGATCTTGCCTCCGTTGGGATTCACACAGAAGCTCTCAGTTTCGTCGAAGGCGCTCAACCTGCAGGAGTCGGCAGGTCTGTCTCTCCTGGATCCGCCGCGATGGGAAGTACCATGGGGGCCATGGGCAGCACCATGGCAACTGGTCGCCAGAATTATGATGTGGATTCACGCCGTGATGCACGGGCTGGTCAGACACAGCAGACTTCCCGCACATGGTACGTTCAGTTTGAGAATGCTGACGGCAAGACGGTTGTGGAAAAGCTCTCGAGCGGGCGGGTGATCAAGATGCTCAATGCGGGCATGCTGACCGCAAAGGCCCGGGCGAAGACGTCTTCTTCCGGCAGCTACATGCCGCTGTCACAGTTTCCGGAGTTTACGGAAGCCGTGGAACGAAGCCTGACACGCCATACAACTCAGGTCCGTAAGGAGGACATGAAGAGTCTGTATCAGCAGGTCGAGAAGGACGAGAAGAAGAGACTCCAATGGCGGTGGGTCAGGAATAAGTTCCGCAGCATGGTTGGAGCGGCCGGCCTTGTCGTCTGGATCGCTGCGATCCTTGGGGTGCTCGGCCTTGGCTATCTCCTGTTCAAGGAGTCGTTCGTCGGTCTGGGCGAAAAAGTCAAAGAGATGATGAATTAGATTCGAGTCCGAGCGATGCTCGAATCCGTCCCGGATTCCCCAAAAGTGCTTGTTTTACGCTCTCGTGACCGAAATCATGGACGGGCGTATCGAAATTCACACCATCTTCAAAAACTCTCTGGGGAGAGGGTTGCGAGCCTGATGGCGAGAATTTCCAATGCATTGTTGTTCTGCGGAGTTTCTGCGGAACACTGCTGGGTGCAGTTCCATGGCAGGAACTGCTCACGTGCCCTGGACAAAGTTTGGTGCCGGTTTCACGCCGGATGGGACACCCTGCTTTGTGTTGCTGGGTCCGTCAAATGGAACATGAACTGCTCTTTTTTACAGACGTAGCGCACCCTACCTGGCTGCTCTATGTTGCGATTTTGCTCGTTGCCGTCTTCTTTCGGTTTTCGAGATGGCTGTCGGTACGCAACCTCGACCTCATTCTTCTCCTTTCCCTCTCGACCGCGCTGGTCGTCGCCGCCACTGGATCTCAGAATCAGACCGCCTCAGGTTCTGCTGCTGAAGAGCCGTCTGCCACCCTGTCGACCGGGCCTCAGGAGTCCGATGCGGAACAGGATGTCGCGACCGAGCCCGTTGGTATTGATCTTGGGGAATCTGACGGGCAGATCCCCTGGAGCTCCATCGTAGTGCTCGCCCTGAGCATTGTGCTTATCGCCAGATTGATTTTCGACGAAGGACTGACGCGGCGTCCGCGTCTTGAGCAAAACCTGAATCTCGCTGGTCTTGCTTTCCTGCTGCTGCCTGCGTTCAGCATTGTGATGGCTGGTGTCTTCGTGAAGCCAATTCCCGGGAAGAACCTCGACACTGTTGAGTCCGTCAATTCCCTGCTGGAAAGAAAAGAAACAGTTACTGACAGCAAGGATGAGGAAACAGCACCACCTGCTCCGACGGAGACAATTGTCGCCACCGCACTGGCGAAGGTGTCTGAACTGTCCGGTCGTGTTAATGCATCTGATGTACAGGCTGACAAAGAGACGACAGAGTCCGAAGACTTCATCGCCCGTTTACTGGCGGCGATGGCTCACTGCACAGTGATTCTGGGATTGCTGTATATCGGGCGCAAGCACTTCTGCAGCACTCAATTGGGCATCTCAATGGGTGTCCTGTATCTGCTGTTGCCGTGCACTGCGTACAATGTTCATCAGGTCAGCCACGTTGTACCCGCCGCCTGTCTGACATGGGCCTTTGCCAACTACCGGCGTCCGGCGATTGCCGGCGTACTGTTGGGTATGGCCTGCGGAACACTCTTCTTTGCTGTGTTCCTGCTTCCATTGTGGGCCGTGTTCTACGGGAAGAAGGGGAGCATTCGATTCGGAGTCTCTCTCGGTGCTGTAGCGGCTGTGATGTTCATCACATTTGCACTCACCTCAGAGAATACGGATTCATTTGTCAGCAAGCTGGTAATGACAGCGAACTGGAGTGTGTTCCGCCTGTTTGACGCTGCACCACTGACGGAGTCCACGATCATCAATCAGCTGTTTGTCCGCATCACGTTTGCCAGCATCTTCTTTGTTATGCTGGTGGCAATGGTCGCTGTGCCTCGCAAACGAAACCTCGAAAACCTGCTTTCAAACACAGCCGCCCTGATTGTCACTGCTCAGTTGTGGTATCCGGAAGACGTAGCAACGTACGTGTTGTGGTATCTGCCGCTTCTTCTCCTCGTCATCTTTCGTCCCCGACTGGACCGATTTGTGCCACCGGAATCTCCGAGCAGTCATCGGACCCATCGCACGGGTGAGAAACATGCGCCTGCCGGCACAATGAATCAGGTCACGCTGTATAATTGAGCCGGATTCTCCGCGTTCTTCAGAAGACCTCTCCATGTCAATGACCTTCCGGCTCTGCTCTGCCCTGCTTGCAATCCTGCTGCCATCGCTCCGCGCAGAAGAGCCATCTGTACGCGGTCAGCGGGAGTTCGTGCTGAAATATCAAGTCACGCTGGGCGAGGTCAGTTCGCCGGTTCAGGTCTGGCTGCCGGAACCGGTCAGTGACGAATGGCAAAGAGTGACGCTCCTGTCGTCCAACAGTCCTGTTCCGCCAAAGTCAGGTCGTGAGAGCCGCTACGGAAACTCGATGACGTGGTATGACATTCGGGAGGCGACGGGCAACATCTATCTGTCTCGCTCATGGCGCATTGTTCGCAAGGAAGTGAAGACTCAGTCGAGCAACAAATCGCACATCGCGGGTGAGGACCTGAAGGCTTTTCTTCAGCCCGGAAAGCTCGTTCCAATCACCGGGCGACCCCTCGAACTGCTCGAAGGAGTTGCTCTGCCGGAAGAACCATATGGCGTAGCGCGGCTGCTCTACGACCGTGTCGATGAACATGTGAATTACGATAAGAGCCAGCCTGGGTATGGGAACGGTGACACGTTGTGGGTTTGTGACAGTCGAACGGGTAACTGCACCGACTTTCACAGCCTGTTCCTGTCGCTGGCCCGATCGCAGAAAATCCCGGCTCGCTTTGAAATCGGTTTTCCCCTTCCGGTTGCGTCATCCGGAGTGATTCCTGGCTATCACTGCTGGGCGGCGTTTCATGACCAGTCTCGCGGTTGGGTGCCGGTGGATATTTCTGAAGCCGACAAACATCCCGAGATGAAGGAGTACTACTTCGGAAGTCTGACCGCCAACCGTGTTCGGTTCTCCACAGGACGAGACATCAACCTCGTACCACAGCAGGCGTCCGAACCTCTGAACTACTTCGTGTATCCACATGTTGAAGAAGACGGCAAAGTGGTTCCAAAGAGCAGGATTCAGTTAAGAGTGAGTTTCAGGAATACTTTCGCCGACTGATTCGGCCATTGTTGTGGAGCCTTCCTCTGAGTAACGACGACCTCCAGACATTTCAGCATCTTGTGATGTCTTTTGACACGCCCGCGTATATGCGGCGTGCTCGGGATATGGAGTCTGAATGGAATGCTGTCGTGTCAATGTGCCGGCGGCAGCAGCAGACGTGGCAGGAGGTCATCCGTATCAAAGTGGCTCAGTTTTTTGTTCGCGTAAACATCGCCACGGCCTCTGAGTACTTTGCGTCTGAGTCGCTTGAGGCGCTGATTTGCCTGCATGAGGAGTGGCAGACTGAACTGAAGTCCCGCACCTGTGGGCCAGTAAATTCCCGGCGTCTGGCAGTGGATATCAGAAACTCCTTTGAGCGATTCAACAATCGCTGGCGAGTCTGGCTTCCGGAAGTAGACCTCAGTCAGGTGAATGCACGGCGGCAGGCCTACAACGATTTCTACGTGCTTGAGAAAGAATGCGCCGTCCGATCTGCTCAGGTGGCACGTGCCGGTTTCGAACAGGCTCCGATGGCAACGGCAGACGATCTTTGGGGGCTGTTTCCGGAACTACCCGCTCTTCGGCTCAGTAACGAGTGACAGCAGATGCTGAATTTTCGTCGTCGATCGCGCTGAAACTGTGTTGTGCCGCTCAATTCGCCTCCTGGATGTGACTTCTCAAAATTTCAGCATCATGGTCCTGTCGGACGACGATCGTTAATCGTTTAGCCCGGGGCTCTTTGTCGCATTGCATCCACTGACCGAACCACTCCGCGAAGTCTCCCATCGGCAGTCGACCGTAGCCGGTTGCCAGGGTGGGCATTGAAATTGAGTGCAGGCCCTGTGGCACGGTCCAAACCATCAGCTCGTTAAGAATACTGTTGATAATCTGTTTTGAGGTTGAGTAAAACGGATCAATGGCGATCGCATGAAGAATCGCCTGAAACGGAAGCGTTCCGGCTGACGTACGCACAATGCTGCCAGCAGGCAGTGCCCGAATTTCCTGTTCTTTGAGATGTGACTTGAGCTCATCCTGAATCTCAGGGCATTGCGCGCGAATGGCTCCGTTGACTCCGCCAGACATGTCCAGCCACGGGTTTGCTGTCGACACCAGCACATCGGCCGGGAACTCAGGGACGTCTCCAGTCCGAATACAGATCTTCATGCGTTTCCCAGTCCGGATCGAACCCTATTTCACAAGTTTGTGAGGGGACATCCGCTCGACGTCGTGACCAGTGATCTGCCTCCCCCGTTGCGATACCATAAGGTGAGGCCAGACAACGGAGAATCCATGTTTCAAAAGATGCTCATCCTGTTTCCGCTACTGATGCTGAACGAGTTTGGCGTTGCGGCAGAGGATCCTTCATATGAACAGCACGTTCGCCCAATTCTCAAGGCTCACTGCATTCGTTGCCACGGCGGGAAACAGGAAGCCGAACTCGACCTGCGAAGTATTCCGGGAATTCAAAAGGGATCAGAGTCCGGGGCGATTATCGATTTTGACGACCCGGAAAAGAGTCTCCTCCTCGAAGTGATTTCCTCAGGAGCGATGCCTCCTGCAGATGAGCCTCGACTGACCACTGCACAGAAGCGAATCTTTAGAAACTGGGTTTTGAGTGGGACGGATCTTCCACGAGAAACCGCTGAAGTGGCAGTCAGTCAGCATGACGTGTTGCCTGTCCTGCAGTTGCGATGCACGGTTTGCCACGGGCGCAATCGAAAGGAGGGTGGTCTGGATCTCAGAACACGTGCGTCAATTCTCAAGGGAGGAAAATCCGGGCCGGCAATGGTCCTGCAAAAGCCGGAGGAAAGCCTCCTGCTCACGAAGATACATGGCGGTGAGATGCCTCCGAGGGCACAACTTGCCAGTGTTAGTGTCAAGCCAGTGCGAGAGGACGAAATTCGGATATTGACTCAGTGGATTGCCGAGGGAGCTCTGGAAAGTGATCTGCCGGAAGATGTCGCCACCAGCGCCGAAGACCCCCTGGTAAGTACAGAGGACCGGGAGTTCTGGGCGTTCCAGTCGCCGCGAGAGCCTGAAATTCCAAAAAGTAGATGCGAAAATCCTATTGATAAATTTGTTAACAGGCGTCTGGTTGAGAACGGCCTTCAGTTCGCTCCGGTCGCTGACCGAGTCACTCTCATCCGCCGTGCGACATTTAATCTCCACGGTTTGCTGCCAACTCCAAAGGAGGTGGCTGAGTTTGTTCAGGACAAACGGCCCGATGCATGGAA
Organism: uncultured Planctomycetaceae bacterium; assembly: GCA_913031625.1. GTDB lineage: Bacteria > Planctomycetota > Planctomycetia > Planctomycetales > Planctomycetaceae > Fuerstiella. Next base: position 10,816 of record CAJWGB010000013.1, on the reverse strand, counting down.
GTTGTTGGTCAATCGGTTACTGGAGTCCCCGCGCTACGGAGAACGCTGGGGACGTCACTGGCTGGATGTTGCCGGTTACTCCGACTCAGAAGGTGGTCAACACGCCGACCGTATTCGTCCGGAAGCATGGCGGTATCGCGACTACGTGATCCGGGCATTCAATAGTGACAAGCCGTACGATCGGTTTCTGCTGGAGCAGATTGCCGGTGACGAGCTTGCCGACTTTAGAAAGGCTGATCGAATTACAGATGAGATCTACGACAATCTCGTCGCGACCGGTTTTCTTCGTCTTGCTCCGGACAGTACGTATGCTGGCATTACAGCATTTGTACCGGACCGACTTGAGATCATTGATGACGAACTGGAAGTCCTCAGTTCCTCGGTGATGGGGCTGACGATTCGGTGCGCCAGGTGTCACTCCCACAAGTTCGATCCTTTGCCCCAGCGGGATTACTATCGGCTGGCTGCTGTGTTCAAAGGAGCGCTGGATGAACACGACTGGCTGGAACCCAAGACTCAACGATATCTGCCTCACGTTTCTCATACGGAACGATCAGCGTGGCAGAAGCATGAGGACAGTATTTCGGCTGAGATCAGACAGTTGAATGAAGTGGTTGATGCTCGTGAGGCTGCCCTTGCCGGAAAACACGGTCAAAGTAAGGCCGACCGCGAAGTACTCAAACAGCTCGAGCCTGCGTTTGCCGAATTGATTGATCGCACGACAAAGCAGGTGAAGTCACTCAATGAGAAACGCCGGCCGGAGCCCCGGATCAGAGCGCTCTGGGACCGGGGTGAGCCAACAGAAACGTATTTGCTCAAGCGAGGGCACTATCTGACTCGTGGTCGACGGATTGGGCCAGGCGTACCCTCAGTCCTGACTGACGGAAAGACGCCTTTCGAGGTGACTCCACCATTCGACGGCACAACAGGCCGCCGTCTGGCCTTTGCAAAATGGCTGGTACAGCCCAGCCATCCACTGACCGCCCGAGTGATGGTTAACCGAATCTGGAAGCACCATTTTGGGCAGGGGATTGTGCGTTCTCTGGATAACTTTGGAACAACGGGAACTCCCCCCTCACACCCGGACCTGCTGGACTGGCTGGCGGTTGAGTTTCCCCGGCGTGGGTGGTCAATCAGGGAAATGCACAGGCTGATCCTGACTTCGCGAGTCTGGATGCAGTCGTCACGAGTAGATGAGTCGGTGCAGCAGGCCGATCCTGAAAATCGCCTGCTTGCCAGAATGCCGCTTCAGCGAATGGAGGGAGAAGTACTGCGTGACAGTCTGCTGCAGATCTCGGGGCAACTGGATACAACTGCTTTTGGCCCGCCCGACGACGTCGAAACACGTGCGGATGGGCTTGTGCTCGCGCGTGGGACCGAGAAGGGTTGGCGACGAACGGTGTATGTCCTGCAGCGAAGAACAACCCGTCTGACCATTCTGGACAATTTTGACCTGCCCCAGCTTAATCCGAACTGCATCGAACGCACGGAGTCTGTTGTTGCTCCGCAGGCACTTCACCTGTTGAACAACAAGCGAATCCATGACCTTAGTAATCACCTTGCTGACCGAGTTGTTTCAATGGCTGGAGACGACGTTGAACGTCAGATCTCGACACTCTGGCTGCTGGCGTCGGGGCGAAGCCCGAGTCGTACACAGAAGGAACAGCTGCTGCAGTCAATGGGGGAATTGTCACGCGAGTGGCAACGCCAACTGTCGTCGTCTGAGGTCTCTGTTCCTGCATCTTCTCAGTTGTGGATCCGGGCCAGCGAGCCGGATCGGGTCTGGGAGAACGATCTTATTTCTGTGTGGTCGTCCGCAAAAGAGTTGCGTTATGGACTCGTTGAGTTTGACGTCACAAAACTCGCAACCCGGCAGTGGAAGTCAGCTCGACTGGAACTTGGCGTACTTGGCAATGGGACAATCCGACAAACTGCTCGTTTGATTCCGGCCGATATCACGGACCTGACATGGAATCGTTTTCAAAAGGAAAAACGATTACAGAGCAGGTTTGAGTCATTTGGAGTGATCCGGGCAAATTCCGGAGAAGGATCCTCCGGTCAACTGGCTCGAAGTCTGAACGCCAGTAAGTCAGATCTCAGTACACTCTCAGATGCGGCCAGAACGCGAAATCGAGTCACACTTGTGCTTATCGCAGACGAAGACGGAGAGGCTTTCGGCAGAGACTGGGATGACGGCAGCAAACACCAGCTTCCTCGGCTTGTCGTTGGTGTTGGGACTCCGACTCAGCAGCAGGCCAATCGGCGTGCACTTCAGAATCTGTGCCACGCTGTCATGAACTCAGCCGATTTTCTGTACATTGATTGAGGTCTTCCCATGATTCTTCACCGCTCAACAAGACGCCAGCTGTTGAACATGTTCAGCACTGGAGTCAGCGCGGCCGCACTGTATTCCCTGTTGCCGGATACGCGTGCGACTGAAGAACATGATCAGCGTGAAGTACGGGACCTGACTCCTCGACAGTCTCACTTTCCCGCCAGAGCAAAAAACGTCATTCATCTGTTTATGAATGGCGGTCCCAGTCAGATGGATCTGTTAGACCCCAAGCCGGAGCTGAATCGCAGTCATGGGAAGTCGTACTTCGACAGAATTGCGGGCGAAGTCGAGAACCCTGGCGCGGCAGGAGCACTGATGCGCAGCCCGTTTCGATTCGCGCGGCACGGCCAGAGCGGTCTTTGGGTCTCTGATGTGATGCCTCATTTGTCAAAGTGTGTCGATGATATTGCGGTAGTTAAATCCCTGCATACGACCAACCTGACGCATGAGCCAGCATTGTTTCATTTTCATTCCGGAAACACTCTGCCTGGTCTCCCAACTCTGGGGGCGTGGGTGACATATGGACTGGGGTCGGAAAACCAGAATCTACCCGCCTATGTGGTTCTGGATGACCCGGGCGGACTTCCGATCAACCGGACCCAGAACTGGCAGTCAGGGTTTCTGCCGCCCGTGTTTCAGGGGACTCGATTTCGCGCGACGGGACAACCGGTTCTGGATCTCAAACCTGAATTTGATGAACCGGCTTCCGTCACTGGGTTGGAACGCCAACTGATTGGCTCGCTCGATCGTCTGCATAAGGGGCGACGCGCCGGGAATCCAGAGTTATCTGCACGGATCGCCAGCTACGAACTGGCTGCCCGTATGCAACTGGCGGCGTCAGATGCGCTGGACCTTGAGCAGGAAACTCAGGACACCCAATCATCCTATGGCATCGGGCATGGGGCGGCGGATTCATATGGTCGCCGTTGCCTGATCGCTCGTCGGCTTGTGGAACGAGGCGTTCGATTTGTTCAGATCTTTCTGGACTCACAGCCGTGGGATAATCACACCGGCTTGAAGAAGGGCCTTGAAGGCTGTTGTGCTCGCACTGATCAGCCCATTGCAGCACTGCTGCACGACCTGAAGGCACGCGGTCTGCTCGAAAGTACGCTTGTGATATGGGGAGGCGAGTTTGGTCGCCTGCCAATTGCTCAGAGTGCTGATGGCAGAGATCACAACAAGAATGCGATGGTGGGCTGGATGGCGGGCGGCGGAGTGAAGGGCGGGATCAGTTATGGCGAAACGGATGAAATTGGCTACGCTGCAGCTGAAGATCAAGTAAGCGTAACGGACTGGCATGCGACGATGCTGCACCTGCTTGGACTCGATTTCGATCGGCTGTCCTGGTACCGCAACGGGCTGGAAGAGAAGCTGACGGGTGTGAACGAAGCCCGCGTCGTGCACGAGATTATCGCCTGACTCTGTGGGGCTCACCTGACCTGCTCCCAGGTTCCTGAAGAATTTCTGACGGGAAGCACCCGCCATCTGCGTGTTCTTTATTGATCACCGGAATCAGTCCTGAAACTCAAGCCTCGGCGATGCGCCTGAGCGTAGTCCAGGATTGTCTTTTGCAAGATGGGAGCATGCCATGAATCAGTACACGATTGAGGAAGTCTGCAGCATCGTTCGAGCCCAGAGTGCCGCGATTCATAAATACCTCTCGCACGGTCATCTGCGTCAGGTTTACGAAAACGGGCTGCAGCGGAGGCTTATCAACGATGGCGTGTGGGTTCAGCAGCAGTTCCCACTGCCTGTTTACGACGAAGATCTGACATGCCTTGGTGAGTATTATGCTGACTTGTACGTAGAAGAGTGTCTGCTGGTCGACATTCAGTCTGTGCCTGTTCTGACTGATTACGAAGATCAGCGCATTCTTGGCTACTTGAGAGCATCGCAGGCGGATGCAGCGATGCTGATCAACTTCGGAAACCCGCAACTCGAAATCAGACTTCTTGAGTCACAGCGAAGGCCCGCAGGTCCCGATCTGCAGGGGTGAAAGAAAACAGAAGCGGGGGCCGATCGCTTTATGGAGGCGTCAGTTGAGTTTCTTACTCAACGCTTCTGCAGAAACGTCTACAGCAAGGACAGTTCCATCTCGCAGGATCCAGCAGCAGGGACTGGATGGAATCGACCAGAATCGAATCAGTGGACTGTTCCATCCAGCACTGTCTTTCCCAAACAAGATCTGTTTACCGGGCAGTTGCAGCCGGCTGACAGAGTCGCGGGATTTGTCGGCATTCTGGTCCAGACTCACGCCAATCAGTTTGACTGACGGGGGGAGCCCCTTCAGCAGTGGCAGCATGGTCTCCTGAAACTCTCTGCTGTCTGACTCCCAGAAGTAAATCAGCGTTTGACCTTCGCTAAAGTCTGTGCTGCTGATTTTGCCACCATTCATGCCCGGCCCACTGAATTGAGTGAGCGGAGTTCCGGTAAGAGCCATTCGCCGGAGTGCAGCTGCAGCCTGAGCTGACTCCGATCGATCGGCGTATTTCTCTGCCAGTTCCGTAAAGCAGAGCTTTGCCTGCTGCCGCAGGCGGGATGCCGTCTCGTCCTGTTCTTTCATCATCCGAACTTCGCAGCTTCGGCCTGCTCCCAGCAACAGGGCAGCAGCTCGCTCAGACTGATTTGGAAACCTGCGGCTGAATTCGCGAGCCCAGCGAGAGAAGTTTTCGAACCACCGTACATCCTCGGCTCCACCACGTTTCGCCATGGCATGAGCAAATCGCGCCAGCGTGTAGATGCCTTCAGCAGTTGCGATCGAGGATTCGTCATGAGTATTGAGCGTTTCCACGTCTTTATAGAGTTGATCTACATCAGCCTTGCTGCCGTTCAATGCCAGCTGCAGTCGAGAATTCAGTCGTTGCCGCAGCGCGAATTGGAATTCCTGCTGACGGTCTTTGATCTGAGCCGTGAGCCGCATCACGTCAGTTGATATCTCCACAATCTTCAGGTGACGCTGGCGTTCCAGAACCGGTTGTTGCTGATCATTATCTGAAAATCGGTGGCTTTCGAGATCCTGCAGGCTCTGCACGAGCGTGGCGATCTCATCCTGCTCGGGGGGAATTGTGACTACCTCGACGGAGCTTCCGCCGTCTGGTGGTAAATCAACATCCCCTGGGGCTGGCAGTGAAACAGTGATACCGTTGGCCGAGTTGGCGTCAGGTTCTGACGGGGCGTTGGAGTCCTGACAACCGCAAAGGAGGAGGGGCAGAACAGACAGCAGAGGAACTGGCAGTGCGCGCATTACGTCGTCCATGAACGCTTCAGGCAGGAGAAGGTGTTTATGATACCTGGATCTGTTGGGTGGGTGAACAGGAGTTGTCGGTTGCAAACCCGTTGCACGAGTCTTACAAGAGATCGTCTTTCAGCCTACGTCTTCAGAAGCCCAGACTGATGCCTGACCCTTCCGATATCCATGTCCTCGCGATTCATGCTCACCCGGATGACATTGAAATTCAGTGTGCCGGAACCCTGCTGCGGCTGGCAAAGCTGGGGTGCAGAATATCAGTGGCGACGATGACCCCCGGGGATTGTGGCAGTGCTGAGGTGTCACAGGATGAGATTGCGGCGATTCGCCGTGCTGAGGCGTCTTCAGCAGCAGAGATTCTGCGTGCAGAGTATACGTGTCTCGAGTTTCGGGACCTTTCGATCTGTTTCGACAATGACAGTCGCAGGCGAGTAACCGAATATCTGAGACGCACAGCTCCTGATCTGATCCTGACCGCCCCGCCGGTGGACTATATGCACGATCACGAGATGACCAGTATGCTCGTGCGTGATGCCTGCTTTAATGCTTCGGTTCCCAACTATCGTACGAGGCAATGGGACCCGTCAGCGCCGCTGACGAAAATCCCATGGCTCTACTATGTAGACGCCGTTGAAGGAACAGATCACTTTGGCAATCGCCACCCGGTGGATTTTATTATCGATGTGTCTGCGGAATTCGAAACCAAGCTGGAAGCCCTGGCCTGTCACGCGAGCCAGCGAGAGTGGCTCCAGCGGCAACATGGCATTGACGAGTATATTGATGCGACCCGACGCTGGAGCGCAGAACGCGGAAGTGAAATTGATGCCGATTACGGAGAGGGCTATCGCCAGTACAAGGGGCACCCCCATCCCACATCAAATCTGCTTGGCGAACTCCTGAATGTCTAATGACCATCCTTAAGCTGGTCGGAGGTGCGCCGCAACACAACAAAACACGGTTAACTCAGAATGTCTGTTACGACATTACCGTGCACATCCGTCAGGCGGAAATCTCGCCCTGCATGTCGGTATGTTAATCTCTCGTGGTCCATGCCCAGCAGGTGCAGGATGGTAGCCTGCAGGTCGTGTACGCCGACTTCATCTTTTGCGACCCGGTCCCCCAATTCATCACTGGCTCCGTGGACGATTCCCCCTTTGATTCCAGCCCCGGCCAGCCATGTGCTGTAGACGCGTGCGTGATGACCGCGGCCGTCCGTCCCCGGCGACTGCACGAATGGCGTGCGGCCGAATTCTGTCGTGAATACCACGAGTGTTTCGTCCAGCAGTCCGCGTGCCTTGAGGTCTTTCAATAATGCCGCAATGGGCTGATCAACATTGCGGGCAAGCTGATCGTACTTCCGCAGTTCGGCGTGCGCATCCCAGTTCCGGTCGACCCCGCTGTCCCCGTCAATGAGCTCAACGAATCGAACGCCTCGCTCGATCATTCGTCGAGCCACCATGCACTGCCACGCAAACCCTTCAGTGTCGCCAGGCGTTAGTCCGTACATGCGATGTGTGTGTGCCGACTCTCCACTGAGGTCGAAGACGTCCGGCGCGGCCAGTTGCATTCCGGCGGCCGTCTCGAAGGACTGAATTCGTGCCGCGAGTCGGGAGTCAGATTCGCGTCCTTTCAGATGCTGTCGGTTTAGAAACGACAACAGGTCCAGTTCTGTTTTCTGCTCCTGCGGAGAACCTGAGCGATTCACATTTGCGATGGGGGCTCTGCCGGGAATGACTCGGGTGCCCTGATGAGTGGCTGGCAGAAAGTCGCTCCCCCAGACCTGGCCACCGGCATAGGGCAGACCTTCAGAGATGACCATGAAGGCGGGAAGGTCAGAGTTTTCCGTTCCGAGACCATAGGATACCCATGACCCAATGCTGGGGCGGTTGAATGTGGCGGAACCTGTGTGGATTCCAATGGTGGCCCCGAAATGATCCCCGTTGATGTTGGTCATTGACCGGATCAGGCAGATGTCGTCCATCATGCTGCCGATGTGTGGAAACAGATCGCTGACTTCGGTTCCACATTCCCCGCGTGGGCGGAACTTCCAGCCAGTTCCCTTGTAATACCACCCTTTGCGCTGCTCACGATCGTGGCGACTGTTGAGCCCTTCGCACGGATCAAATGTGTCCATGTGCGAAACGCCCCCGGTCATGAACAGGAAGATCACCTGTTTCGCTTTCGGGGCAAAATGGGTCGGGCGAGGAGCGAGTGGATTGGATGGGCCGCCCTGCTCCGCCATCAACTCTGACAACAGACCCGGCAACAGCATACCACCGGCAGCGAGCGAACGAATTGTCTCACGGCGATCCATAGTTATGAACCCCTGCTTCCGGAACGGACCAGTTCAATTATGGCAGGTTTTGAATCAGGAGTCACGAACGAAGGGAATTGTGATCGCCTGACTGCTACTCGATCACCATCAGCAGATCGCCGGTTTCGACCTGGCTGCCAGAGGCCACAAGTACGTCTGTCACCTCACCGTCCTGTTCTGCGTTGATCATGGTCTCCATCTTCATGGCTTCCAGTGTCAGCAGTTTCTGGCCTTTCTTCACCTTGTCGCCCGCTTTCACAGCAACGGCGACCACCATGCCCGGCATTGTGGATCCCACATGTGCTGAATTAGATGCGTCGGCCTTCACGGCTTTCACGGCGTTTGTCTCAACACTCTTGTCCACAACGGTCACTTCGCGAGGCTGGCCGTTGAGTTCAAAGAAAACCGTTCGAGTACCGTCAGCATGAGCATTGCCGATGGTCTGGAACTTGATGATCAGAGTCTTACCCTCTTCGATGTCGACCGCGATTTCTTCGCCAGGTTCGAGTCCATAGAGGAAGTTGGGCGTTGGCAAGATGCTCACATCACCGTAATTGAGCTGATGCTCTGCGAAGTCTTCGAAGACTCGTTCGTACAACAGCCACTGAACGACTTCTCGTTCGAGCGGGTCGCGTTTGACCATGCCTTTGACTTTTTCGCGAGCTGCCGCAAAGTCGGCGGGCGGCAGTGTCTCCCCCGGGCGACCGGTGAATTCTTCTTTGCCCAAAAGGACGCGTTTCTTAACGTCTTCCGGAAAGCCTCCCGGAGGCTGGCCCATTCCACCACCGATGAGATCAATCACACTGGCTGGGAATGCGATGTCGCGGTCAGTGTTGAGAACATCCTGAGCGGTCAGGTCATTGGCCACCATGAATAGAGCCATGTCTCCCACGGCCTTACTCGTTGGTGTTACCTTAACGATATCACCAAAGAGCTGATTCACGCTGGCGTACACGCGGCAGACCTCTGCCCAGCGATCGGCAAGCCCGAGGGCGCGGGCCTGTTGAAACAGGTTGGTGTACTGACCGCCCGGCATTTCATGGTGATAGAGATCTGCGGTGGCAGGAAGCACCTGGCTCTCGAACGGCGTGTAGAACTCACGAGTCGCACGCCAGTACTCCGCCACTTCGTCGAGTGATTCGGAATTCAATTGTGTATCGCGGTCGCCGAATCGCAGCATCTCAACAACCGTGTTGAGGTTGGGCTGCGACGTGCCACCCGACATCGGAGCCATTGCGGCATCGGCAATGTCCAGACCGACTTTGCTGCCTTCCAGGATGGAGGCTGCCTGAATTCCGGCAGTGTCGTGCGTGTGGAAGTGGACGGGGATGCCGACTTCTTCCCGCAGTGTCTTAATCAGCTTGACGGCTGCCGCAGGTTTGCAGAGCCCCGCCATGTCTTTGATGGCCAGGATATGCGCGCCCATCTTCTCGAGCTCGCGAGCAAGCTCGACGTAATACTTGAGGTCGTATTTGGTGCGCGACGGATTGGTCAGGTCGCCGCTGTAGCAGATACTCGCCTCACAGAGCATGCCTGTTTCCAGGACAGCATCCATGGCAACCTTCATGTTGGGCACCCAGTTCAGAGCGTCAAACACGCGGAACAGATCCATCCCACAGTCGGCCGCTTCTTTCACGAAGCTGGTCACAATGTTGTCCGGGTAGTTTGTGTACCCAACGGCATTGGACGCGCGAAGGAGCATCTGCGTCAGGATGTTCGGAATTCGTTCCCGCATATCCGCGAGACGCTGCCAGGGGCATTCCTTGAGAAACCGCATGGATGTGTCGAATGTTGCACCGCCCCACATCTCAAGACTGAACAGGTCACTGCAGTTGTGTGCGTAGGCGTCACTGATCTGCAGAAGGTCGTAGGTCCGCATTCGAGTTGCCAGCAGTGACTGATGCGCATCACGGAATGTGGTGTCGGTGATCATCAGTCGATCCTGTTCACGGATCCACTGACCAAACTTCTCAGCTCCGAGCTCCTTGAATTTGTCACGCGAGCCTTTTGGAATTGCCTGCTCCTGATCAACGGCCGGAAGCGGTGCCGGTTCGCGTCTCTGAGCAACTGGCCGATCTTTCACCAACTCGTTGCCATTCACCATGGTCTCCGCAAGATACGTGAGCACCTTGGTGGCCCGGTTCTTACGCGGATCGAATTCGAACAGTTCCGGTGTTTCATCAATGAAACGGGTTGTGCAGTCGCCTGCGCGGAATGTTTCGTGGGCGAGCGTTTTCAGCAGGAATGGAATGTTCGACTTAACGCCACGAATTCGGAACTCCCGCAGAGCTCGTTCCATAATGCTGATGGAACCGGCGAAGCTGCGTCCTCTTGCCGAAACCTTTGTCAGCAGGGAATCATAGAACGGATTGACGATTGCTCCGGAAAACGCACTTCCCGCATCGAGGCGGATGCCCATGCCGCTGGCAGAGCGATAGTGCGTCACTCGACCATAGTCAGGCATGAAGTTGTTTTCCGGATCTTCTGTTGTCACGCGACACTGCATTGCGAATCCGTTGACCGCGATGGAATCCTGCGATGGGATATCGATGGCGTCGTGTGTAAGCAGGTGACCCTGAGCGACAAGGATCTGTGCCTTGACGATGTCGATTCCAGTCACTTCTTCTGTGACCGTATGTTCGACCTGAATACGTGGGTTCACTTCAATGAAGTAGAATTTCTGCTCGTCAGCGTCAACGAGGAACTCCACGGTCCCGGCACAGCTGTACCCGGCCTGCTGTCCGATCTTAACTGCAGCATCGAGGATTCCCTGACGCAGCTCTTCAGCGAGGTCTGGTGCCGGAGCAAGCTCAATCACTTTCTGGTGTCGTCTCTGAACGGAGCAGTCACGTTCAAAGAGGTGAACCAGATTTCCATGTTCATCACCCAGTAGCTGAACTTCGATGTGCTTGGCACGCGC
>CAJWGB010000012.1 GCA_913031625.1 uncultured Planctomycetaceae bacterium | reverse complement strand
CCTTCAAGGCCGCGAAGAACGAGTTGGATACTGCGAGGAAAGACCTGGCATCCGCGAGTGATGAAACGACAAAGGAGGAACTGCAGAGCAAGGTGGACGCGGCAATGCAGGCTGCGAAGGACAACCAGGTGGCGGCGGCAGGTGCTGTGAAGGTTGCGCTGGTACTTCCGGATGGTGTTACTTCTGTGACGTCCAACACAGTGGACATTGCAGCAGACAAAACGGAAGCCGTACTGAAACTGACCGCTGCCGGAGACGCAGCCGCAGGCGATATCGCCAACGCGGTTATTCGCGCCACGGGAGAATTCAATGGGCGTCAGGCAAGCTTTGATGCTCCAATTGGACTGAAGGTAACTGAATAATGAAAACCATATCCTGCAGACTCACAGCGGCACTTGCCGTGTTTGTTGTGGCTCCCGTTATCCTCGCGGACGAAGAAGAAAAACCGATCACCCCTGAAGAGGCCAAACTGGGACGTCCCGTCGAGTTTGAACGTGACGTGTATCCAATCCTTCAGGCCAATTGCATCGCCTGTCATAACCTCGCGAAGTCCGAGAGTGATCTCAACCTTGAGGATACGGCTGCCATCATGAAGGGCGGCTCGGCCGGGCCATCAATTGTTCCCGGCAAGCCTGATGAAAGTTACCTCTATCAGGTTGCTGCTCGTATGGAAGAGCCAGCCATGCCGCCATGGCCGAACGAAGTTCAGGCAAAGAAGCTGACTCCCAAACAGCTGGGTGTTCTAAGGCAGTGGATTCTGGAAGGGGCCAAAGCCGGGGGTGTTACCTCTGCTGCCAATATGAAATGGCAGGCGATTAATCCGGAATTGAATGCGATCTACGCCGTTGATACAGGCCCGTTTGGGCGTTTCGTGGCGGCCGGGCGAGCTGGGAATGTCACCATCTACGACCTGCTGAATCAGGATCGAAAGACGAGCCTGCTGGATCCTGCGCTGGCGGAACTGAAATCTCCCGCGCAGACGGCTCACAGAGATTACGTTCATGCAGCAGCCTTTCACCCGAACGGGCAAATGCTGGCGACTTCCGGTTTCCAGAACATCAAGCTTTGGCAGCGCGACACGGCATTTATTCAGCCGATTGCTGCCCCGGCGAATACGATACGGATGGCTGTCAGTGCAGACGGAAGTCTTGCAGCGCTGCAGCAGGCTGATGGCAACGTTCGAATTGTAGACACGGCCAACAGTCAGGTCGTGGGACAGGTGGGCGGGCAGGACCCGGCAGCTGTCACACTGCTTGGTCTGCATGGAGCTGAGAATCAATGGATTTCGACGTCAGGTGCCGATGGTTCTGTTCATCTGTTGAATCGCGCCGATGGTGCTGAACTTGCTGTCAGCGATGCACTTGGAGTGAAGGCCGTTGCAGCAGCATGGATTGAAGCCGGCACAAAGTTGGTTGTTCTGCAGGAAGATGGAACTCTGCGACCTCTGACCCTTGTCGCTGCAGAGAAGAAGCTCAATCTGGCTGACGCCATCAAATCAGACAAGGGGGCGATCAAACAGATTACGGTCAGTGCTACAAGCCTCTTGTGTCGAACTGAAGGCAACATCGTAGAACTTCGAAAGCTGGACAACCTGCAGCCGAGTGCTGCGATTACAGCCGCTGGTCCGGTTGCTTCGGCGTCCATCTCTCCGAATGGCACCAACGTGGTCACAGTCACTGCGGACGGCCAGGCTCAATTGTGGCTGGCGGCCGGGGCGAAGGCCGTGGCAGCTTTGAATGCCGACCTTAACGCTGCACGTCATCTGGCTGACAGAACGGCTGACAAGGCAGTCAGAGATGCACGTGTCACCGTGGTGAAGAATCAGGTGACAGAGGACGAGAAGCGTGTGAAGGAGCAACAGGATTCCACCAAGAAGGCGGAAGAGGAACTCAAGAAAGCGACTGACGCAGTGGCGGCGGCAAAGAAGAAACTCGGGGAAGAGACTCCCAAAGTGGCTGCGGCGAAAAAGGCGAGTGACGAGAAACCGGAAGATGCCGGCCTGAAGAAGAAGCTCGAAGATGCCACTAAGGCAGAACAGGCGGCCAGGGATGGTGTGACCAACGCAGAGAACACTCTCAAGTCTGCACAAAAAGGAAAAGAGCTGGCTGAGCAGGCCGTCAAGCGTGCAGAAGCGAAGGTTGCTGAGCGGAAGAAACTTCTGGCGTCTGTTGAAGCTGAGGCGAAGGTCGCAGCGGAAGCACATACCGCCGCCGATGCTGCCGCCAAACAGACGATCAAAACGACATTTGCCGGCTTTGTCAGCAACACGCTGGCAGCAACACTCGACAGTAATGGGACTCTGCGATTGTGGAACGTCGCAGATGGTGCAGCTGTTGATCTCTTGCCGGGAACTCTTCCGGAGGCCGCAAAACCTGTCACTGTTGCCTCGGCCTCGGGTGCACTCCTTGTGCAGCAGGCGGACGGCAAAGTCTCTCGCGCGGCCGCTTTTCCCGCATGGAAACTTGTCCGCACGCTGGGACCTCAGGGTAAAGACAAGCCATCTGTCTTCAAGGACCGTGTCCTTGCATTGGCATTTTCACCGGATGGGAGCCAGCTGGCAGCCGGTGGCGGAGAAGCTTCCCGGAGCGGAGAACTGACCCTCTGGAATGTTGCTGACGGTAAGCTGGTGCGATCGTTCGAGAATGCTCACAGTGACACTGTCTATGGTGTGGACTTCTCCAAAGACGGAAAGCTGCTGGCCTCCGCGGCAGCAGACAAGTTTGTCAAAGTATTCGATCTCGCGACCGGCGCACACGTACGAAGCTACGAGGGCCACACACATCACGTGATGGACGTCAGCTTCAAGGGTGACGGTACACAGCTGGTGAGTGCTGGTGCCGATAACGCCATCAAGGTGTGGAATGCAGAGACCGGAGAACAGGCACGCACGATCAGCACTTATAGCAAGCAGGTGACTTCCCTGTCCTTTATTGGTATGCAGGATGAGTTCATCAGTTGTTCGGGTGATAAACGTGTCTTCCGACATCGAGCAAGCAATGGTGGTACTGTGCGTGAGTTCAAAGGGTGTCCTGACTACGTGTACTGCTCAGCAACCACGGCGGATGGCAAGGTTGTCGCGGCCGGGTGCGAAGACGGTGTGCTGCGTGTCTGGAACGGAGCTGACGCCAAGGAGATCGCGTCGTTCATGCCGTAGTCTGGTTGCACATCAGGTTTTACCTGACGAAGGCTGGAGGTTGTTGATCAGGCAGGTGCGTAGCCGGCCAGACTTTGATGACGTGTCGGACAGTGCAGCGGCAGTATCACCAGATACGCAAATCTAGCCGGAGCCTGTGACTCCCCGCCTACATCCAGGGCGCATCTCCGGGATCAGGGCCCGGCCAGTCGTCGTTGACCACGATGATCTGTCGACGACGCTCCGGGACGGCCAGATTGATTTCTGTCAGCATCACGGGCGATCGTGAATCCGCGAAGGACTCCCGAATTCCTGTTGCTGCTGCTGCGGGGCTGATGCCAGTGGCTGCCACAGAAGGAGACAGCCAGTTTGGCTTCGCCATCACAACATATTCATGAGGAGATTCCTCACGCGTCAATCTGGCCGCGGCCTCTCTGCATGTCAGCCATGTCCCCATGCAGTGATCATGGTGAATTCTGAACCCGTCAGGCATGTCTTCGGTCACTGGCTGACTGCGGCCACCGAATAGAGGCGGCTTCTGTGGACTTTCGTACCCGACCGGGTAGAAGATTCGCCCTTTGACAACCGCCTGCCGCAACTGTGGCGATTCCGCGTCTTTGTGTTGGTCCTGATGCTCCCAGTCGAGTGTGAGCTGGTGAGTCGTCAGTCGATGGAGCTTAGACTCAAGCGTATCCTGAGGATCCGGACCTGGATAGTGGCTGCCGCGATGAAGGGCGTCCGGGCGGCAGAGATAGAACTTGATTGCAGTTTCCCAGTGGGTCAGGGAGCCGCAGTCACTGCGAATCACGAAGTCCAGTTCTCCCCGCGTCTGCCGGTCCGGTCCCCGGACCTGAATGCCTTCTCCGATGACGGACACTTCGGTGAAGTGGTGCAGGTAGTAGCTGAAGAGCGTTTCGAAGTATCGTCCCACCCGCCACGAGGCGTTTTGGTCAATATGAGCTGCCAGGTGTTCTGAGTCGATTTCTTCGGGGGTGATGGACGGGAGCTGGTCCGGCTGCCAATTCACCGGTCCAGAGACCAGCCATGAGCTGTTGATCGCCCATACAAGATCCGCCACGGCCTGTTCGGGCGTGATTTTCGGAGGAAGCCTGCGGGCAGCTGATTGTGGTCGTGGCGGGGACATTGGAGCCGGGGACACCGGAGGTTGCGGCAAGTTCGAAAATACCCAAACACCGAGGGTTGGTTTGCCGAATTGTGCTCACTATTATCCGCGCGTTCACGAGACTTTCATCTACGAGTCTCGAATTCCTCCGGCATCGGCACCCACCAGGCCATTTCCAGTATGGATGAACTTAATCACGAATGCGGTATTGCCGCCGTGTATCATCTCGATTCCGATGCCCCCAGCTCGCTTGTGCCGAAGAACGACCCCGGCCTTTCATCGCGGCTTGTTCCGGGAATGTTGCTGGACATGCAGAATCGTGGCCAGCTGGCAGCGGGATTCACGACGTACAGCGCCGACCGTCTTCAGCTGATCGACACGCACAAGGATGTTGGGGGAGTTGCAGAAGTCTTCCGCATGAATCATCAGGCCCGTTATATGGCCCTGATGGAAGAATATGCCGGTCGTGCTGCGATCGGACACGTGCGATATGCGACCTGTGGAAGAGATGACCGCAGCTACGCGCAGCCCTTTGAACGTCATCACATCGCACGTTCAAAATGGTTTAGCTTTGTCTTCAACGGTCAGCTGGCGAACTACAGGGAACTGCGCGACGAAATCCTGCAGTCGACGGATTTTCATCTGACACGTGAGACAGATACGGAAGTTCTGAATCACCTGATCTCGCAGGAACTCTCAGAGAAACCTGGTATCACTGGCATCGAGATCCTGAAGTCTCTGGCTGGTCGCCTTGATGGTTCGTGGAATCTTGCGTTCCTGAACGCCAACGGGGACATGTTTGTTTCACGGGACCCCCGAGGAATTCGTCCACTGTGTTACGCACAGGATGGGCCACTGTTTGCAGCGGCCAGCGAGAGTGTGGCGCTGACCCATCTGGGCTTCAAAGAAGAGAGTGTCAGGAATGTTCCCCCCGGCTACGCGGTGATTGTGGATGGGAGTGGAGTGCGAGTTGAAAAGTTTGCCGAGTCGCCTCGGAAAGCTCACTGTTTCTTTGAGTGGATCTACTTCGCCAACGCGGGGTCTCACTTTGACGGTGCGGGAGTTTACCTTTCGCGCAAGCGTCTTGGAGAAGAACTGGCCCGTCGAGAAACAGTAGAAGTGGATCGGTCAGACACGATCGTGGTCCCGGTTCCGGATACTGCGAAAGCCGCAGCGGACAGTATGGCATTTGAATTGGGAGTTCCTTCTCTGGAAGGCCTGATCCGCAATCGCTACATCGGTCGGACATTTATCGAGGGCTCCAATCGTGCGGACAAAGTCCGCATGAAGTATACGCCACTGCCAGAGATTATGGACGGCAAACGTGTGATGCTCGTCGACGACTCAATCGTCCGAGCGACCACGCTCAAGGCGCTGTTAAAGCTGCTCCGCAAACGCGGTAAGGCGCAGGAAATTCACGTCCGAATTGCCTGCCCGCCAATCATCGCCCCGTGCTACTACGGAATCGACATGTCGACCATTGGTGAGCTGTTTGCTCCGAATCACATGGAAGACATTGTCATTACTCCTGAGGAGGAGCAGAAAATGGCGGATGAGATTGGTGCTGACAGTCTGCGCTATCTTCCCGTCGACGCACTGGCTCGCTGCGTGGGTCTGCCACGTGAAAACCTGTGCCAGGCCTGTGTGGACGGTATCTATCCGACTCCCGCCGGTGAAAAGCTCTATCAGCTTGCCGTGGACGCCCGCAACAACGGCGACAACGGGGACGATCGCGTCTTTGATGTCTAGGAACAGGACTGCGCCCTCGTTGCTTCAGGCTGATCGCCGAAGGTCGGGCTCCACTCAAATAACATTCGAATGCCAATCGTAGCTGGCAGCAGGATTCGCTGGCCTCACTCTGTGTGCCTCTGTGCTCTCCGCGGTGACCTGACTATTCGGACGGATTAACCACAGAGGTCACTGAGGCACGCGGAGGCACGCGGAGGCAATTGACTATCCGTTGATGATCTCTGTCAGAACTTCGCCCGCTACGTCGGTCAGTCGAAAATCACGGCCATTGAATCGATACGTCAGCTGCTCGTGATCGATTCCCATCTGATGCAGCACCGTCGCGTGGATGTCGTGCACGTTGACTCGGTTTTCAACTGCTTTGTAGCCGAATTCATCCGAGGCACCATATTGTGCTCCCCCTTTAAAGCCGCCACCTGCAAACCACGTGGTAAAGGCGTTGGGGTTGTGATCGCGACCGGCGGCACCCTGTGAGTCGGAGGTTCGTCCAAATTCACCGCCATAGATGACGATGGTTTCGTCGAACAGCCCACGCTGTTTCAGGTCCTGGAGCAGGGCCCCTGTTGGCTGGTCAACAGTCGACGCACAGGCTCGGTGGTTCCGGTTGATATCATTGTGGGCGTCCCAGGGAACATCGCTGACGGCGCCGCCCGGAGTGTTTGGGCAGGAGGCAAACACCTGGACGAATCGAACTCCACGTTCGATCAGTCGTCGGGCAATCAGGCACTGCCGACCATAGTCTTTGGATTCCTTTCGATTCAGTCCGTAGGCTTCCTGCGTTTCTTTGCTCTCCTGCCCAAGATCGAATGCCTCCGGAGCGGAAGTCTGCATCCGCCACGCCAGCTCAAACGACTCAAGGCGAGCATTCAGGTCGCGATCAAATGGACGTTTCGCAGCGTGTCGGGCGTTGGCAGAATTGAGGGCATCCAGCAGAGATCGTTGATGATCACCAGAAAGCTCTTTTGCAGTCTCCAGATTCTGGATTGGCTTAGCGCCACGTGGGTCGATAGCGGTGGCCTGGTAAACACTCGGCAGAAACCCGGACGACCAGATCGGATCCGCGCCACGAGGTTTGGTTCCGTGCATGACCACGTAGGCCGGGAGATTCGAATTCTCGCTGCCAAGTCCGTATGTCAGCCATGATCCCATACTGGGAAACCCCTGACGGATCATGCCGGAATTAAACTGCAGCATCGCAGGCGTATGGTTGTTGGACTGCGAGTAGCACGAATAGACGAAGGCCATATCGTCAACATGCTTCGAAATGTTCGGAAAGATCTCCGATGTCCACGCGCCGCACTCCCCGTGCTGCGCCCACTTGAACGGCGACTTCAGACACTTGCCGCTTGTGGTAAAAAATCCTGTTTTGGGGTCGGCTCCGGCCAGTTGTGTGCCGCTGCGCTTCTGCAGTTCCGGCTTGTAGTCAAAGGTATCAACCTGAGACGGACTGCCTGTCTGAAACAGCCAGATGACCGCTTTGGCAGGAGCACTCTGCGGAGCAGGGCGCCTGGCCAGAGGGTTCTGCCGTTTGTCGGCTGCAAGGATTCCCTGCTGGTGCAGCAGATCAGTCAGGGCAACGGTGCCGCATCCCAGACCTGCTGTTCGGAGAAATGAGCGGCGCGTATCTGCTTGATGATGTTCGAGAAGCATCGATCTGCTTTCTTTCAATGCAAGAGCGAGAGATGTGAAGCCATTTGAAACCGGAGCTGCGATCACAGCATCGGTTCCCCGGCTCGTTCTAGTCGATGTAAATGAATTCGTTCATGCACAATACAAGGTGACAGAAGTCGCGGACTGCAATCGCTTCCGCGTTCCCATCTTCGCCACGAGTACTCTTCTGACGTTCGACGAAGGCGTTCATGGCGGCGACTTCTTCGGGGGAAGGTGGCCGACCGAATGCCGTTTGCCACGCGTCTTCAATCACGGAATTGAGGTCTTTGTCTGCGTTGGGTCGGACACGTTCGGCGAACTTTGTGGCAAGTTTGCGAATGATGGGTGAGTTGAGCATTGCCAGCGCTTGAGGAGCCACTGTGCTCTCCTCCCGATTCCCGATGCCCTGCATGGCATCCGGAGCATCAAACAGTTTCAGCATCGGAATCAGACGACTTCGCTTCACTGTGAAGTAGATACTGCGGCGGGTGCTGTTTTCGTCCAGCGTCCCCTTTCCGAAAGGAGTGCGATCGAGCGTGCCGCTGGCTGCCAGTAATGCGTCTCGAATGACCTCTGCCTCCAGCCGCCGTGATGCTCGTCGCCACAGCAACAGATTTTCCGGATCGTTCTTCCGACCGCTTTCCGTGACTTCGCCCGCCTGCATGTAGACGGAACTGGTCATGATGAGTCGGTGGATTGGCTTTAGCTTCCAGCCATGGCGGATTAGCTCTCCAGCCAGCCAGTCAAGGAGTTCCGGGTGGGAGGGACGTTCGCCTCGTGTGCCAAAGTCACTCGGGGTCGCAACGATGCCACGCCCGAAATGGTAGTGCCACAGGCGATTCACGATTACTCGAGCCAGCAGGTGACCGGCGCCATTCTCCGTGTCCGTCAACCAGTCCGTCAGGGCAAGTCGTCCGCGCAGACTCTCCTCTGCCCCATCTGCTTTCTTCTTCGTCAGCCACTGCTGTTCTGTTGTATCTGCGTTCATCAGAACCTGCAGGAACCCTGGTTCTGCCAGTGCTTCCTTGTTGTCAGCATTGCCGCGACGCAGGTGATACACCTTGTAGGTATCGCCGCCAAACTGGTACGTGCCTCCTTTTATTTTGGCGGCATATACCTTCACCAGTTCCGGCTCTGGCTTAGATCGCTGTTGAAACTCGACGGCACTGTTTCGCTCGAGCCATGCCAGATCGAAACCGCGATGCCAGTCGACCAGTCGTTTCTTTTGTTTATCGTTCCGCTTGTCTTCGGCGAGAGCCAGAGCAGCACGGACATCGTCCGGTGCCGCGGAGACGGTGGGAGCGAAGTAGAACCCGGAGGCTCCTCCCCCATTCACGATCTTGATCAGAATCTCGTTTTGTCCTTCCGCCAGCTGAATCCTGACCTTTTCCTGATTGGCAGCGGCGTTGTTGCGAGCAATCTCTTTGGCGAGCACAGAGCGGCCGTTGATCCAAACGCGGATTGCGTCGTCGCTGCCGAGGGACAGCTCGAGGACCTGTGGCTGGGTCGCTGTGACCGTGCGGTAAAGAAAGTTGGCGACATGATTGCCTTTTAGTTTGTCGTTGTGGGCGACACCATCTTTCCAGTCCGGCTGTGGCGTCCAGCTGAGCTTTGCTTCTTCAGGAGCTGTCGCAGGTTCCCCGCGGTCTGTGAACTGTGCAGTCAGATCAACTCGCTGTTCCGGCGGGTATGCCGTTCTGTAGGCCGTGTTGAGATCTGTCGACTGGATTGGGCCAAGGTGCTGCCATGCAGAGAATTCGGGCAACTGCTCTGCTGGCGCTGTATCTGCAGAGAAATAGAATCCGGACGGACCGCCCTGATTAATGATCTTCATCAGGACGTGGTTCCTACCGGCCTTGAGTTCGCCTCGAACAACTTCCTGCCCGGCCACGACACCTCCGGTTGATTTCGTACTGACAAGTTCCTTTCCGTTGAGCCAGAACTTAAGTGCGTCGTCTCGCCCGAGCGAGAGTGTGATGCTCCTGTCTTCTGCGGCGTCAATGATGCGATACAGATAGTTGGCGGAGTTGTCGCCGCTGAGCGTGTTGTGGATTGTTGCATCGGGCCAGTTCTGTTGGGTCCACTTGATCGCACCGTCAGCGTAGGTGTCTGCCAGGTTGATTGCCGGGTTGTTCTTTGTCTGTTGTTCAGGCTCGAAGGCAGTTTCGAACGCACTTTCAAACGATGCCCCCGCAAACGGTCCGGCATGCTGCCATGGGTGGATCGTGAGTGTCCCGTCGGTCTGTGGGCCTGAACGAGTCTGATCGGCGATCCACGTTGCATATTCTGCGGGCTGCGTCTTAGTCTCATATTCAGTCCGAGCGGCCAGCAGCGGAGCAAGTGCGGCATCGTATGTTGCCTTAGCTTTACGAAATTCTGCTGGCTTCATATTGATGGACGCGTCCTGAGACCCGACTTCCGCGAAACAGGATGTGAGTCGGTAGTAGTCGGACTGAGGAAGCGGGTCGAATTTGTGACTGTGGCAGCGGCTGCATCCAACTGTGAGGCCCAACAGGGAGGTTCCCATAGTGCTGACGATGTCGTCCAATTGCTCGTAGCGACTGCGTTCTCGTTCTTTCTGAGTCTGTTGCGTCGTAAAGGGACCAGCCATCAGAAATCCGGTTGCGGCAACAGTGTCGACCGTGGCTTTGGCCTGCTCAGGTGTCTGTACATTGAGATCGACGAGGAGGTCTCCTGCAATCTGCTGGCGGACAAATTCGTCGTAGGGCATGTCAGCGTTGAGCGCGCGGATCACAAAGTCGCGGTAGTGCCACGCATTGGGGCGGTCGCCATCAAATGCGTATCCGTGACTTTCTGCAAACCGAGTCAGGTCGAGCCAGTGACGTGCCCAGCGTTCGCCGTAATGCTGACTGTTCAGCAGGCTGTCCACGAGCTGGGTCCATGCTTTCTGCGGGTCCTTCTCCCATGCAGACACGAACGCCGTGACTGCCTCACGATCTGGCGGAAGCCCTGTCAGATCGAAGTAGGCGCGGCGCACGAGTGTGCGGGGATCAGCCGTTTGGTTGGGCTCAACCTGTGCCTGTTGCTGTCGCTGCAGGACATACTGATCCACGGGAGTACGGATCCATGCGTGATCAATGGCTGGTGGTACCTGTGTCTGAAGCGGCTGAAAGGACCAATGACTGCGGCCTGCTTCGATATCGATTTCTGTGGACGCAATGACCGTTCCTCCGACGCGTGGGTCGGGGGCCCCCATTTTGACCCATGCCACAAAGTGGTCGACGATCTCGTCTGGCAGTTGTCCTTTGGGGGGCATCTCAAGACCATCATGTTTCAATGCAGCAATCAACAGCGAGTCGTCCGGTTTTCCGGCCACAACGGCAGGCCCACTCTCGCCTCCTTTGAGCGTCCCTTCTTTGGAATCCAGCAGCAGTCCCGCTTTCAGTTTTCCGCGTGCCGCTGCTCCTGCGGAGTGGCACTCGTAGCAGTGGCTGACCAGCATCGGGCGAATTCGAGACTCAAAGAAATCGAGCCCTTTACGGTCGGTGTCGTCGGCGTGAGCGGTGTGCACCGTCAGCAGAATCAGGCCGGTGAGAAGACGTCTCATGGTGGGCGTCCAGGCGTATTGGGATGTTTGGTGGGAGGGCCGCAGATCAATGCGGGCAGCACTCATCAGATTATCACAAAACAGACCCATAAACAGCGAGAATTGCACGCCCGAATACGCTGGCTCAAAGCTCTCCTTCCGCCGGATTTTTGGGTGGAATGGGATTTGACGGGCGAAATCACAGCTCAGGATCCGTTTCCATGGGAAGGGGTGCTCGGTCGTACGAGCTACCATGCTATTCTGTGACGAACGAGTCCTCTTTATCCGTGATTCAGACGTTTCCCCCGAGCAAAGCCTGTGTTCAGACTGGGTTGCCCCAATTGCGGGCACGAAATACGGATTCAACGAAGTCAGGAAGGCACCATGGTCCCGTGCACCGAGTGTTCACGGGAATACTGTGTTCCTCCCCTGCCGGCTCCGGTGGTGGAAGAGCTCCAGGAAGTCGTCCCCGAAGGTGATGTCCCGGATTTGCAACCTGAATTCGATCCGGTACCAAAGGTCGATCCGGTACCAGCAGTGGATACGTCGACGCCTGCGGAACCGCGAGCGTCACGGCGGCCGTCTCAGTCACGGCAGACTCAGTTCAACGTCATTGTGACGCTGATAGCCCTCATTGTTGTGATGGTCTCCGTGACAGTCATGGTGATCCTCAGAGGGAACCGCGATGGCGAGGAGACCGCGTCGAATGACGAGCAGGCAACAACAGAGAGAGACTCTGGAGATGACACAGGACAGCCGCAGCGGACGCGGTTCAGCAGTGCGGATGTGGCCGACTTTCCGCCTGTGACCTCGAAAGCTGCGCAGGAATTCGTTGGTGACTTCAATGTTGTCGGGGAAGTGTCTGGTGCGGCCTTGACGCTGGCTGGAAACCCTGGGAACTCTGATGCGCCCGTCAGCCTGAAGGTGACGCAGTCGCGGGGCATCACGGAAAAGCTCACGATGACGTGGAGCAGCGCGGACGCCAAATGGAATCAGCTTGTAGAGCCCAAGAGCCGCCGCCTGGGTCAGGGCTTTCGGCTTCTCAAGGAACTGAAGCCAGCTCTGGAACGCCTTGGTGCGTATACCGAAGACGATCTCAAGGGAATGGGGGTCTTTTGCTCGCTCGAAACACACCGCATCGTAGGTAACTCAGTTCAGGTGACACACACGTGTCTGAACGAAGCTGAGTTTCGACATAATGTGCCTGTGCGGGAACGGGGCTATCTGGCCCGCCTGCGAATCACGTATGAACTGGATGGCGATGATCTGACGGTGTCGTGGTCTGCAGAGGGAAAGGACCCCGAACTTGTCCGGATGTATGCTGCCGTGATCAACGTGGACGCCATTAATCGCCGACGATTGAAAGCGGACGAACTGACTGCCTATCAGGATGCGTGGCTGGCTGGCCCCGAGGTTCATTTAAGTCGTGCCGTTAAACAAACTGCAGATCCGGACACGGTTGCATTTGTGAGGTGATCGTCTTTGCTGATTGAGACGACAGCGGCTCCGGAGTACTGGTTGCATGCACTACCTTGCGAGCGGCTGCTCGTTGCTCATCAGTGAGACTGTCGTCGTTGACTGCCTTTTTCCGTGAGGCGTTCAATTGCGCGGCGGTGACTCGGAATGCTGCGTGCTTCCATGGCAATATTGCAGTCTCTTTGTTGATTCGAGCCGCTTCGTTCCTGAGCCAGTCTGCTGGCCCATCTGTCGGAAGTACGGGGCAAAGAGTTGAGCTGAAGATCACGAGAGTGATTGCAATTCGTTTGAGCATGTTCAGAATCTTCTGCGGGTTACCCCAATATGCGAACGTCCGTCACACCCATCCACGTGTAGGCCGGAACTCGCAGAGCGAGATCAGGCGTTGTCTGGGGTAACCTGGCTGTCAAAGGCGGGCGACGAATGCATAGGTGTACAGCTTCGCCGGCTTTCGTCGCTCAACTCCTCAGCTCCGATGGCACTTCGAGTTGTTTTGTCAGCGTTGAACGATGCTCTATAGTTCCGGTTTCCGTCCTAATACACGTTCCCGAATTCGATTACAGCATCGGTTTTGGGGCCCGGTTCAGCCGTTTCGGTAAGCACAATTCGTATGTCGGGTGTTCTGCAAAAAGTGAGATCTTACGTTCGCGACGCGGTTCGCAGCGCGGTGATTAATCATCACAAACGTGCGAACAATGTGCTGTTCAGCGATACGACGCTGCGGGACGGCGAGCAGATGCCAGGTGCAACTCTTGAGCCAGATGAAAAACTCCGAATTGCCAAAGCGCTTGAAGCCGCCGGCGTTCACTCACTGGATGCCGGTTTTCCTGCGTCCAGCGAAGCGGACGTGGTGGCCATTCAACAAATGGTGGGAGTGATTCGTAAACCGATTCTGACCGCACTCTGTCGAACTGTTCGGTCGGATATTGACGCGGCTCAGAAAGCACTGCACGGCAATCCCATTCACAAGAGGGGAGTCAGCCTCTTCTGTGGTACGAGTCCACTCCACCGAAAGCACAAGCTGCAGAAGAGTCAGTCCGAGATTCTGAAGATCATTACGGATACCGTGACATATGCCGGTGAAGCGTTCCGGGTCATTGCATTCAGTCCGGAAGATGCGAGTCGAACAGAACTTGACTTTCTGTGCCAGTGTTACACCGAGGCGATCGATGCCGGGGCAACAACCATTGGTTTTCCGGATACAGTGGGCGTATTGACGCCAGAGAAAGCGGCTGATTTTATCAAGGCAATTCAGGACCGGGTGCGCAACATTGATAAGGCGTTGCTGGCAGTCCATTTTCATAACGACCTTGGTCTGGCCGTTGCGAACACTCTGGCCTGTATTCAGGCCGGAGCCAATGTGGTGCAGTGTACGGTGAATGGAATTGGGGAGCGCGCGGGCAATGCATCACTGGAAGAAGTGGTCATGGCCATGGCAGTGAATCCGGATCAGTTTCCGCGTAAGTTCAAAGTGAACACGGCCCATCTCGCACCCCTGTGTCGACTTGTGGCCGAACTGACGGGCATCTCGATCTCCCGCATGAAGCCGGTTGGCGGCGAGAACATATTCGCCACCGAAGCCGGCATCCATCAGGACGGGTTACTTAAGAATCCGGATACTTATCTGCCGTTCCGGCCGGAGACCGTTGGAACGGAAGGAATTCAACTGGTGCTGGGACGTCACAGTGGTCGACGCGCGGTGGCTCATCGACTTCACGAGATGGGGCTTCCGGACGATGACAATGCCGTGGCCAGGGTCGTGGAACGTATCAAACAACAACCCAAAGGGACGGTCATTGATGATGACTGTCTGCGTCGGCTTTCAGGAGACGCAGCATGATCTACATGGATAACGCCGCGACGAGCTATCCTAAGCCGGATTGCGTCTATGACGCTGTAGACGATTACATGCGGAACTCCGGAGCGTCCATTGGACGCAGCCATTCCGCTGCGGCCGATGCCGCTTTTGGGATTGTCTCACAGTGTCGTCAGCAACTGGCTCTCCTTATGGACGCTGAGTCAGCCAGCAATGTGGCGTTCACGTTCAACTGTACCGACAGTCTGAATCTGCTGCTGCGTGGCATTCTGAAACGTGGGATGCAGGTTGTCTCGACGCAACTGGAGCACAATTCGGTCTTGCGGCCACTGAATGATCTGACGGAATCCGGTGTCAGTCATAAGCTGCTGGAGTTTGACTCACAGACAGGGTTGATTGATTGTAAGGACATCGAACGGGAGCTGACGCAGTCGAGCGTTGACCTGGTTGTGCTGTCTCATGCCTCGAATGTGACCGGGGTGGTGCAGCCTGTGAAAGAAGTGGCGGCATTGTGTCGGGCACACGGCGCTCTCCTCCTGCTGGACGCAGCGCAGACGGCGGGCCATCTCCCGTTCAGTGTGCGGGAGATGGATGTCGATTTTCTGGCAGCAGCGGGGCACAAGGGGCTGCTCGGTCCACTAGGAACCGGACTGCTTTATGTCCGACCGGGCCTTGAAGAACGTGTGGCTCATGTTCGAAGTGGAGGCACGGGAACTGTCAGCGAATCTGCGCAGCAACCCACGCAGATGCCCTCGCGGTTTGAGAGTGGAAATCCCAACGGTCCAGGATTGGCCGGACTGGCGGCTGCAGTGACGTGGATGTCCGATCAGACCATCTCTCAGGTGCACGATCTAATTCAGGAACGCCTCTCACAGCTGTGCAATGGCCTGACGGCGATTGACAGTGATCGCCTTCATGTGTTCTGTTCGGACTCGGTCTCAGCGGGGCGTAACTGCGGAGTCCTGAGTTTCGTTCTGGAGGGAATTGACAGTCGCGAAGTGGCCGCCATTCTGGAGCAGTCTTTCCAGATTGCCTGCCGCGCTGGATTCCACTGCGCTCCGCTGACGCATCAGCGGCTGGGGACAATCGAATCAGGAGGAACCATTCGGTTTAGCCCGGGCCTGTTTACTACTGAGCAGGACATCAATTGGGCTGTCGAAGCTGTGCAGCAGCTGTGTGAATTCGCTGAGTAGCCGCGTGGGGTTGATTCCTGACGCTCATGTGACGCAGCCTTGCTGCGATGAACTGTAGCCTGACCTTCTGAGTCGGGTGACTATGGCTGTCACACTGAGAAGTCTAACGGCAAGCCGAAGGCGACTGTGTTTTTGACTGTGCGTTCACTGGCGCCAGCATTGCAAAGCAACTCAAATTGATTCCGGCACGCTACATTCGCTGAAAGCGTCGCAGGGTCGGCAGCCCTTCCGGGTCCTCACCAGCAGCTTTGGAAGCCGTGACTGCAACCTCTCCAACGAAGACATTGCCCCTGGAATCTACCGCAATGTCATGGCAGGCGTAAAACGCAGCGGGGACCGTCGGGTCGAGCCCTCCGCCCATTCGAGCGAGCAGCTGACTATCGCGGTCAAAGATGCTAACGCGACCTCCCGTGGGCAGATCGGGGCGTGTCTGCCATGGAAACAGTCCGTTCTGATTTCCGAGTTCAGCAACGTAGTACAGACCCTCGTGACACAGAACCTGACAGGGACGCACGACATCCGTCCAGGTATCGAGCAATTTGCCAGCATGATCAAAGAACTGCAGCCGACTGTTTTCACGATCTGCCACGATGACTCGATCGCCGTCCACACAGATCCCGTGAGGGACGTTGAATCGGCCATCGCCATCTCCTGGTCCACCCCATGACTCAAGTAATACGTCGTGTTCATCGAAGTGGTGAATCGCCGCGTTGCCGTAGCCGTCTGCGACAAATGTGTGACCGTTCTCAGCGACTGCTACGTTTGTTGGCAGGTTGTACGGGCCAGCCTGTTGAATGGTTCGATAGTCGAATCCGTCGACTCCCGTTTCTGATGGGGAACCGGCAGGGCCAAGATTTGCCAGCAGCTCTCCCTTGTGAGAGTACCGTCCGACCCGGTGTCCAAGGTCATCCGTCAGCAGCAGAGTTCCCTCAGGCGCAAAGGAGATTCCGTGTGGTCGCACGAGGTCGGCGTCCCAACTTGTCACGAACGATCCGTCCGGACGAAAGACAAGGACGGCAGGTGTCCCTCGATTGAACACGAAGACAGAATCATCGGGAGCGACAGCAACGCCAATTGCTTCCACGAATTCGAGGTCAGCCGGGATCTGAGCCCAGTTGGTGCTGACCTTGTAACGAAAATCACCGTCTCCAACGATGTCTGAGGTCGACATGCATTCGTCTTTCTATGAGCGAGAAGCAGAGCCCGTTGAAGCTGCTCTGCCGTTTGGGGCTGAATTATGGCAGCGTCAGGTTGAGGCCTCACTCACCCTCGAAGAATCTTCTGCACCACGTTTCCATGCACGTCCGTCAGGCGGAAGTCTCGACCGGAGTATCGATACGTCAGCCGCTCATGATCGACACCGAGCAGGTGGAGAATGGTGGCGTGCAGGTCATGTACATGAACACGATCTTCAACTGCATTCATGCCAAACTCATCTGTGTTGCCATGCATATGGCCGCCCCTGACGCCGCCTCCGGCGAGAAACATGGAGAACCCTGTACTGTGATGGTCACGTCCGGCGTTCTTTGGATTGCTGTCTTTGTTCTTCTGAGCAAATGGCGTGCGTCCGAATTCTCCGCCCCAGATAATCAGTGTGTCATCCAGCAGCCCCCGTTGTTTCAGGTCAGAGATGAGTGCGGCTGTGGCCTTGTCGCTGTCCTGGCAGAGCGTGATGTGTCTGCTGTTATTGTTGTTATGAGTGTCCCAGGGCTGCTTGTTTTTCCTGTCGACATAGAAGACCTGCACAAAACGCACCCCACGTTCGACAAGCCGCCGTGCCATCAGGCAGCTGTTGGCGTACGGCGTGCTGCCGTAGGCTTCTCGAATATGTTTTGGTTCGCGATTGACGTCAAATGCTTCCGCAGCTGCCGTCTGCATCCGGTATGCCATCTCCATCGAGCGAATCTGCGACTCAAGTGATTCTTCGAGCTGTCGCTTGTCTGCATGACGACGATTCAGGAATTGCAGCAGGTCCAGTTGCACCCGCTGGGACTCCAGCGAGAGTTCCGGGTTGCGAATGTTTGCCAGTAGCTTTTCCACGCGCAGATCGTTCGTGTCGACTGCCGTCCCCTGGTGCTCTGCAGGAAGGAACGCGCTGGACCACAGTTGCGGGCCCACGACCGGGCGACCCGGACTGAGGGCCACAAATGCGGGCAGGTTCTCATTCTCAGTTCCCAGTCCGTAGGAAGCCCATGAACCAAGGCATGGACGAACCGGCTGCTGATGACCGGACTGCATCATCAGCAGTCCCGGTTCATGATTGGGCTCATCCGTGTACATGGATCGGATCACACATAGCTCGTCGGCGACTTTGCCAAGGTTCGGCAGCAGTTCGCTCATGATCACACCGCTGTCACCGTGCGGCCTGAAGCGGAATGGAGACGGCATATACCCGGCCGCTTTGGAGCGACGCATAAAGTCGGCGGATGGAACTTTACCCTCGTGCTTCTTTAACGCCGGCTTGGGATCAAATGTGTCCACATGCGACGGGGCGCCATTCATCATGAGAAAAATGACGCGTTTGGCTTTGGGAGCCAGGGTTGAAGCGGGCGATACCTTTGAGGCCGAAGCCTGTTGCAGCATGCTTTGCGCGGCGAGCCAGCCGAAGCCGGTTCCGGCCGTTTTCAGCATCTGTCTGCGGGAATGCCATGGGTTCATGGGGCAATTGTTCATCTGGGAATATCTTCAGGAGGGCATCAGTTGCGAGACAGGCGTCAATCGAGATACCAGAACTCGTTGGACACAAGGAGTGACTGTGCCAACTGAGGCAGGGCAGTTGGCTGGTTCTTCAGAAACTGAACGGCAGTCTCAAATTCGACTTCGTCTGGTTCACGCTGCAGAGTCTGTGCGAATAATGCGGTGACGAGCTGGGCTTCCACGGTTTCTTCGTTGGTTCCTCCACTGACCAGTTCAGCCGTGTATCTGGCCTGTTTGATAATAAACAGGTTGTTTAGGAGAAAGAGTTTCTGTAGAGGCGTGTTGGTTTCGACGCGCCGAGCGGCATGGACGTTTGGGTCCGGAAAATCGAATCGTGCCAGAAGTGGATTGAGGTCGAATCTGCTGACGGCGCTGTAGACCGTCCGTCGACGTTCCACTGGGTCGTCGGGCTGAATGGACTGACCGCCCGTATCCACATCGATTCGGCCTGCAGCGGTCAGGACGGCGTCTCGCCAGCCTTCAATGGGCAATCGCCGCCGGGGCATGCGCCACAGCCATTTGTTGGTCGGATCAGTCTCCATTGAGGCGGCGTTGATGTCAGATGAACGCTGATAAGCAGACGACAGCGCAATTTGCCTGTGCAGCCACTTTAGGTCCCAGCCGTTCTGTACAAATCGTACTGCGAGGTCGTCCAGCAGTTCCGGGTGGGAGGGCCGCTGTCCAAGTTGTCCGAAGTTGCTGGGAGTTGCGACCAGTCCCGTTCCAAAATACTGCTGCCAGATACGATTGACGATGACTCGTGCGGTCAATGGGTTTGCGGGATCAGTGATGCACTCGGCGAGCTCCAGCCGTCCACTCCCCTTTGAAAACGATTTGCGTTCGCCCGGGAACATCACCTGCAGAAACCCACGAGGAACAACATCTCCTCGATGGTCGACCTTGCCCCGAATCATAACGGCAAGGTCCTGGGCCTTGCCCTCCCGAATGATATGCAGCGAATTCTCCGGGTCCTTCTTGTCTTTCTTTGACCCCGGCTGGTTAAACATCTCAGTGCTGGCAAAGACGCCCGCCAGTGCGTAGTAGTCTTCCGTTCGGATGGGGTCATATTTGTGATCATGACACCGGGCACAGGCCACCGTTATCCCCTGCAGTCCACGAGATACAACGTCGACTCGGTCTTCCCACTCTTCCGCCATCACCGCAAGGTCATTGCGGCGATAGTATTTTGGGCCGAGTCCGATGAATCCCAGAGCCGCCCTGTGTGTTTCCTTTTGAGAGTCAATCAGGTCAGCCGCGAGCTGCAGTCTGATGAACTGGTCATACGGAATGTTGTTGTTCAACGCATCAATGACCCAGTCACGATATCGCCATGCGTTGGGGTAGAACAGAGATTTGTTGTTACCAACGATGTGCGCCTGGTCCTCAGCAAAACGTGAAAGATCCAGCCAGACTCGTGCCCAGCGTTGTCCGTAGGTCTTCCTCGAAAGGAGATCATCTACGACCTTTTGAATTGCGTCTGCCGATTTATCCTGCTGGAAGGCAAGCACTTCTTCATGCGTCGGAGGTAGACCGGTCAGGTCGAAATGCAGACGCCGTAACAGTGTTCGCCGGTCTGCCGGAATGTTTGCGGTGAGGCCGCGATCTTTGAAATGTCGTTGAATCAATGCGTCGATACGGGCGGAGTCGGACGTGTCCTGACCTTCGAGGAATGCAGAGGGCTGTGGTGGTTGAAACGCCCAGAATTTTCGCCCGGCTTCAATATCGATTTCATCTTCCGTGATCGAATGTTCGCCTGAACGGGGATCGTGAGCACCGTCACGGATCCACTTTTCGAGATCTGCGACAATCGACTCCGGCAACTGCTGGTTGGGAGGCATCTCAAATGACTGATACCGCACGGCATCGAGCAACAGGCTTTCGTTCGGTTTGCCTGGGACAACTGCGGGGCCGGATTCGCCTCCCGCTCTGCTGCCGGCAGCGGTGTCGAGCAGCAGGCCGCCTTCAACCTTCTTTGAGTCTGCTGAGTGACATTTGTAGCAATGTTCCACCAGCACGGGGCGAATCTTAGCTTCAAAGAATCGCTGCTGTTCTGTGGTGTCGTCTGCGGTTGTGCATGAGAGGCTGAAGAACAACAGGAGGCTGACGATCTGCACGACTCGACTGAGCGCTAACGGCGCTGGGCGAAGTTGCGTTCGTCTGCCATGCGCAGCAGCCTGATTCAGTTGGATGGTGGCGTGCGGTGAGGTCATGGTCTTGTGGAGGGATGAGTCAGGAGCGAGCTAATAGATTACCGTTCCGGGAGTGGCGGGAAAAGCACGATTCATGATCTGAAGGGGGATAGAGCTGCGCTCTCGCTGCCTTCGGCTAATCACCTCAGGTCGGCGTTCGTGCAAATCGCCCGGGGGCGAGGTCCGCGACGGTTTTCGAGCGGACGATGATTCGCCCGGTTGCGGATTCGCCACAGGTGGCCGCGCATAGAAAAACGGTGCAGCTGCAAGAGGGGAACAAGGCAACTGCATCGCGAGTACCGTGCTCCGAACGCAACATCGAGCACATTAGGGGTATCGACATCAGGCAACACGTGCAACCTGAGTGCTTTCTACGGATTCGGGATCGGGCGGGGGATTACGCTCCCGCGGGTTCCGATTGGGCAGGTTTTGTGGGATGCGGTAGTGCGAGGCTAAAGCAACCGAGTCTGTGTTGAGGACTGTTTGAGTTGTGTTTCTGGTGTTTCATCGCCGGACGGTCTCTGATGAGCAGCCCGGAACGTCCCCCCTTGTGGTTGTGGTCTGTGCTCGCCAGAGGTACAACCGAGGTTGACCGTTTTGACATCTTCAGACAGGCTCATGTCTTCACCTCAGAAACTCTTCGCTTTGGTGCTCTTCACTCCTGTGATGGTTGTTGCGCAGGAATACGGACCGGATTCAGTGCGTCAGGAAGGCGTTCCCAAAGGGACGGTCGAACAGTTTCGGTTCGTCAGCAGCAAGGTCTACCCCGGAACTGAGCGAGACTATTGGGTGTACGTTCCGGCACAGTATTCCAAAGAGAAGTCCGCCTGCCTGATGGTCTTTCAGGATGGCGCGGGCTATGTGCGTGAAAATGGGAACTTCAGAACGCCTGTCGTCTTCGACAACCTGATTCATCAGAAGAAGATGCCGGTCACGATTGGCGTCTTTGTCAATCCCGGCACAATTCCAGCGTCGACACCGAATGCGCGATCACGCAGGAACCGAAGTTTTGAGTACGACTCACTCGGGGACAGGTACGCTCGGTTTCTGATTGAAGAGTTTCTGCCGCCATTGCATCAGAAGTATAACATTTCAAAGAAGCCGGAAGATCGGGCGGTTGGCGGAATTAGTTCGGGCGGAATCTGTGCCTGGACAGTCGCGTGGGAGCGTTCTGATTCCTTCAGCAGGGTTTTGAGTCATGTTGGCAGCTTTACCAACATTCGTGGTGGCCATAACTATCATGCATGGATTCGAAAGACTGAGAAGAAACCGATTCGAGTGTTTCTGCAGGAAGGCAGCAGGGACCTTGATAACCTGCACGGAAGCTGGCCGCTCGCCAATCGGCAAATGGCGTCGTCTCTGAAATTTGCCGGATACGACTTCAGGTTCGTAATGGGCACAGGCGGTCATAATGGGCGACATGGTGGTGTTCTGATGCCCGAGTCATTGAAGTGGCTGTGGCGAGATCACCCACAGATTGAACAATGAATCTTTTCCCGGGGCGACTGTGTTTGTACTCACACGATTTGTAATGCTCTCTCTTGTCCTCGCGTCTGGCACGTTG
Source organism: uncultured Planctomycetaceae bacterium (assembly GCA_913031625.1). Classification (GTDB taxonomy): domain Bacteria; phylum Planctomycetota; class Planctomycetia; order Planctomycetales; family Planctomycetaceae; genus Fuerstiella. Next base: position 30,449 of record CAJWGB010000012.1, on the reverse strand, counting down.
TCAGCCGATGAGAATGCCGGGCAGGATCTGCCGGCAAAGGAGTTCTATGATCCGGAAGTCGTGCAGACCGTGCACCTGGAGGTGTCTGCGGAAAACCTGAGTAAGCTGCAGTCGGCGCTGCCGGAACGCATCTATGTACCAGCGACGTTTCGGTGGAATGACACAACAGTTGCCAGTGTGGCCGTTCGGTACAAGGGGAACAGTTCGTCCAATCCGCGACAAAGATTCAAACGCAGCTTTCTGATTCAGTTCGATCGCTACGAAAAGACACAGCGATTCATGGGACTTCAAAGAGTGTCGTTCGATAACGGCATTCAGTTTGGCAGTCTGTTCAGCGAACGGATTCTGACTGACATTCTTCGAGATCTGAAGCAGCCCGTTCATCGCTGCAACCATGCCAGACTCTTTTTGAATGGGAATTTCCATGGCGTCTACGTCAACGTGGAACGAATCGACGACGTTTTTCTCACGACTCGATTTGGTAGCGCGAAGGGCGCGCTCTACAAAGCTGACGAAGGTGGACCGGGATCTGATTTCAGTCTGATTCCACCGGAAGTGATTCAGAAGCACGGGACAGGGTTTGAACCCAAGACTGATGCTGCTGACAAACACGCTGCCGATGTGATGGAACTCATTCATGCCATCCACAAGACTCCTCCAGCGGAGTTTGCTCACGAATTGAGCCGGCGGATGGACGTGGAGTCGTTCCTTCGAGTGATGCCCGTGATGTTGTATGGAGGCGCCTTTGATCAGCTGACAGGCTGGAATCCTCACAACTATTACCTCTACCGCAATCCCCAGGATGATCGCTGGCACTATCTGCCGTGGGACCTGGATGTCGGCTTTTCGGATCGCGCATTTGGAAGAATCCCTGTGATCGATGGGTGGCACGCGGCGTGGCCCGTCCCTCAGGGGCCCCCTCGCCCATTGCTCGAGCACATCCTTCAGAATGAAGAGTTGTTGGAACGGTATCGAGTCCTCGCGGACTCGATTCTGGAGAAGTACTTTCACCCCGAGGTGCTGATCCCGAAACTGGATGTGCTGTATGAAAAGATCAGGGACGATCTGGCCAGAGATCCTTTTCCCCATCGGCGAGTGACCAATCCCACCGACACGGACTGGGACAGCGTGCTGGAGTCGCAGCGGCAGTTCATTCGCCGACGTTATCAACTGGCTCGCAGGCAGCTCGATGATCCTGGTCCGCGTCCGAAACCGGTGCAGCCCCGCGAACCGGAACCTGGTCGTCCGGCCAAAGACGCGCCCACGGAACTCCGGCTGATTGGGGAACCATCTCAGCGACCGGTTCTGGCATGGAAGGACAATGCGGAGGGGGAAGCCGGATATCTACTGCAGCGTGCGGTCGGGGCAGAGGGGAAGTTTCGAAATCATCTTGGCAAACCCGGGCGGAACGAAACTCAAGCAACAGACCCAAAGGCAGAGCAGGGCAGGACGTACCGTTACCGCGTCTATGCTGTCTACCACACTCCGCAGGGCCCTCGCGGATCGGGTGTGTCCAATGTGGTCACGGTTACGATTCCTGATTGAGTGCGGTTTGAACAGCTGAGCCCCAGCCGCGTGCTGGGAATTGCGCGTGAATGTCAATGGCCGAGTGAAGCCGCAGGATACTTATTCGCCTCTTGAGTTCACTCTCCCGTGACGTGGCAGCGGCGCAGGTTGATCGGCGTCCAGCCGATCAGACAAGGTGAGGGCCCGTCGTCGCACTTGTTCTCACGGATACCAGAGACTGTCACTCGCCTGCGGGTCGTGCTTACATGCGTGCCTGATGGTGTTGAACAGTGGCCTCAATATCGAAAGACTGTCACACGGCTGTTTGGCACGATAACATGATTCCTTCGCCTGCAGGAGACCGCCATGATTCCACCAACGCTTCCTCGACGACAGTTACTTCAGACCATGGGCACTGGTCTTGGAATGGTTGCTTTGCCTGCAGTTCTGCAGGCAGATCAAAGACAGGGTGCTGGTGGGTCTCCGTTGTCACCGGCTCCGTCGCATTTTCCCGCGCGGGCAAAACACATCATTCACGTGTATTTGAACGGGGGGCCATCCCAGGTTGATACCTGGGACCCCAAGCCCGAGCTGACTCGTTGGGGAGGCAAACGACTGCCGCTGGGCAACCTCACGACCGAACGTGAAACTGGAGTCGCACTGGCGTCACCCTTTAAGTTCAACCAGTACGGCGATAGTGGACTCTGGTGCAGTGAAGTTTTTCGGAAGACGGCAGCTGCTCATGCAGACCGAATCTGCGTGATTCGCTCGATGTACGCGAATACACCGAACCATGAACAGAGCATGCGACTGATGAACACGGGGGACGAGCGACTATCACGTCCCAGCTATGGAGCCTGGTTGACTTATGGCCTCGGCTGTGAAAATCAGAATCTGCCAGGGTTTGTGACTTTGTGCCCCGGGCTCCCGGTGGCTGACTCATCAAACTGGCGGAGTTCGTTCTTACCGGGGATCTATCAGGGGACATATCTCGACACTCGAAAGTCGAGTGTGACCGAACTGCTGGAAAACATTCAGAACAATTCGATGTCTCCGAGTGACCAGCGAGAACAGCTCAACCTGCTGCAACGACTCAATCGAAAACATCAGCGCGGCCGGCAGGACGATGCGGCACTGGAGGCGCGTATTCAGTCGTTTGAACTGGCTTATCGAATGCAGATGGAGGCGACTGATGCGTTTGATGTTTCCAGGGAGTCCAAACAGACACAGGAGAGTTACAGGGCTGACACCATTCATGGTCGGCAGCTGCTGATTGCTCGCCGACTGATTGAACGCGGTGTTCGTGTCGTGCAGTGTTATCACGGCGATGTTCAGCCGTGGGACTCACACTCCAATATCGAAGGTGGTCATCGCAGCCTTGGACAGCAGGCTGACCCACCTGTGGCTGCATTGCTGACAGATCTTGCTCAGTCCGGTTTGCTGGAAGAAACGCTGGTTATCTGTGGAGGAGAGTTTGGGCGAACACCGGCAGTCGAAATTCCACTTGGGTCGAGCGCTCCTCCAACCGGGCGTGACCATAACCATCATGGATTCACCGTCTGGCTGGCGGGCGGTGGTGTCAAGGGCGGTACCGCATGGGGCAGTACGGATGAATTCGGATATCAGGCAGTGGAAGACCGCGTGCACGTCCATGATCTGCATGCCACCATGTTGCATCTCATGGGATTTGATCATGAGAAACTCACTTATCGTCATGCCGGCCGCGATTACCGCCTGACGGATGTCCGCGGAAAAGTTGTCGACGGGATCCTTGCGTAATCGGTCTACAGAAACATCATTTAGTGTCCCAGGCAGACTCTCAACTTTCTTACCTTCTGGTGAATCCACCGAAGCTGCATCCCAACATGCCGTGGTCTGTGCAGATCCGAAGCAGGCCGGAAGACTTTCAGGTGGAAGAGATCCCTGCTTACATTCCGTCAGGCGATGGACCGCACCTGTACCTTTGGGTGGAAAAGCGAGACCTGAAGCACGGTGAAATGCTGCGGCTGATCTCAAGGTTCTGTGGCGTTCGGATGAGGGATATTGGGACAGCCGGTCGGAAGGACGACGCTGCTGTGACCCGACAATTCGTCTCCATTCCCCTGCAGGATGGCGTGGAGCCGGGGCCAGTCAGCGACCAACTCAACGTTCTTGAAATTTCACGCCACAGTAATCGGCTGAAGACAGGGCATCTTCGCGGCAACCGCTTTCGAATTACTGCTCGCGGTGAGGAACCATTTGGGCCGCAAGCTGTTGAGGCGATCGCGGAGCGGCTTTCTCTTCTCGAGGTGACCGGTTTTCCCAACTATTTTGGCCCCCAGCGTTTTGGCGGGACGGGCGAAGGAGTGGCCCGTGCGGTTGCGAATCTGACATCCGGCCGTCAGCGCAAATCTCATTCCGCTCGATTTGAAATGAGCGTTGTTCAGTCGGCAGTCTTTAATCTGGTTCTGAGGGAACGGGTCATCGGTCAACGGCTTACTCCCGAGCCGGGAGACGTAGTCATTCGAAAGGGAGGGCTGCGCCCATTTGCATTTGACGACCGCGGCGACACACCTGCGGAAGCACTTGTACCGGCCGGCCCGATGCCAGGCCGCAGGATGGCTGTTGCCTCCGGAGAACCGAAAGCGACAGAGTTGCGGGCAATAGAGCAATGCGGCGTCAGTGACGAACTGTTCGAATCTCATCGTAAACTGGCGCCCGGCACACGGCGGCCATTGGTGCAGTTCTTTGGCAGGCCGACTGTCGAACTGGATTCGACAGCTAATCTGGTCCTTGAATTCGATTTGCCACCCGGAACCTATGCTACCGCGGGGCTGCGAGAACTGTTCGCTGACTGAGTTGGAAAAGCAGAACGGTGCAAAGCCCAAAGTGGATGCATGGCTTAGATAAACGGGTCATCATCCGGGTCATCATCCGGGTCAGCATCCGGAGCTTCAACAACGATCGTAGTTGGGGCTGATTCAGCGGACGTGATACCGTTATCCGTACGCAGACAGAACTCGTACGCCGTATCAGTCTGCAATCCTGGAATCATGACACTGAAGACGGTAGTCCCGGTCACGGGCCCAGCGTCCCACAGAGTCTGCCATTCTGTGGCACCAGGAGTTCGGTAGAGTAGCCAGACAGCATTGGTTGTCGTTGCCGGCATGATGATTGAACCGGAAACTCCTCCTCCACCGGCAGACGTGGTGATGGGACCTAATTCAGCTGGAGCAGGAATGGAAACATGAATAACTGCTATTTCAGTTGTCTCCTGCTGATCGTCAAAGAACCGCAGGTAAATCTGAGTAGCTGCGGGGTCCATGGAAAATGACAGCTGATCATCTGTCAAAAGGCCGCGGTGTTCCACGATGCTGTTTGCGTTAACGTCGGCTGCAAAGTATTTGCCGTCTCCGTTCTCAATGTCCAGTTTCAGGATGCCCTCTTCAAACGTTGCCGAATTAAGTGCTACGGTGAGAAGCTGGCGTGGCTCCAGTAAGTCGCATTGGTCCGTCAGGAGTCTGACGCGACGCTGAGATTTCTGGCGGCCTGTTCGAGCAGCCCACGATTTCAGGAGTGAGTTACAGGAATTTAGAGCAGTGCAAAAACGAGAGGTCGCGAGCGTCTCAGACAAATTCATTGTGGGAACCCCTGCAAGTTGCTGAATCACCTGCCCGCTTGAGCAGCGGACCTGTTCCTGGGGACGGGGTCTGATTTACTCCTGTTTTTTTGCCCCTCGTTCAGCTTTACTTATGGTTTTCCCGACCCCCCCCCCTTTCAAACTGAGAGATGACCTTTGAATAAGTCGCGCGCGGCTCAGCCTGTGACTGTTCTCCGGAAGTGTTGCCTTTTTGAGACACACCGATTGTGTACATGCAGTCACTTGCAACAGGCTGCGACTTTCTTCCTGACGGATGTGGCTACCCAGGGCAGTTCGTCTCAATCAGAGCGCGCCAACTAATCCGTACTGAGATCGCGCAGCAATTTTGTATAAGGGCTGTGGTGACCGTTGCGTTTGGCGGCGTCAGGTACGCTGGTTGCGGTCAGCGTGGAATGGTGATGAAGTCGACTTGATCTGAAGCGAGGTCAAGGACTGCGACGGAGTATTCAGAGGCGCGATGCAGGGCGCCTGGATTGACCCATCGTGTGGCTTCAAGCTGTCTGTCCATCGCCACGTGCGAATGTCCGGTGATCAGGTAGTCCGGATTGGCGGCCATCAGTGGGCGTGATTCCGTGTGAAGGTGTCCGTGTGTGATGCTGATCCGTCGGTCTGCAATGATAATCTCAGCCCCATACCCCAGACACTGTGCTCCCCCTGCGTCCGCGGCCGCTCGCAGTTCGGGCTCCACTCCCCAGTCGTTGTTGCCAAAGACAAACGAGAGCGGCAGTGCGCAGCAGGCTGTCAGGACTTCGTGGCTGCAAAAATCACCGCAGTGAATCAGGCGTTCAACGCCCGCGGAAACAAGCCGATCGACAGCGATCATGGTCCGCTGCAGTTGGTCGTGCGTGTCTGAGATCAGACCAAGTTTCAACGTGATTCCTTAAGTAATGAACATCGACGGTGATCGACGAGCCCTGACGCAGCAGAGGGCGTGTTTACGGACTCAGACCGGTTTCAATCGGCCTCTATTCCGCAAGCTCCTGGAGTGCTTCGGCTATTGACGCCCGAATCTCACGCAGAGAAATTGGGTACTCCGCAGTCCACAGGTTTTCGGATGCTGCCATCTCTGAGACAATCGACATCTGAAGGGGCGTCAGCAGAGCAATGATGGGCGCATTACAGAGCTGCTCAACGAACGTTCCAAACTTGCAGATGTCAGGACTTGGGATACTTGAACCGGCAAGAATGATGAGATCCGGAGTTTGTCCTGCAATACCGGATTCAGCTGAATCCAGACCGTCGAATATCCGGCAGTTGAAGTTGTGCTTCCGGAAATAGCTGGACAGCGACTCGTGCTCAGTCGGCTCGGCGGAAATCAAATAAATTAACTTGTCGTTCATATTGTGGTTCCGCTCGTTCAGGCGTGGCCCATCGCTGAAGGAGGCCAATATAATGGACCGCGCAGGATGTCGGGTGGAATCCTAACTCAAGAGCGCACTCAAAGGCGCAGGGAGTTATCATTTTTCAAAAGTGAGCCGGAACCAGTCTCCCGTTCAGTGCGGACACTGCAGGTTGGATTGAGCCGAGTTTAGCCTAAGAAATGATGGCGGCGCGGTGACTTCTGCAGTTCACTGTCGGAAAACAGAGTCCCCCTACTCAGGGATGCACTCCAGTGAATGGGTGTCAATTTCCGTTGTGCCAGGCGTCTTCGGAATCCGGGATTACAGCTGGTCCCTGAATGGGTTCTGCAAAGCGGGGCAACTGACCGTGCGGCTGACAATATCTGTTGGCCTCCGAAAGCGAATTGGGTTGGCAGCAGAATCAGTGTTTGATTCAGTATGCGTTATTTGTTACGCGATGCTAGCATCTGATTAATGCTGCCATTTTCACAATTTCAACTACCGCTCAGTACAGATGTTTCCACAACGGGACTCGTTCTCACGAGTACTGGCAGCCTATTACGAAAGCGCGATCGTTAACGGTGGCTCCTGCGACGTTGGGCAGGAGCTTCCGGCGATTCTGGACGCCACGGGATTTCGAGTTGAAGCGGCCAGTCAGGATGCGACAGCATTCTTTTTTACACCACCTATGATCGGGATCGTGGCGTTTCGAGAGGAAGAGGGGTGATCCGAAGTCACTCCACTGCTCGCGTTGAGGAGCGTTCCTGTGAATTTCATTTCTGAAGGAGCACGTTGACGCCCTTCTTGTTGGATAGCACGATGTCCGGCCGCTTGTCTTTGTTCATGTCGAAGATGTGAAACTGCGTTCCGATCCCCGTTCCTCGACCGGCGGCGATGCGATGTGATTTAAACACGGGGCCGTCTTTCTTTCGCTCGACTTCAAACCAGTACATGTCGACGTCCTGATGGGCACCGGGATCGCCGCCGTTGTGAGCAAAGAATCGCTTGCCAGTGACGTAGTCGAGGTTTCCATCTCCGTTGATATCGACGCGTTCCACTGCGTGCGTCTGTGAGAAGGACTTGTCGATCTCATGAAGGACCCACTTGCCCTCTCCCTTGTTTTCGGACCACCAGACGCCGAACGAATGTGCTGAGGTGAAGAACAGGTCAGGGTCGCCGTCTTTATCAAAATCATCCGCGTAGATATTGCCACAGCCCGGAAGTGGTGTCTGCCTGCCGCCCTGATCGACTCGGATGGGGTGAAACTTCCATTTATCCGATGAAGTCAGACTGCCAGGAGACTCCCACCATCCGTGAGCAATGATGATGTCTTCGTGTCCGTCTCCGTTCATATCGTCAACACCAAGGCCGTGGTAGTACTTGAATGTCCCGTTGTCCATACCTCGACGCGGTGACTTCTCTGGTTCCCGACTGGCTTCGCTGACAGCGTTGAAGTTGAATTGACTGGTTACCTTCTTTGCGGACGGGATTGAGACGAATCCAACCTTTGCTTCAGGTTGTGAACCAAAGATGTACTCCGGTACGCCGTCATTGTTCAGATCTTCGAATTCCGGAGATTCATTGCAGATGCTTTTCCAGATCACGTGCTGTTTCCATTCACCGTCAGGAGTTCCTGGATTCTGGTACCAGTGGAATGGGTCGCCTGGAAATCCAACGATGATGACGTCCAGCTTTCCGTCGCGGTTCATGTCATACACGTTGTTCACAAAACTGTTGCTATATCCCTTGCCGGCTACAAAGTCGCCTGGCGTTCGGATTTCGTGAAGCTTCCACTTCGTCCCGTCCGTGTAGCCCTTTGAGTCAGGAGCGGGCGCTTCATACCAGACGTCTCCGGCGACGACATCCGGATGTCCGTCACCATTGAGGTCTCCAGCGGAAACACCTTCTGATCGAAAGCGCTCGTCCAGAGTAATTCGCACCCAGTTCGGGTCATCTTCCGCAAGGGCTGTTGAGAAAACTGTCAGGATCAGGCACGTGGTGGAAATAACTTGTCCGGTCATGGTTCTGGTCACTGGTTTAAGGAGCGGAATGTAACCGAGGTTCAGCTTCAGCAGAGAGCATACTCCGCGATCGGTATCAGAGGAACCATGGCTCGAACTTCCTGTCTCTACCATTTGATACACACTAATGCAGACTTCCTGTTCGACACATGGTCTAAAAATTTTTGAGAAATCGGATGGGACGTCTACAAGCAACCGTGGTTTCAAACGAACAAAACTCTGCCTTCGAGCGAAACTCTGGCTGGCGCAGTGTGTTCATTCCCCCTCCTGTTGGTTTCGCCCGAGCCAACCCTGGTCCCGCCTGCAAAAGAAAGGACTAACCATGTCTAACTCAGGAGTTCACTCCATGTCCGCTGCCGATACCAGCGGCGCACTTCGCTACGATCGTATCGCCAGACTGGAAGCAGTACTCACCGTGAAGGAAAAGCGGAAAGCGCAACGCTTTGGAATCCTGCTGCTGCTGGGGTGTGTGGGGGCGATGGCAGCAATTGCCTTCACCTGGGGCATCTAGTGGTCCCGGGGCGATTCTGGCGCCTCCGACCGAGATTCACTCAGAGATTAGCTGCACTTAGCCACTCATGCCGCTGCGGAGCAAATCGGGTCGGTGTTCTTGCTGCCTCTTAAAGTCCGTAGGTGATTGCCGGGAATTTTGAGACCTGTTCGTAGCTCCCGTTAAGGACAGGGAGTGTCTGCGGTTTCTTTCATCGGAGGCAGACATGACAGAGATATTCAAAAATCCCTACACCGCACCCGTTCACACTCCTGTCACGCGAGAACGTTACCACGATGGGTACCGGCTCACGTCACTGGCGTTCCCACTCTGGGGCTGTATTGGACTCTCCGGCGTCCTGCTTGGCGTGCTTGGTGGTCCGCTTGGCATGATTGTGGGTGGCGTACTGGCATTTGGCAGCGCTACGGTGATTGTGCCCGTTGCGATTGTTGCTCTCGCTTTGACGGTTGGTACGAGAATGAATCGCGTTGGTCTTATTGCAGTGGGTGGAAGTTGCGGGGCTCTGAGTGGAATCACATCGACGCTGGTCATTTTTGCGAGTGCCAACGGTGGTCTGGTATTTGCTGCAATAGCGGCAATCATGGGTGGGCTGGGCGGAATGCTGCCGGCCATGTTGACTCGTCGTTCGTCTGCAGCAGCCTGATCAATACCACATTCGCGGACTCCTGCCGGGAGTGATCCTGTGTGCTTTCGCATGTCTGAGAGGTTGATTAGGATGAAAGGTGGGACGGTCGTACAGCGATCGACCACTCCTTCCTCCTTATTCCTCCAACGATGATGCGTTCATTCTCTCTCCTCCTCTGCATCACTTTTGCTCTGTTCCTGAACTGCGCAGCACAGGCGGATCAGAAAGGGTTTCAGGATCATATTTCGCCTCTCCTGAAGAAGTATTGTTTCGGCTGTCACAATGTTGATGAGCAGACATCCGGAATACGAGTTGACCACCTTGATGGCAGTTTTCCGGATCGCAGCCTCAAGCTGTGGGAGGGCATTCGACGTAACATCGGTGAGCGATCGATGCCGCCGGAAGGTGAGCCCCAGCCGTCAACTGCTGAACGCGTGTTTCTGGAGCAGTGGATTCAAAAGTCATTGAATCATGCTCGGTCACGAAAACGCGAGAAGAATGGATCCATCCGGCGTCTGACCGTTGACCAGTATCGTAACTCACTGCAGGAGTTGCTTGGCATCAGGGAAAACATCACGGAGGTTCTGCCACCGGAAGCTGTTTCAAAGAGCGGTTTTACGAACAACTCACAGTCGATGCTGCTCTCACCGTTGCAGGTCGAGGCGTACTTCAACATCGCGGAAAAGGCGCTGGAGATGGCGATTGTTGATCCTGCTGCAAAGCCCGTGATTCAGAATTTCGTAATGGAACTTGGGCAGTCGATCAATCCGACTCCGTGTCCCGATAAGCTGATTCTGGGCGCCAACAGTCACCTTCTTGCGAATGCCGACTTTGTCGTGACTGAGCCGCTCCCACAGAAGCCGTTTGAGTTTACTCCGTTTCAGATGGAAACAAAGTTTCGATTCATTGAAGGGTATCAGGGCAACAGCACGGTTCGCGGCTGGCGAGAATACGACAGCATCTATCATGCTGTCTTTGCATGTATGCGAGGCAATAAAGGGTATCCGAAGGGACGCCCCTATCAGACAGTGCCCGAAGGACTATTGCTGAGGCCCGCAATTCCCAGCGCAGAACTCTTTGGTGTCGAAAGTACATACGGGCCGAAATCGAACTTCAAGGTTTCACTTCGAGAATTGCCACATCACGGCAATTTTCGAGTCACTGTCCGAGCGGCGCGATACGCCGACGGATTGCTGCTGGATCGCGGGGCCAGTCATCAGTCAGAAGAGGGCGCCTCGGCCATCGTGGTGAACGATCCATCGAAAGGGCAGAAATTTGAAACACCAGAGGCGGGCGTGTATCAGGTTGATATTCACTTCCCACCAGATCCGAAGCCCCTCCCATCTGATGGTTCTCGCCTGACTGAAGATCTCGTCGCACACTGGCCATTGAATGGAAACGGGATGTCCGTCGAATCGGAAGTGCCGCTGGACGGAACGGTAGAAGGCGACACCGTCTTTGATAAGTCGCCGTTTGGCAGGGGGGCCGCGTTTGCCGGTGGTGACGGCTCGATTGCTGTCCCCAATCATGAATCGCTCAGAGTTGGATCCGGCGACTTTACAGTGGCAGCATGGATTCATCCGCGAGAACTTCGTCAGGGCGGAATCGTGACACTGGGAGGTTACGGATATACGCATGGCTGGGTGTTTGACATGCCCAACAATAAGGGTGTGCTGCGACTCGAAACTGCCAGGGCCGGCAACCAGGCCAATGGGACGGTGCAGTCGCCACGAGGTGCAATCCGAGTGAACCGGTGGCAGCATGTTGCCGTCACCGTTACTCGGGAAGACAACGGCACGCGACTGTACGTCAATGGCATTGAAGTTGCCAAAGGAACAATCGGCGCGGCCGACATTGGAAATCCGGATCTGCCCCTGCACATTGGACGTGTGCACGGTGCGAACCTGTTTAAGGGGCTAATTGACGAAGTGCGGCTCTACCGTCGCAGCCTGGGCCCCGCCGAAATTCAGGCGCTTGTGGAACCCGGTCGGAAGTTTGTTGGCCGTTCAGGTCGCGAACAGCCACACGAGTTGACGGTTCAGATTGACGATCGTGATTTTACATCCACTCTTCAGCAGCCTGCTTTTCTGGTGCTGCGTCTTGATGCTGGCCCGCATGAAGTGCGAGCGCGTTATCAGGGAAGCAGCAAGCTGCATCGGATGGTTCTGACTCCACTGGCCGCTGAAGACCCCACGCGTCAGGCGTTTGAACGATTTGAAAGTCGTTCGCCGCGGCTTGGTGTTCACGTCGGGTTACGTCGTGACTGTGGCAGTACATTCAGTCGTGTTCAGAAGCCGGTTCGTGTGGCAGATACGAAGCTGCAGGAGTTTGTGTTCGAAGGAGCGATTAACGACTACCCGAGTCCGGACGTTGAGAAGAATAATGTGAACTATCTTGCCGGCGTCCGGGAGATTGGTGTTCGCAGCGAGTACACCGATGGACACGATGTGCCGCGGCTCAGAGTCAGGTCGATTCAGTTTGAAGGACCGTACTACGAACAGTGGCCTCCGAAGACTCACACACAGATCTTCATCGACTCGAAGAACAAAGGTCAGCCGGAGATCTATGCTCGCGAGATAATCTCTTTGTTCACGGAGCGTGCTTTTCGCCGTCCGGCAGTCAAAGCTGAAATCGATTCGTTCTGCTCAGTCTGGCAGGACTCATTCGCGGATACCGAGGACTTTGCTCAAAGCATTAAAGAGACGCTGACGGTCATCTTAACTTCACCACAGTTCCTGTTTTTGATTGAGAACAGTGCCACTCCGGAAGCCGAGGAACTGGCAGAGTATGAACTGGCATCGAAGCTGAGTTACTTCCTGTGGAACGCAGCACCCGATCAGACACTACTGATGCTTGCATCAGCGGGAGAGCTGAAAAAGCAGTTGGATGCTCAGGTGGAGCGGATGATTGCAGACGACCGGGCGGAAGACTTCTGTCGAGCGTTTGGATCCGAATGGCTTAATCTGGATAAGTTCGATGTTTTGGAAACGGATCGCAGGCGGTTCCCGAAACTTACCCGGCATGCTCGCGAATATCTGCGCGATGAACCCATTCAGCTGCTGCTGTTTGTTCTGCGAAACAACCGACCAGTGTCTGAATTGATTCGATCTGATTACGTAGTTGTGAATGAGATCGTTGCTGACTACTACGGGCTGAGTGTTCCACCGGATACCGGATTCCAATTCGTTCCAGTCCGACATCAGTCTGAGAATCTGGGAGGCGTTCTGACGGCAGCCAGTATTATGGCAGGACTCTCTGACGGTCGAGAAGCGAATCCTGTCAAGCGTGGAGCATGGCTGGCTCGAAGGATTATTGCCGAGCCACCTGACGACCCCCCGCCCAATGTGCCCGAACTGCCGGAGGATGACTCCAAACTGACTCTGAGGCAAAAGTTGGAGCAGCATCGGAATGTCGATGGCTGTCGCAAATGCCACAGTGGGATCGATCCGTGGGGAATTCCATTCCAGCAGGTTAACGCAGCGGGCCTGTTTGAGGCGAAAGCTGTGGATGCAGCATCAACACTGCCCGATAAAACAGAAGTTGGAGGAGTCTCTGACCTGAAGCGATATCTGGCCGAGGACCGAATTGATCAGGTGGCATTCAGTGTCCTGAAGCATCTGGCGGAATACGCCACGGGCCGAACCCTCAACTACAATGAGATTGAGTTTCTGCGGAAACGAGGGGTAGAATTGAAGGCAAAGGGATATCGCACCCGAGACCTCATTCATTTTGTTGTGAATAGTGACGTGTTTCTCACCAAGTAACAGCTGGTGACGTCGTTTGCGAAAGAGTGTTCTATGAACAGCGTAAAACTGGATCGTCGAGCTGTCCTGCACGGAATCGCCGGAGCGGGCATGGTCCTGCCGGTGCTTGAGGCAATGGGCAGTGAAGTTGCTGAGAATGCTCCACGGCGGTTTTGTGCGATGTACACCGCCAATGGAATGTCGCTTCCGCGGAAAGAGAACGAAATCCACGAGTGGAACTGGTTTCCTCAGCAGGAGGGCCATGAGTTTCAGTTTGGCAGGTCGACAGAGCCCCTGGCTCCGTTTCGTGATTCGGTCAGCTTTATGGGAGGCATGTACCATCCAAACGGACCCAAGGCGGACCCGCACGTTTGTTCTGATATGTGGCTGACCGGCGCTCCGCTGCATGATCCCAGCCGACGGACTTATAACTCGGTGGCACTTGACCAGGTTGTTGCCCACCACACGAAGCAGTACTGCCGCCGGCCATCACTTGTTCTGTCGATCGATGCTGGTGTTGGGTTTCTCTCACGAACCGGCACGATCTCGTACAACCTCGAGGGCAAGCCGATTCCGGCAGAGAACAATCCTCGCCAGATTTTCGACCGACTGTTTCGAGCCGACAGAGACTCTCTTGAGGCTCAGCGGCAGCAGCTGCGACGCAGAATCAAGCTGGTCGATGCAGTGCTCGAAAGCAGCCGTTCGTTTAATCAGAAGCTGGGACGGTCTGACCGAGAGAAGATGGATCAGTACATGACGTCGCTCAGCGAGATTGAGTCGCGACTGATCGCGTCAGAGAAGTGGATTGATATCCCGTTGAAAGAACAGGACTACTCTCATCTCAATCTGGACGCTTCTTCCGAAGGCGAACCGGCTGAGTATTATCAGAACATGTTTGATCTGATTGCGCTGGCGTTTGACGCTGACATCACCCGGTCCGTCGCATTCATGCTGAACCGTGAAGATGGCATGGGAATCAGTGATACGTTTCCTCTGAAACTCGGATTGAAACGGACGCATCACAGCCTGTCGCATGCGGGTGACAAGGACGGTCAACTCCAGTTCGCGAAGTACGACAGGTTTCTCAGCGAACAGCTCGCGCACTTTTTCGGCCGGCTTCAGGAATACAGGGATCCGAACGGAACAGTGCTGGACAACAGTATTATCCTGTTCGGCAGTGGTGCCAGTACAACGCACTGGCCAAAGAACCTGCCAACGCTGTTGGCAGGCGGAAAGAATATGGGCCTGAAGCATGGGACGTATTGGCGAGACGGTGAGACTCGCATGTCCAATATGTATCTCAGCATCCTGAAATCGATGCAGATTCAGGTGGACTCATTTGCTGACAGCACGGGAACGCTGAACGAATCAATCTTCAGCGTTTGATAGACAATCAGTCTAAGTGTTGTGTCTGCGTGACCGGGTTACCCAATCGTGGGCGCAACAACAGACTGATGTGATAATCAGTGTACGGCAGAATTCCTGCTCCATCCCCGCAACGCTGAGACTACTCTTCGAACACCGTCACTGATTCAGACACGATCAATGGCTGATCCATTTGATCGTATTCAATCGTCGCTTTGACGACTCCATTCCGAAGCGGCTGGCGGCCCTTAAGCTTAATGTCAAAGTCCTGACGTCGCCCGGACGGAATTCGGACGACCCGAGTATACTCCACCATGTTGCCGAGTTTGAGTTTAGCTGGAATCGTCTGGCTGCCAGCGCCGATGACCTGAATCTCCTGTGGCACCTCAATCTTCAGTTGAACGGCGGTTGCGTCACCTGTGCCTCGGTTGTCGACAGAGACCTTGAATCCGAATGTCTCTCCCACGACGACCGGGCCGGCAAGCTGAGTGATGTTCGCGCCTACGTTGTGCAGGTCTTCGACGACGGTTGTGGAAACATGGTCGTCACTTTGCAGCCCTGCATTCTCAAAGACAGTCACGGTACTTTGCATTCTGCCTCGTGTGACAGGCTTCAGTTCGATCTGAAGAGTCTCCTGACCGCCACTGGCGACTCGCTTCAGAGCCCATGTGACAGAACGTTTGCGGGGGTCAAAAACGCCGCCTGAGCTGGCTCGAACAAACTCCATGCCTTCCGGAATCTGCTCGACCACTCGTGCGTCCATGGCATCGAAAGATGTTTCGTTGCTGACAATGTTCTCGTACTTACCTGCTCGACCGACAAACCGCTGACGCGGGCCGCGACGAACAAGTGTCAGCTGAGCGCCAACGATGTTTGTTTTCCATGACGACTGGTCGCGAATTCCGGATGAGGTAGAGAGCTCTGCACTGGTCCGGTGCTCCCCAGGCTCGGAGGCAACAACAACCAAAGTGATTTCACGTTGTTCATTCGGTTTGAGTGATTCGATCTTGTACTCAAGATCGTTGCCGGCCGGATGACGGAACCCTTTGCTTTCCGGCAACAGCGTTCGCACAAAGACGTTCTTCGCTTCGCCTGTGCCGTCGTTGGTAACTGTGTAGCGATATGCCACTTCTTCGCCGATGCGGACCTCGCGTGGGCCTTCCATCTTCAGTCTCAGTCTCGGTGCAGTCACGACCGTCGTCGTGCGAACACGGGCCTTGAATCGTACGGTTGCCGCGCCGTCCAAAGTGCCCTCTGCTGTGGGGGTCAGTCGGACAGTGATTTCTTTCCTGTTGCCCGGCTCAAGTGATGCAAACTTCCAGATCAGCTTACCTGCCTGGCGATCGATTTCAGAACCTGGTCGCGTTCCCAGGACATCGGCATCACGGCCAACTTCATCTTCCACGACGACGTCGAGGGCCGCAGCATCCCCGTCATTGCTGACAACGATCTGGTATTCCAGTGGTGTGCCGACAGTTCCGCTTTCGGGAGCGATCTTGCGGATTACGAGGTTGGGCCGCATGACTTCCGGGTCTGTCGCGCCTGCGGGCGGTGTGAGCAACACAGGCTGACGCGGTGACGCCCGTTCTTCCAAGAGACCAGGAATTCGATCATTGCGATCGATCTCCAGTTCAGGAAACTCAGAATCTTCAGAGCGTTGGAACTCACGAATTCCTCCCTGCTCGCCGGTTCCGAGTGTGTCGTTTTCTTCAGGTCCCGGGACTGTGAAATTGAGTCCGGGGGATTCCTCGCCAGTCGTTGCACCCTGCCCGATGTCTTCGATGAATGGGAGGGGTGACGGATCGCCGCCGGAGTCTGTTTGGGAAGGCTCTGTTCCCGTCTCCATGTCCGGGCCGGGAAATTCCGGTAATCCTTCGAAGTCTGGTGTGCCCGCTTCGTCATCCAGTAACAACTCCAGTGATGGTTCTCTGGGTTGTGGGACGCCTGCATCATCTTCCGGAGACAGCGATGTGTCGTCTTCCAGGAATGTGTCAGAGCCCAGTTCACTTCCGGACTGTGTCTCTGCGCCGTTTGACAGACGCTCGAACTCCTTCAGATCAATCGTTCCCGGTTCATCTGGTTCCGAGCCGCCCGTGACCAGGCCACCCTCAGAATCCTCGTCACTAAAGAAGGGAGACTGTTCCGGCAGCAACAGTTCTTCGCCGCCTCCCGACTGGACACTCCTGGCAGGCTCATCGTTGTCCGTGGTAAAGGAAGGAGATTCACTGTCTTCTTCGTCGCCGGTAAAGAACTTCAGCCCATCTGCTGTCGCAGATTTGCTGTCAGCCGTTGGATCATCATCACCGAACGCGGCGAAATCAGGGCCGTCGCCGTCCCCGGGAGTAGATTTGAGTTCTGTATTCCGATTGAAGGGCTTCAGCCCTTGTTCATCCGATTCGCTGTCACTCTGTGCGAGGATTGCCAGTGGGTCGTCTTCTTCCTGCGTCAGGCCGACGGGCTGAATTTTGTTGTCAATCATCGGACGCCCGGGCTGGACGGCTTCTTCTTCCAGCTTAAAGGGATTGCCGTCGGTCAGGTTTGCAAGATCGACTCTGCTGTCGGCCTCGTCGTCGCCCTTCCTGACTGTGGCTTCTTCATCGTCAAATCCCGGCTCAGACAGCCCTTTGACCGTGCCGTCTTCGCTGAACATCTTTTCGAAGTCCGGCTCCGACAATTGGGGAGTGACTTCTTTCTCACTCGCCTCTTTGGCCTTTTCGATCAGCTCCTCGTCGGATTCCGAGGTGTCCTGATCTGGCTTCAGTCGGTTATTGACCTCCAGCGCGGCAACGATACCGATGCCGATCATGCCGACCAGAGTGACCATTTTCCAGAATGAACCCTGCATGGGAATCCTTTCCCTGCCTGTACCTGAATCATCAAAAGTGGATTGAGAATGCGGTGAAACCGTCCACGCGCAAAACTTCCCTGTTCCTGAACCGCGCGGTTGTAGCAGATATCAAAAACTGCCGAAAGACGTGTTTTGGCCGCGTAATCTGCAGGTTTCTGCTGGCGATCAGACGGCTGGTGTAGATTCGACGGCGCGTACGCCTTCGACTGCCGGTGAAACGAATCTGTTTGGTTGGGAGGCTCTGCCAGTGAGGCTGACTGCCCGACTAGCCAATGATGTCTTCAGCAATGTTGCCATGCACATCGGTGAGGCGGAAGTCACGGCCCGCGTAACGATACGTCAGCTGAGTGTGGTCCAGTCCCAGCAGATGCAGCGTCGTTGCGTGCAGGTCGTGGGTATGAAACTTGTTCTCCACGGCCGTAATTCCGAAGTCGTCGGTGGCTCCGTACCGCATGCCGCCTTTGACTCCACCACCTGCCATCCAGACACTGAACCCGGTTGCATTATGGTCCCGGCCATCGTCGCGTCGGACAGCCGGAGTCCGACCAAACTCACCACTCCAGATAATCAGAGTATCCTTCAGCAGGTCTCTCTGTTTCAGATCCGCGATCAGTCCGGCGATGGGCTTGTCTGTTGCCCCACAGTTGGCTTCCAGACGCGCGGAAAGGCCGTTGTGCTGATCCCAGCCTTCGTGGGTGAGCTCGATGTAGCGGACGCCTGCTTCGGCGAAACGTCGCGCCATCAGGCACATTCGTCCGAAATCGTCTGTGCGACCCTGGTTGATCCCGTACTGTTTTAGGGTCCCTGCTGTTTCATCGGAGATATCCATGAGTTTGGGGACTGCCGTCTGCATGCGGAACGCCAGTTCATAAGACTCAATCACCCCCTCGAGCTCGGGATGTGGGTCATGACGTTTGAGCAGGTCACGATTCGCGTTCTGGAGCAGGTCAAGCTGGCTGCGCTGTGTTGCGGCATCAAATCTCCCGTTCGAGATGTTTCCGATTTTGGCCTGATTGATCGGCTGACCATTACTGCCAATCGCTGTTCCCTGATAGACGGCTGGCAGGAACGCACTGCCATAATTCTGAGCACCCCCAAGGCGAGCGGGTGGTTTCAATGTGATGAATCCGGGCAGGTCCTGATTCTCGGTCCCCAGGCCGTACAGTACCCATGAGCCAACGGACGGTCGCACAAACTGAAACTGACCGGTATGCAGCTGGACCAGTGCCTGCGGATGGTTCGGCAGAGTTGTATGGGCACCATTGATCAGGCACAGATCGTCTGCGTGCTTTGACAGATTGGGATACAGATCAGAAATCGGCAGTCCGCTGTCGCCGTGCTGGCGAAACTTCCACGGGGAAGGTTTCAGCTTGCGACCTTTCTGGCTGGTTGCTCCTTCGACCTCGCCAGGCGACTTGCCGGCATGTGTCTCCAGTTCCGGCTTGTAGTCGAAGGTGTCGACGTGAGACGGCCCACCTCGCATACAGAGGAAGATCACTCGTTTTGCCTTCGGGGCAAAGTGAGGTGTTTTGGGAGCGAGCGGAGAATTCGGGTGTCCTGCGGCAGCCGCCTCGGCAGCTATTCCGGCCAAAGCGAGGTAACCGAATCCGCAGGATGTGGTTTTGAGTGCCTGGCGACGTGAGGTCCCGTTCATGACACATTCCAGTCGTGAATTAATGAGGAGTGAAAGACTCTGTGCGGGCAGGGTACGAGGTGGACAGAGAGAACCTGCTATTCGAGGTATCGGAATTCAGCAGAGGCCAGCAGTACCTGGCAGAAGCCGGCCCACGCCGTCATTTCTGATTCCTCTTCCTGAGCGTTCTTTTCAGAGGCTGTTGTGATGAAGTCCAGACTCCGTTCGACTTCAGCGTCTGTTGCTGGTCGTGACAGTGCAAGTTCGTATGCGAATCGAATTCGACCTTCATCGCTGTTGTCTGATTCCAGCAGGCGAGCCGCCATTTCGGACGACTGTTGTGTGACGAATGGGCTGTTCATCATGTACAGCGCCTGAGTGGGAACAGTGGTGACATCACGAGCACCAGCAATGATGCTGGGTTCCGGGAAGTCGAACACACGCAGCATTTCCGGGACGACTCCGCGAACAATCGGAAGGTAGATGCTGCGTTTGGGGTCCGAGGAGTCAAACTGGTCGGGACGCAGGTTTCTTCCTACGTCACCGTTGCCGACCGTCTGCACGATCGACTTTTCTCCCGGCGACAGGTCGAGCGTACCACTCACTGCCAGAACAGCATCTCGCAGGGCTTCTGCCTCAAGCCGGCGCGGATTCATGCGCCACAGCAGGCGATTTTGAGGGTCTCTCTCAATGGCCGCGGCAACAGGTGTGCTTCCCTGGCGATAGGTGCGGCTCAGAACGATCCGTCGAAGCATCGATTTCACGGACCACTGGTCCTGTGTCACAAACTGAGTCGCCAGATGGTCGAGAAGTTCAGGGTGAGATGGTCGGTCACCGTTCGCGCCAAAGTTGTTGACAGTGCGGACAATTCCCTGGCCGAACAGATGCTGCCAAATTCGATTGACGGCGACACGAGCAGTCAGCGGATTCTCCTTTGCCAGCAGCCAATCGGTGAGCTCACGTCGTCCGCTGGATTTGTCTGTCGGCTGCGTTGCAGCGCCCAGTGTTGCAATAGTCAGGAAACCACGCGGAACGGACTCTCCACGTTCATTGGCTTCACCACGGATTCGAACCTGAGTGTCCGCTGGATTGCCATTGTCCTGGACGGCCATCACCAGGCCGTGATTCGCGTTGTCAGCAGGAGCGTCCAGGATACCCTTCGCTGCTGCCAGCTGTTTCTCGATTCGTGTGATTGCCTTCTTTGTCTGTTCAACCTGTTTGGGGTTAGCCTTTGGCTGATCGCTGAATCGCTTTAAACGCTTCTTCTGGGCGGCCAGCTGAGCAGTCAGTTTCTTTACATTACTGCGAGCATTCTTCTTACTGTTGGCTCCGTTCACTGCAACGGGCACCACTTCATCGTCGCGAAGTGCCAGCAGTCGGCCTCCCTGTCGATTCCCGCCACCCCCGTCGGTGCCATAAAACGTTTGAGTACTCCGGAATATTCCGGCCAGCTGGTAGTACTCTTTCTGGGGGATCGGATCAAACTTGTGGTCGTGACAGCGGGCACAGCTGGCTGTCAGCCCGAGGAACGCACGGGAGACAACGTCGATCTGTTCGTCGACGATGTCCATGGCGAACTTTTCACGGTCACGTTCGTTAAGTGACTTGGGTCCCATCGCCAACATACCGGTCGCAATGAGGTGACGATCACGTTCACCATTGTTACCGAACGACAGCAGGTCCCCCGCAATCTGTTCCGTGAGGAACTGGTCGAATGGCAGGTCAGAATTGAACGCTGTAATCAGGTAGTCTCGATAACGCCATGCTTCGGGGTAGGTATAGTTGCGTTCCATTCCGGTGGATTCTGCATACCGTACGACGTCCATCCAGTGTCTCGCCCACCGCTCTCCAAACTGATCTGAACTCAGCAATCGATCCACGATCTCCTGAAGAGTTCCGGCGGTTGGGGACTCAACAAACTCACTGACCTGCTCAGGTGTGGGAGGCAGTCCGATCAGATCAAAATAGAGACGACGCATGAAGATGCGAGGTTCGGCGTCAGCAGACGGCTTCAGACCGGCTGCATTGAGACGTTCCAGGACGAACCGATCGATTGCCTCTGCGGACCAGGCCGTGGCTTTGGGTGGCTGCGGGGCTTCAATCGGCTGGAATGACCAGAAGTCTCGCGCCTTCTCGAAGTCAATTGTTCGCCGAATGGGGGCTGACTTCCCCTCACGCGGGTCAGCTGCTCCCATACGAACCCACTTTTCCAGGTCCCGGATGACGTATTCCGGCAACTGCTTGCCGGGAGGCATCTCGAGGCCTTCGTAACGGATGGCCTCAATCACGAGGCTTTCTTCGAGGTTGCCTGGAACCACACCATGTCCGTTCTCTCCGCCCCGACGGATTCCTTCACGCGTGTCCAGCAGCAGGCTGCCTTTTACTGACTTCGCCTGCGCCGAGTGGCATGAGTAACATTCTTTGACCAGAACCGGACGGATCTTTTTTTCGAAGAACTCCAGTTGCTCCGGGGGCGGCTCGTCAGCCAGCAAGGGGACGCAGGCAAGAAGGCCGAGGACGCTGAGTAGTCTCATGGCAGAAATCTCGGGCAGGATGAAAGGGTGGGGCCGACGATGATAGCGAAAAAATCAGGGTTTTCAGGCTGATTCTCCCACACCCGTCTCAGTTTGACGGCTGATGGGGCTGGAATATTTCGCCTGAGGAGCCGGTTCCGTCGAACCACAAAACTCCCGCAGTATGAGGATTGCACGGCAGTTGCAGTTGCTGGCCGGCACATCATCAGATTGCGGGCGAAATCCTTGCGATTTCATTGGTTTTAGCTGTTTCTGGTGTTTGGCACGCAGCGTGCATGAGAGGGATTCAGTTTTGACAACAACTGCTGAAAGGAAAACGAAAATGGATCTGCTCGCCTGTGGAACATTCGCCGGACACCTTCTCCAACTTCTGGTTGCCCTCGTGATCGCCGTCCTGCACGTTATTCTTTCAGCGTTTGGGCTCGCCTGATTGTTTGGTGAGGGCTGACCTGCAGACGATTGCCTGTGGAATCAGCCTTTGGCAGATGCTGATTGATGTGATGCTGTTGGCTCCCAGGCTGCCTGGGCTGGTGATTGCAATCGCGTTAATCGCCTTCCTGATTGACCAGCTTTAAGTAACCGACAAACTCAATTTTCATTGCCGAGAACCCGCAGAGTGTGTCCGTTTCGTCACAGGAGGTCGATTGCCTTCGGGATTGTCTTACCTATTATTCCCACTCATGTTCAGTGGGGCTCAGTGGGTGAGTACTCACGATCATTCTCGCCATTCGAAGATTCCGAAGCGATGACCGAACAAAAAGCAACTAACGTTACCTGGCACGAACACAACGTCACCTCAGAAGAACGCCAGAAGCTGAACAACCACAAAGGAGCGGTTGTCTGGTTTACCGGACTGAGTGGCTGTGGAAAAAGCACCGTTGCGAATGCGGTTGACCGTCTGTTGCACGATCGCGGAGTCCACACATATGTGCTGGACGGCGACAACATTCGAATGGGCCTTAACAAGAACCTTGGGTTCTCACCGGAAGATCGCACTGAGAACATTCGTCGAATCGGCGAAGTTGCCAAGCTGTTTTGTGATGCCGGCACCATTGTGCTGACCGCATTTATTTCGCCTTATCGCGAAGACCGTGACCAGGTACGCAGTATTCTGGGCGACGGTGAATTCCATGAGGTCTACGTCAACGCGTCCCTCGCCACCTGTGAAGAACGCGATCCTAAAGGGCTCTACAAGAAAGCCCGTGCCGGTGAAATTAAGGGTTTCACGGGCATCGATGCTCCCTACGAAGCACCAGAGAATGGTGAACTGGAACTTGATTCCGACAGCAAGGGCATCGAAGAACTTGCCAATGAGGTTATTGCCTACCTCGAAGCTCAGGGCCGCCTCAGTATCTGAAGATTCTGAGTGCAGTTGAAGAGTGCACTCGTCCGGTGGACGTGGCGCTCTCTGTACCTGTCCCCTCCCCCGATGGATCCGCCTGATCTGAAAGGACGCACCCATGTCGCTTTCGTTCCGAACTGTGAAATCGCTCTGCGCGCTTACCCTGCTTGTCGGTCTTGCCAAAGCAGACATGGACAAGAAGCCGCAGCTGTCCGACGAACCCCCAGAAGTCGCGCCTGTCGTCAAAGGTGATCCACTGCCTGCTCGATGGCTGACCTCATGGGATGAGGCAAAGAAGCTTGCTCAGCATCACAAAGTGCCGTTGTTGATTCACTTCGAGGCCACCTGGTGTGGTGCGTGTCGACGGATGGAAGCGTCCGTTCTGCAGAAGTCTGATGTCACCGCAAAGCTGAAAGATGGCGTTGTTGGTGTTCGAATCGATGCTGATCGGCACAAAGACCTGATTCGGGAATACTCGATCGGAACGCTGCCAACAGAGGTGGTTGTTCGTCCGGACGGCAGTAAGAGGCGCATGACCGGTGCCGTCACTCTGAGCACCTATATGTCACGCCTGAAAAGGATTCGTTCCGAAGGCGCGGACAAACCGGAGTCGGACGACAGCGCCGAGAAAGTCAGTGCCGCCGAGGATTCAGCCGAAGCCTCTGTCCGGAGCTGTCTGATTGTTCGCAAGGACGGAAAGATGGTTGGGCTGGGTGGCTTTTCCCCGGTTGCTCTAGTGACAGATCGAAAGTGGATCCAGGGCAGCAATGAGATCATTGTTCGACATGAGGGAGTTGACTACTTCCTGCAAACTGAGGGAGAGCGGAAGCTCTTTGAAGACGCGCCGGAAAAGTACATTCCCCGACTACACGGTTGTGATGTGGTCGAGCTACATCGGCAGAACCGAGCAACAGCAGGCTCCATTGAATACGGAGCGTTCTACAAAGGGGAAGTCTTCTTCTTTGCGAGCGTTGAGAATCGTGATCGTTTCGAAGATCACCCCACCTGGTACCTCGACGCCATGGCTAACGCGAAGACCGAAATGGAAACACGGTTCCCATTCCTGAACTAGAATCTTTTAGTGGACTTCGCCAGAAGTCTGGCCTCAATTGGGTTGCTGATTTAATCGGGTCACCAGAGTCGTGAGACTTCAGGCTGCCCAGCGGAGTAGGCCGGACCGAGCAGGGCGAACTCCGGCAGTTTCTCTCACGACTGAAATCGATTGGCGGCTCCCGGTTTCCAATAACGCTCACCTGGAAACCCAGCTCCAGAAATCAGCAAGCTGCTGACTGGCGATCTTAATCGTGAACGAGTCGCAGATGCGTTGGCGTGCGGATGATGCCAGTCTTTGGAGACGAGCAGGTGAGTCCATTGCCTGCCGAATGGCGGCTGCCAGATCTCCCGATTCGTTGGCTCGAACGAGTGTTGCTTCAACTCCATCGTGCAGCATTTCAGCGGTGCCGCCGACATCTGTTGCGATGATCGGGAGTCCGCTGGAAGCAGCCTCCAGCAGGACGCGTCCAAAAGGCTCCTGATGGGCTGAGTGAACTAACAGGTCGGCAGCATTCATCAATTGCGGAATGTCGTCCCGATACCCGAGGAGGTGCAGGTGCTCGCTGACACCTGCGGCCGCAAAAATCTGTCGCAGGGAATCTTCATAGTCTCGACTCTCCTGCTTTGCCGAAAACCGCTCACCGACAATCACAAGATGAATGTCGGTGCGATGTTTCAACAGCTCACAAACTGCCTGAGCGGTGACCTGTTGTCCTTTGCGCAGACAGATTTGGCCGACACTCAGAACAACAAAGTCTTCATCGCCGATCGCCGGAGAGATCAGGTGGCAGCGATCGGTCCGCTGCGCTGGGCGAAACGCCTCAATATCAACGCCGTTATAGATGACTTCGCAGCGCGCTGCGTCCAGGCCCTGCTGGTGATGAAAGTCCCTGACGGCCTGAGATACGGCAACAAGTCGCTTGTTGTGATTCAGATCGCTGACGACGGATCGATTCAGTCGCATGATGTCCCGCAGGTGGCCGGTTCTGCAGGAGTTATTTTTCAATTGTCCGGTCAGTCGCGCCATCGACAGGCTGTTTGCATGCAGAATGCCCGTCTTCAGAGTGCGCTGGTGCTGTTCAAGGTCAATCAGAATCTCGTCTGCCGGGCGTTTGGTTCCTGACGCATCGCGAACTGAGAATGGAGTGTGAGGGATCTGTAGTTCGGCCAAAGCGTTGGCGAGGGGCCCCGACTCTGGTGCGAGCGCATGAAAATCAAATGTGTCTCTCAATTGCCGCACGACGGACAGCATGGAGTGTTCGCCACCGTTCAGTGACGGAAACTCAAACAGAATTCCGACTCTGATCGTCACCCTGCATTCCCGGGCAGCTTTTTCTTCTCGACAGGTTCGGTGAGTGTCGGCTCGCCTGAGACCCAGCCGAGAGACTTCAGGAATCTGTCTGCGGCAATAACTGTCTTCAGGTACGGCACATTGTTGTACCGATTGTGGTTGAAGAAACCGTGAGGCATGCCCGGAAAGATCATTGTCCTGCAGGTGCTGCCGACAGCCTTCATGCGCGACTGGAAATTCTCAAGCGTGCTGACAGGGACAAGAGAATCTTTATCTCCCAGAAACACGATCGCGGGTGGGATGCCTTTGCGAATGTTGTGGGCTGGTGAAAACTCCTTATATCGTTCCTTTACCCGACCGTATCCCCACCCGTTTGGTCCGTTATCAAATACTGGATTAAAGAGGATCATCGCATTGGGGCGGACATCGAGGCTGTTGTCTTCCCCTGGTTCATCATGCCCCTGAAGTGTTCCGAGGGTCGCAGCCAGATGGCCTCCGGCAGAACCTCCGGCTGAAGCAACACGTTCAGGATCAATGTTGAATCGTTTCGCATTTCGCCGAACCCAGCGCATGGCCGATCGCGCATCCTGGATGCAGACACTCGGAGGATCTTTTTTCTGCTTGCTCAGCAGGCGGTACTGCGCCTGAAAGCAGGTGACGCCGCGTGATGCAAAGTACTTCGCATGCTCAGTGAACTGCCCCGGTGCTCCACCAACCCAGCCACCGCCATGAAAAAACAGAATTGCAGGACGCGGAGACTCGTCGGCGGACTCTGCCTGTGTGACATAGATTGAGAGTTGGGTTTCTCCCACAGTCTTGTAGGTAAACTTCCTGCCGGTCGGAGGTGCGGCGCAGACGCTGCTGGTCAGGATGGCGACAAGAATCCCGGGACGCATGAGTTTCTCGCTTTACTGTGGGAATGAAGGCTTCGGCATGCATCAGCATACTCGGAATACCTGCGTTGAGACAACGGCATCGCGCGGTCCGAAAACTGATCCGAGTTGCTCTGCGGGCATGGCATTTGCAGCGTCTGTGATCCGCAGCACAGGACGGACTCTAGTTGTTCGCGTTTTTGAGCGGGGAGTTTTTCAGGAACTGCTCACGATAACGCTTACGAGCCGCCGCCCGACTTTCTTCGTCGGTGAACCCTGTCGTTTCGGTCACCAGGCGATACTCCGACGCAGGTCTCTTTGTCCCCGGAAAGCCGAAGTCCGCGGGATTCCTGTCGCGAAGCAGGATTGCGACAGCCAGTGCCAGATCTCCGTTATAGGAGGCGAAGTTGAGGTCACGATTCAGGAAGAGTGGGTCCCGGTTGTCAAAGATGCTCTCCAGAAGCGGCAGATCGGACTTGTCACCCATGTCGCGAATCAAAAGCATCGCGTGAAACCCGTCGAGTCCTCGGAGGTTTGACCGACCAAGAACTGCACGAGCCAGAGCGAGTCCTTCCGGCATCTCAAGTTGACGAGCAACTTCCAGAGGCGTGGAAACTCCAATCTGGCCACGCTGAAAGTAGCTGCCTGCAAGCCTCAGGACTCGACTGTGATTATGCACCTTCCTGAATCCCGGTCGAGCCAGCAACCGCAGCATGGCACTCAACACAGTCGACGTATTTCGACGCAGGCGGATTCTTTCGTTACCGGCAAGCAGGAGCAGGGCTGCATAGGAGTCTGTGTCGAATGACTCAGGCGTCACTCTCCCCTGAACAGTTGTCTGCATGAGTTGATTGGCACGCTTCTCCAGGAGGATAGACAGACTTCTCCCAGCCTGAGCATCTTCCATGGCGTCTGCAGCAACTGTGAATAGTTCAGGTTCTGATGCCATCAGCCGAGCAAAATATCTGATCTCAGCGTCACCCTTGCCGACCACGGTGGAAAAGCGTTTCCATTCCGGCATGCCGGTTGCCAGTTTAGGAGACTGTGTTTTTTGCAGTTCCTCGAGTCGACTGGCGAACGTGTTCTTCGAAACGGCTCGGAGGACACGTTCCAGCAACTGTCGCTCTTCACCCGTCGCGGACTTTAAAGCTTCGCGAACTGGGGCGGCTGCCGGCTGTCCGATACGGCTGAGGTCCGCGACTGCTCTGAGCCGCGACTGGAAATCAGCCGATTTCAGAGTCTGGAGGCTATCGGAAATCCGTTTCTGAACAGTGGCCGCTTCATCAGCCACCACAATCGGATTCTGAATGGTGATCGCCGACAGCGACACCAGCAGAATGACTATGTTGAATGGCTTCTGATGCATTTCGACACAATTAAGGCTTTTGACTAAGGGCTTTTGCGCGTGGATTCCCTTGAGAATCCCTGAGAGAAGACGGGTGGCCCCCTCAAATCTATCGTCGATTTGGCACTTTCCAGCAGGAGTTCGTATCAATCTGGCCCGTTCTGCGAGGGGGGTAACCCGCACAACCGCTAATACCTGTTGCCACCAGTCTGCCTTCTGGATGGCTCATGGGGAACCACGAACCACTCGAATCTTCGGTCAGGAAGCGTTTTCCCTGCTTTTTGGGCGGTGAGCCGTCGGATGAGATGAACCGTCAGATGCGTCTGCCGAATCGATCTCCGAAGCGAACGATCAATCTCTCACTCTTGCGGCAGAATCCGCCGGTCGAGCACCTCGTTGACAGTGGAGACGTGCTGGGTGTGTACATCGAGGGCATCCTCGGGAACGCTGAGACGACTCCTCCGGTGTTTGCGTCAAACGACAAGTTTGCACTGCCGTCGGTTGGGTATCCAATTCGAGTCGATGCCGATGGCACCATCTCACTTCCAATGACGGCTCCTCTGCCTGTCAAAGGACTCACGATTGCTCAGGTGAGGCAGCTTGTTTTTGATGCTTATACGCGCGGAGCCAGGCCTTTGCTGCAGGCAGACCGGCCTCACATTCATGTTGCTCTGCAGAAGCCACGAACCTATCGGGTGATTGTGATTCGAGAAGAATCCGGCAATGCGTTTGGTAATCGAGGTGCTGCATCCGTTGTCAATTTTGAAATCGACAAGCTTAATACCAATCCCTCTAAACATTCCAATTAATAAGTCATTAATTCTAAGCGTCATTCTATCTATGATTTGAATTTCTTTTTCTGTAGCCCAATCAAATGAAAAAATATGCTCCTTTGAAATTAAAGGATCATTAAGTTCATCTTTTTTATAACAATATTCTAGCAAAGGCTTTTCCAAAGATGTGCCCTCCGGTATCCCAAGTCTTTTAGTCAATGAACCGGTGGCAATATTTCTTACGATAAATTCTATAGGAAATATTTCCGCTTTTTTAATTAATTGTTCTCTCATATTTAATCTTTTGATTAAATGTGTTTCAATACCGATATCGTTTAACTGACTTAATAAAAATTCAGAAATTCTGTTATTAAGAACTCCTTTTCCTTCTATAACTGCTTTTTTTTTATTATTAAACGCTGTAGCATCATCTTTAAAATACTGAACTAAAGTATTTCTTTCAGGACCTTCGTATAAAATTTTTGCTTTACCTTCGTATATTTTTTTTCTTCTCATTATTTTAAAACTCTTCCTAATATATGATTAATATACCTTTTATGGTAATTTACATCAAATAACTGTTTGAGTTCTTTTGCGGTCAAGTTTTTTTGAATTAATTTATCTTTTTTTAAATTATTATAAAAATCTTCATTTTTATCCCAGGTTTTCATCGCATTTTTTTGAACAACTTTATATGCATCTTCTCGTTTTACTCCTTTTTGAGTTAGCTTTAACATAACTCCTTGAGAAAAAATTAAACCTTTAAATTTATTTAAATTACTTTCCATTGTTTTTGGATGAACAACTAAATTTGCAACTACATTATTTAATCTAATGAGTAAAAAGTCTAGAGTAACAGTGGCATCAGGTCCAATATTTCTTTCAACACTCGAGTGAGAAATATCTCTTTCATGCCACAAAACTATATTTTCCATTCCAGGAATTGAATAGCTCCTTACCAATCTTGCTAAACCAGTTATGTTTTCTGATAACACTGGATTTCTTTTGTGTGGCATAGCAGATGAACCTTTTTGTCCTGATGAAAAATATTCCTCAGCTTCTAAGACTTCAGTCCTTTGTAAATGCCTAACCTCAGTTGCTAATCTTTCTGCTGAACTAGCTATTAATGCGAGAGTATTAAAAAAGTGAGCGTGCCTATCTCTTGGAATTATTTGTGTGGAGATTGGCTCTGGTTTTAAGCCAAGTTTTTTTGCAACAAATTTTTCTATATTAGGGCCGATATGAGCAAATGTTCCAACAGCTCCAGAGATTGCACAAGTTGAAATTTCCTCAATTGCTTGCTCTAATCTCTTTTTATTTCTTTTAAATTCCGCATAATAAGTTGCGAGTTTTAAACCAAATGTAACAGGCTCAGCATGAATTCCATGACTTCTACCAATTGTAATAGTATTCTTGTATTTCTTTGATTTAGCTTTTAATGTTTTTAAAAGTTTATCAATATCTTGAATAAGTATTTTTCCAGCTTGTTTGAGTTGCAAATTAAAGCAAGTATCCAACACATCAGATGATGTCATACCTTGATGAAGATATTTTGCTTCTGGACCAACTTTTTCTGCAATTGATGTTAAAAAAGCAATTACATCGTGCTTAGTCTTTTTTTCAATATCATCTATTCTTTTAATATTAATTTTTGATTTTTTTCTTACTTTTGCAGCTACTCCTCTTGGAATAATTTTATATTTTTCCATTGCTTGTGCTGCATATATTTCAATATCTAGCCAAATCTTAAATTTATTCATTGGCTCCCAAATTTGAGCCACTTCTTGTCTTGAGTATCGTGGAATCATTAAGCTATTGTATTATGAAAGGGTAAAAATTTCATACCCATTATTTGTTATACCCACAGTGTGTTCGAATTGTGCTGATAGAGATTTATCTTTTGTTACTGCGGTCCACCCATCATTTAAAAGCTTAGTTTCATATTTTCCTGCATTTATCATAGGCTCAATTGTAAAAACCATTCCCTCCTCTAATTTTGGACCGGTT
>CAJWGB010000011.1 GCA_913031625.1 uncultured Planctomycetaceae bacterium | reverse complement strand
TCTCAGGCAGATTGACCGGGGCAGACTGCATGCCCGATGCACTGACCGCGACGGCGGCATCCGGTCTGATCGGTGGTATTACGCTGACAGGAAGTCTCGTCGCCTTTGCGAAGTTGCAGGAACTCAGGTTCATCAGGGATATCTCGTTCCCGGGGCAGAAACTGCTGAATCTGGTGCTGGGGGTCGTTGGGATTGGTCTTGGCGTTGTTGTTGTCATGTATCCCGAACATGCGGAACTGGCGTATTGGGGCATGTGTGTGGTTGCGCTGGTGCTCGGAGTCCTGCTGGTGGTCTCCATTGGTGGTGCTGACATGCCGGTTGTCATTGCCCTGTTGAACTCATATTCCGGGCTGGCTGCTTCTGCGACGGGCTTCGTTCTCAACAATAACCTGCTGATCATTGCCGGGTCTCTTGTCGGGGCGTCTGGTCTGATTCTGACAAGAATCATGTGTGAGGCGATGAACCGATCGCTGTGGGCCGTGCTGTTTGGAACTCTGCAGTCCGGCGGCAAATCCGGATCGGACGACGATGTCTATGCGAATGTTAAATCAACGTCGTCGGACGAAGTCGCCATGATGCTGGAGGTTGCTCAGAAAGTCCTGATCGTGCCAGGCTACGGGATGGCGGTTGCTCAGGCGCAGCACGCAGTTCGCGACCTGACAAATGCACTTCTCAAGGCGGACGTTGATGTAGAGTTCGGAATCCATCCCGTTGCCGGCCGAATGCCAGGGCACATGAACGTGCTGCTGGCGGAGGCAGATATCGCCTACGAGCGGTTGAAGGAAATGGACGAGGTCAATACCTCGATGGACCAGGTTGACGTGGCCATCGTTCTGGGGGCGAACGACGTAGTGAACCCTCTTGCGAGGACCGATCCGGACAGTCCCGTTGCCGGTATGCCAATCATTGACGTCGATAAGGCACGGACAATCGTCGTTGTGAAACGAAGCCTCAGTCCAGGGTTTGCCGGCATCGCCAACCCGCTGTTCGCGGCGGATAATACTCTGATGCTGTTCGGTGATGGCAAGCAGGCGATTACTGAGATTACTCGAGCACTTTCAGAGAGCTGATTGCTCCGTGGAACGCTTTCGGGGTATTCCAGGCTAATGAGCACGCAGGCTGCGGGTGTACTTGCGCAAGATCTTCAATGCCCATTCGTAGTGGCACTGGGAGTGCAGAGGTCAGGTAGGATCCAGGAGACGTCGAACCGGTCCAGTGGTAGTGCTGCCGCGTGAAGAGCTCCTCTTCTGAATGCCGCTCAATGATTCTGATCAGCCGGAAGTGTGTCTCTGACAGCTTGCCTTTAGGTGGCTTGAGTCTACTGTCCCTGTGCTGTTGATGAAATACTCGGTTGAGTTCCGGAGTTGGACGCCGCGCAAATCCTTCCGCTGGCATGTGAGGAGTCGCTCCTTTTCAGATCGAAACTCCTGTTCGAGTTTCTCTGCGGAGAAAGAATCAGGAAGTGCCTGAAAACGATTCCAGGCGTCTTTGCTGCCGTTCAGGAGTTTCGCATCTGATTTTGGTCTGGGCATCGACCGCGATCCAGTTGCTGATCAGGATGAAGCTGAGGATGCAAGCAGCGTTTGAATCTGTTCTCGAGTCGGCAGTGCCTCACGGTTACCCAGGGTTCTGCACTTAATCGCAGATGCCGCTGCCCCACGTCGAACCGATTGCACGATTGATTCTCCTTC
The DNA here is from genome assembly GCA_913031625.1 of uncultured Planctomycetaceae bacterium. Classification (GTDB taxonomy): domain Bacteria; phylum Planctomycetota; class Planctomycetia; order Planctomycetales; family Planctomycetaceae; genus Fuerstiella. The sequence goes on along the minus strand of CAJWGB010000011.1, from coordinate 50,977 downwards.
GAGAAGACCGCTGATCATCCCTCCGCAGAAAACGTCGCCTGCGCCCGTGGAGTCGACAGTCTTAATCGAAAAGGCGGGCACCTGAACAATGTCGTTACCTGAGTAGATTCGGGCTCCTCGCTCTCCCAGGGTGCACACGGCGGCGTCTGCGCCCGCCTCCAGGACTCGGAGTCCGGCCGCGTCAGTATCACCGGTTTCATAGAACTGCTGCGCAAAGCGTTCCGGGAAGCTGAAGACACTTGCGAGCGGCATTAGTTCCTTCGTTGCCGGTTTCGGGGACCCGGCATCGACGAACACTTTTCCCCCTGAGTCTCGGACACGCTGTGCGGCGGCGACTGTCAGGCTGCCACCGGCACCGTCCGTGTGCAGAATGCGGCAGCGCTGTTGCAGGGCGATGTCTTCAGGCGAATGAACAAGCGTTTCCCATCCAGGTGCGTGGGAGACAATCGTTCTTGAGCCACTGGACTCGCAGACCCAGACATGGGCCTGACCGGTGTCTCGGTCCCCTCGGCATGCAGATGAGAGACCAATCCCTTCCTTAGTCAGGTCTCGCTGGATGAAGTCCGCAGCGATATCGGTTCCCCAGGGACTGATCAGGTGAGTGGAGAACCCCAATCGCTGCAGGAGAACCAGAGCCGTTGGAACCGGACCGCCGACCTGGGCTCGCATCTTCAGAGCCCGTTCCTTTTCGTTCTCACGCGGCAGACTACTGACCATCATCTGCTGATCAAAGACCGAAATTCCAATCCCTACAACATCCACTGTCCGATTGCTCCCGTCCTGCTCCTGGTTCACCATTGTCTGGAAATGATAGTTGGGGCGACGCTGTTGAACCAGAAGTGATCACTTTGAATACGAAGAGAGCCCGCGGGATTCCGCGGGCTCTTCTGAAGGTTAAGTTGTCGAGTCAGATTGGTTTTCAGGTGGTCTCTACAACGAGACGCTGGGGATGAGTGTCATCTGAACTGTTCCCTGCAGGACCTGAGTTCCGTCCGCAGACAGGAGAGTCATGTTCAGAACTCCGCCGCTGATCCGAATTGCCTGAGCAAGGCTGTCTTCGTCCACAAGGTCGATGCCGTTGCAACTTGTCATCACCATTCCGGGCTGCAGCCCGACAAGCTCTGCAGGTGATCCCGGTTCCACTCCGTCGATCCCAAGTCCCTTTCCGGGAAGCAGCATGCCTTTGATACCGAGGTACCAGTCCGCTTCCTGAGCAACTCCAACTGTCACGACGGGAGCACATCGAACGCGAACCCAGTCGCAGGTGTGCAGGTGGTAGTAGTGACACAGTGAGATCGAACGGCAGTAGCTAACCCACCAGTGACAAACAGCAGGTCGGTAGTGACACCAGTGGTAGTGGTGCAGCAGATTCAGTCGTCGTCCAGCGATACAGCCGATGACGTGGTTCCACTTTGCGTTGGAGACATTGCCCCCCGGATTCGGGATGGGATTGATCGGAGCTGGCAGTGGTTTGACACCCGGCAGCTTGACCCCCGGTTTTGGTGGCGGATTCACACCCGGCAGCTTTATCCCAGGTCTTGGCAGCGGCTTGATACGTGGCAGCTTGACTCCTGGTTTTGGCGGCGGATTCACACCCGGCAGCTTGATCCGAGGTCCTGGCAGCGGCTTGACACCCGGCAGCTTGATCCCAGGTCCTGGCAGCGGCTTGACACCCGGCAGCTTGATCCCTGGTTTTGGCAGCGGCTTGACACCTGGCAGTTTGCCCCCTGGTCTCGGCAGCGGGTTGATACCTGGCAGCCTGATCCCTGGGTTTGGCTGCGGCTTCACGCCTGGTCGTTTGATTCCTGCTTTCGGCAGTGTGACATTTGGTTTCGTTCCGGGCCTGAAGGAAGGAACACTGAGTTTTGGAGTGACCTTACCGATGGATGTGCCGGGAGGTTTGATCCCCTTAAATCCGCCCTTTGTGTTTCCTCCAACTTTGCCAATCAGTGAGCCTGTTCGACCGCGAGACGGAGAAATGACGCTCTTTGATTTTGAGATTCCTGAGCGAAATGATGATCCACTCCGGCCAATTGCACTTTTGATTCCCGATGAAGAACCACTGCTCTTACCGAAACGGAACTGAGCCTGTGATTCTGCGGAACCTGCTGCGAGACCAATGACAGCAACCAGAGTGAGGGTCTTGAAGAGGCGTTTCATTATGTCGTCCTTTCTGAGTCAGGAGTTTGTTGGTTTGCCCTTCTGAATACCCTCAGTGGAATCTCCTCAGCTTTGTTACACAGAATCCGGAGAAAAACTGAAACCGGGTGCGGCCCTGCGGATCCAGTGTTTTTTCTGTTCAAATCAAGTTTGGTTGACTGCGTCGCTGCATAGTTCAGGGGTAATCGCGGCCACCAGGTCACTTAACGCCAGTCAAATGATCCACTTCGGGACCGTAGGCAAAGCAGGCCTGACAAGGGGTGACGCGACGAAGCCCCGGCGATCTGCTCACGATCCATCACACAACCAATGTCGGATCTGCGTTTGCCTGTATCGGGCCTGCGTGAGGCACACGACGATACCTTGATTCCCTGCAGCCGGTTGCGGCTGAGTTGCTGTCGCCGCGAAGGCATTGAGTCCTGCGGCCCTCGGTGAGGCCTGCATGATCTCACTCGCGAGAGAACAGCAAACCGCAGCTTACTTGAGAATCCCAAACAGATTGCTGTAGCTGTCCGTCCACAGGACGCGCTTCTGTTGATGAGCGATGGCAATCTGACGCACTGCCGGATTCAGCATGACCCTGCTCGAACGGCTCAGAATCACCCATTCACTGCTTGGGAAAATCAGCTCCTGTTGCTCCGGAACAACGAGGGTCAGGGTCTGGAGTTTCAGTTTCTCGGCAGCAGCGTCGATTACCGGACGCAGGTCAAAGTAACGATTGGAAATGTGGATGGCGATTACGCCGTCGTCATTCAGGTGAGTCTGATACAACTGGAATGCCTCTTTTGTCAGCAGATGAGTGGGCACTGCATCTCCTGAGAAGGCATCAAGAACAAGCAGGTCAAAGTGTTGAGGCTCCTCAGACTCCAGCACCAGACGGGCGTCTCCCAGGCTGATTTCATTTTGACTCGGGCTGTTCTTCAGAAAATCGAAGTGTGTCTGAGCCTGTTCAATCACGTCGAAATTGATCTCGTAAAAACGGAACTTATCCTCAGGGCGGCCGTAAGCAGCCAGTGTTCCGCATCCAAGGCCGACCAGCCCGGCCTTGATACCCGGTTTCTCAGACTGAATTGCAGCGATCGTTCTGCCGACGCCGGAACCGCGCGAGTAGTAGGTGGTCGGCTGCTGCCAGCTGTTTGGGAGTTGAACTCCGTGGACCACTCGACCATGTCGCATTAGCAGCGCACGGGTCTCTGAGTCTTTCTCAATGCGGAGGACACCGTAGAAACTTCGCGACACGGCAATGGTGTCCTGCGAACTCATGATGGCCTCTGCCGTAAAGGTGATAAACAGCACCACTGGAATTGCTGCGACTACCATAGCCCACATCGGAGCGGTAAGCCGTCGGCCCAGCCAGTTCTGTGAGTGGGCTGTCACCCAGAGTGCGCAGATGATTGCGGCTCCGAGGCACAGGTGCAGCTCCCAGTATTCGGAAAACACGGTCGGGGCAATCAGTCCTGCAAAGAGTCCCCCACAGGCACCTCCCGCAGACATCGTCAGATAAAAAACTGTCAGGTGCTCGGAATCCGGTTTGAGCCGTGCGAGTTCTCCGTGACACATCATGCAGATGCAAAACAGCAGTGAAAAATACAGAGCCAGCAGACCCGGAAGCGGCAGGGAAAAGACTGAACCAAACATCAACAGGCCGCAGAGGCAGGAGCTCAGAAGCAGCGTAAAGACTGCGAAGAGTGCTCGGTGATACCACCTCTGACTGTCAAAGCACAGGATGAACGACAGCAGGTAGAGCGCCAGAGGAACGATCCACAGAAACGGAATGACGGCAACGTCCATGCACGCCGTATTTGTAATCGCCAGGAGTGCCACCGACGGGAGGCAGGCGAGCGCGAACCATGTTGCCATGCTGCGAAATGGCAGCTTCGCCTGCCGAGCCTCGTTCTCCGCTTCTACCGCCGGTGCATGTCGGACGGCGAGAATGCCGCTGGTGATGCAGACGCACGCAAAGAGAATAAATCCTCCGCTCCAAAACTTTCCCATCGTACTGACGTCCATCAGCGGCTCAAACACAAACGGGAATGACAACAGTGCCAGAAGCGAACCAGCGTTGGAAACCGCATACAGTCTCCACGGGGAACGGCCCCGTCCCGCCTGAGCAAACCACGCCTGCAACAGCGGTCCGGTAGATGAAAGCAGAAAGTACGGCAGTCCGACGCTGACCAGCAGCAGCGAAAGGATTCCGGCAATTGGAGCTGTATCTGGCTCAGGCTTGAGATCCGCGTCCGGTAGGATCTTTAGCAGGACTGCTGAGACGACCAGAAGTGCGGCGTGCAGCAGGAGTTGAGACCGCAGTCTCAGAAACCGATTCAGGATGTGTGCCCAGGCGTACCCTGCGAACAGGACCGCCTGAAAGAACAACATGCATGTGGTCCAGACCGCAGGGGAACCACCGAACCACGGCAGAATGACGCGGCTGATGAGCGGCTGAATCTGAAACAGCAGAAATGCGCTCACAAAGACTGTGATCGCAAATGTCAGCACCACGCCTCTGGACAAACGGAGTGCCTGTGTGTTGTCTGTCACCGGAGATCTCCGCAGGCGCCTGCGCCTCTGTACGCCGACATGCAGCTACTGCTTCGTATCAAAGATCTCAAGGCCCTTCTCTTCAGCGGATGGCCGTGATGTGACGGTAATCTTCTTTGCCTGTTCGTCCACGATTACGACTATGTTCCCGCGGAACTTTTCAGTAGAGACAATCCTGTCGAGAACGGTGATTGCCGGAACATCTCCCAGAGACATTGTCTGTTTCTCGACCTGAGTGATCCCCACAAGCATCAGCGCACTTCCGTCCAGCTCGATCGGAGTCTTGATGTCCTCGCTGATCATATTCAGGACCTGGTTAAGAGGAGTTCTTGCGTAGTCCACATAGACCTTGATCTGCTTCAGGCGGTCGACCACCTTGTCCGGGATCTTCTGCTGGACGACCGCGACCGGCGCCGGGCCATCAAAGTCTGTTGTTAATGACTGGTTCCATGCGAAGAGCGCAGCAGCCGCGAGATTGGGAGCTGCTTTGTCCGGCAGAAACGTAGTCATCCGAACAAAGTCTGACGCCACGCTGATCTTTGTGCCAAGTGCAAGACCGTGCATCATGGCGGGGAGACGACCGATCAACTGGCGGCGACCAATTGCCGTGGGAGTCATCATCTTTGCCATTTCTGCCAGCTCTCCGGGAAGCTTAGACAGCCCGCCCTTCATGGAGCGGTTGACTTTCAGTGTCGAACTGGCATTTGTGTTGTGGACAAGGGTCTCCATGAACATGGCTTCGTTTGTGAGATGCATACTCCAGCACACACTCTGGACGTCTTCGCCGAACCACAGGACAAACTTCTCTGCCAGCATCTGCATGTCGTCCGGCAACACGAATTCCTTGTGTGCGTCAATGTTCTGTACGTCAAACAGCATTGACACAAGACGTTTTCTGTCGGACTCACGGAGGAGAACCTCAAGCTCGACGGACGGTTCGCGTGAAACCTTCTTTACCTCTGACAGTTCGATTGACAGGTTGGCTGTCGCCACCACAAATGTCTTTCGATCCAGAATTGTGTAGGCGTAGTCATTGTGTTCCATCACTTCCGCGGTTGTCAGATCCGTTCGCAGCTCTCCCTTGAGGCGTTTGCCTTTCAGGTCTGACATTGTCTGTTCGTTGCGCAGTCGAACGACGGCTGCGAGGTCAGGCTCTGACATGCGAGCGCCGAAATTCATGGCGATCGTCAGCTCTTCGATCTCTTCCGGCTGGAATCTTGTTATGCGTTCAATGACATCCTGTTTCAGCCAGCCGGCCAGTTCTCCGAGGTTCGCGAGGGTTTCACCGTGCCGACGTTTGGGGGCCCACAATTCAGAGGGGCGGATGTGTATGACGAGGTGGGGCGTAAATGGCATATACCGTAACGGAATCGGGTCGCCATCTGTCGGACTCAGCCTCCTGGCATCCTCGTCCTCCGTTGCCATGGAGAGTTTTTCTTCCTGCCACTCTTCGTTTACTTCGGGCTGGTCGTCCTGAGCGACTGGATTGTTGTCGTCGTTTCGCTGCCACCATAATCCCAGCATACAGAAGGCAAACAGTGCGGTCCCCACACCAACAACGATCGGGCCGGTACGACTTTTCTTTTTGCGTCGACCACGAATTCGATCTGTAACTGTTCCCTCTTCTGATTCCGGTGATTCAGCATTCAGTTGAGGGAACGCGGGACCTGCAGGTGCTATCTCAAGTGAAGGTGCCGCCATGGCCGCGGTGTTGGTCTGGGCTCCCGGAGCATTCACGGAAGGCAGGACCGGATATTCCGGTGGCGGGGCATTCTGAGGACTGCCAGCGTCCGGCACCCATCGCGGGCTGGTGCCGACCATTGGTTCGGGGGGAGGCGGTGGTACCTCTGCCAGTTCCAACTGGACTTCATCGGGCTCTTCCAGCACAAATCGATGCCGACACTTTGCGCACCGTCCTGTTCGACCCAGAAGTGTACGATCCGGTAGTTTCAGACCGGCGTTACATTTAGGGCAGTGAATTGTGATGGACATAGTCGACGCCACTGAGTTCCGTAAGACCGAAATGCGCAACGAAGTACGCACATGCTGAACGAATCATTGTAACGCGGCGGGAGCCCCGCGAAAACGCCTGTATGGCTCACCCGCAGTATTGGGCCACGCAGAAATCAAGTGCGGCGATGGAAAATGGCTTGGGCAGGTAGCCTGCGGGAACATTTCCGGCAGGAGTCTCAAAACTGCCAAGATCGACAAGACGCCCACTGCAGATCACAACCGGGATACTGATCTCGCGCTCAGTCAGTTGTCGCCATGTGGCGCGACCGCTCAGCCCCGGCATCGCATTGTCCAGAATGATGAGGTCAAAAACGGCATCGTCATCAACGGCATTCAGGAGGGCAGCCCCGGAATCGAACAGCACAACCTCGTGCCCGATGTGCTTCAGCATCGCCATTCCGACAGATCGGATGCCCGGATCGTTGTCAACGAGGGCAACGACCTGTTTCGCATTCGACTGTCTGTCCTGAGCAGCAGGCTGTTCGGGTTCTGCGGCGGACTCCTGAAGCGGCAGGAGAATCGCCACGCGTGTTCCCGTGTATGTTGATTCTTCGATTTGCAGCGTGCCTCCAAGCTGTTCGATCAGGCTGTACGCCATCGACATTCCCAGGCCGGAGGCGCGCGTGGGATCTTTTGTAGAGAAAAACGGTTCGAAGGCCCGCTCAACGGTTTCCACCGACATACCGGTTCCCGTGTCTGTCACGGAGATACAGACCTCGTTCTTCAGGCGTTCCAGCCGCAGGGTCACATTCCCCGCCTGACCGGTCATTGCCTCAATTGCGTTTTCACCGATTCTAATCAGTGCTTCACCCAACAGGTCTTCGCTGATATGCGCCGTCGCCTCACTGCCACTCTGAGTCGCTTCAAAATCGATCTGAAGCGCAGCGGGAGACATCTCATCGAGGATTCTGCGGGCACGCTGCACAACATGAGCCACCGGCTGGATACGGCACGCAGGGAGTTGCCGTGATGCAAAACGACGGAGCTCATCAATCAAATGAGTCGCGCGAAGAGCGGCCGACTCGGCAGACTCAACATTGGCCATCATTGATTCAATGTTGGCCTGCGGTGTGGATCGCAGTAACTCAAGGTTACCAAGAATGGCGGTCAGCAGATTGTTGAATTCGTGCGCCATCCCTCCAGCAAGGCGGGAGATTGCGCCCATCTTTTCGCTGTGGGCTTCATGTCGAGCGAGCTGGGTTGCCTGACGAACATCCTGAAACTCCCAGACTCGCATGCGGCCATCTGCGAAATGAAAATCAGGCATCACAATCACCTGAAAGTGATGTCCATTTTCATTGTTTAACGACAGCGTCGCGGCCTCGTTACCTGTCAGGCTGTCGGCAACAACGGAGTCAATCTGGACCAGACTTGACGGGAAGAGTTCCTTCAGCCTGACCACGAGGCTCTGTCCGGGCTCAAGTTCAGAGTTGCCCGGCATCTCCTGATTCAGGAGAGAGTTGACAAGTAGGATCCGACCATTGTTGTCAGTGACGCACGAAGGTCGATTGCTCTGCTGAATCCGGGCAAATAGCACCTCGCGAAAATGGTCATCAATCTGCTCGGCGGATTCAGAGGCTGAGGTCATTTCGGTGTTTACTTCGAAGCTGCCCTTGCTTACTGAACGATAAGGCCCAATGTCGGACGAGGTTGATTGAGTGGAGTAGCAAATAACCCGGGAGTTTAACTCCCGTGGTGACCCGAAGGAACCCGGAGCCCGTGGAATTGCTGTGAGCGCGGGGTTCCCCGGGATTTCGACATTGAAATCGAGGGGGACTACCACCCCTGGGGTGTTCGTCTCTTCCGTCACATGACGTGTCGGTTGAATAGCCAATCGCCTGGCTCCTGCAATTCGCAATAGCTATAGTGAGTCAAACCCATGGATTCACCGGGAGTTCTTTCAATGAATATCACTCGTCGCACAGCGCTTGAGGTGGGCACGGCCACACTCATTGGTGCCACCACACCGCTGGCTTTTTCTGCAGGGACCAGCGCAGACAGCATTCGTATCGGGTTGTCTCAGTATTCTCTGCGGCAACTAATCAGGAACGGATCGCTGACAGCGATGGAATACCCGGCTTTTGCCAAAGATAAGTTCGGCATTACTGACGTGGACGTCTGGGAGGGTGGTCTGCCGGCGGAGCAACAGAACAGCGAAAAATGGCTCAAGTCTCTGCGCAAAAGAGCGGCAGATGGCGGATCCAATATCTTTCTGTGGATGACTTCCCCTGTTGACTGTACGAAGAAATCTGCAGCTGACCGAAAGAAGGTTGCTGAGAGTTTCCACCGTCCCGTGGACAACGCAACCGCGCTTGGGTGTAAATTCGTTCGCATCTTTGTGCGAGCACCGGACATCGAGCGGGCGGATTCCGTTCAGGCCTGTGCCGAGACCATCGCTCCGATTGCTGAATACGCCAAAAAGAACAAAGTGACTCTGGCCATTGAACCTGCCGCTTCCAGGCTGACGCGTGAAGGCAGTTTTCTGGCGGAACTTATGAAAGCGATGGATCACCCTCACTGTCGCCTGATGCCAGACTTCGGGAAACTGGGCGGTGACATTTATGCTGGCAATGAAGCCATGATGCCCTGGACTGTGGTTGTGTCGGCCAAGAGTCACAACTTTGACGCCAACGGAAACGAGGAGAAGTTTGACTACGAGCGACTCATCGGGACCGTCAGGAAATCCGGATTCAGGGGCATCGTGGCGATTGAGTACGAGGGCAGCAGGCTGGGACCGGTTGAAGGAGTCCTTGCCACTCAGCGTCTGTTACAGCGTCATCTTAAACCGAAATCCTGAGTTAGCCTGAGCGATGAATTTTCTTAGTGAACTGACGGGATCTTTTTCGATTCCGTGTGCCGACAATCCCACAGTCGCAATGGTTGAGGCCGCCTACCAGCACCATGGACTGGATTGGCGTTACATCAACTGCGAGGTGCCTCCGGAGCACCTTGCAGACGCCGTCAGAGGTGCAGTGGCAATGGGGTGGCGTGGATTCAACTGTTCTCTGCCGCACAAAGTTTCCGTGATTCAGTATCTGGATGACATGGGAGAGTCAGCGTCCATCATGGAGGCAGTCAATTGTGTGGTGATCGACGAGGGGAAACTCACCGGTCAGAATACCGACGGCAAGGGTTTCGTCGAATCTCTGCAGGAGAGGACAGATCCTGCTGGGAAGCACATGGTAATCATCGGAGCGGGGGGGGCCGCGCGAGCCATTGGCGTGGAAACTGCACTCACAGGTGCCTCCCGAATTACAATCGTGAATCGCTCCAGCGAACGCGGCCAGAAGTTAGCAGCCCTGCTCAACGAAAAGACCTCGGCTACCGCGACGTTCCGGCAGTGGGACGGGCCGATTTCGATTCCGGAAGACGTTCAGATTGTGGTGAATGCAACTTCAATCGGGCTTGGGGACCCGGACGAGCAGCTCGATCTCGACTGGGACTCAGTTCGGTCCGACCTTGTGATGGCCGACGTGATTCCGAATCCGCCGAAAACACATTTTGTGAGGGAAGCTGGCGAGCGTGGTTGCATTGTCATTGACGGCCTTGGCATGCTGGTGAATCAAGGTGTCATTGGCGTCAAGTTCTGGACAGGGCACGATGTGGACCCTGCGGTGATGCGAGCCAAACTGGAAGAGATCTTTGGCGTTTGATGTCTGAAATTCGCTACCAACTTCCGGATCCATCGGTTCAGCTGGTTGATGATCTCATCATGAGGCACATCGACTCCGGGGCACGTGTCATTGACCTCGGGTGTGGGGACGGCCGCCTGATGCAACGTCTGCATACCGAGAGTCGGTGCAACGTGCTGGGCATTGACGTTGAACAGTCAAATATTCGCGCTGTGATCGAGCGTGGGTTGCCAGTCGTGGCAGCTGACCTGAATCAGGGGCTGCAGGATATCCCATCCGACGCATTTGACTTTGCAGTTCTCAGTCAGACGCTGCAACAGGTGCATCGTCCGAAGCAATTGCTGAAGGAGATGATGCGGGTGGCTCGGCGAGCTCTGGTGGTGGTCCCGAATTTTGGACACTGGCGCGTTCGATTCGAGGTGCTTTTGCGCGGGCGTACTCCGATTACGGATACTCTGCCTTACGAATGGCACGAAACTCCCAATGTCCATTTCATGTCCATGCGGGATTTCGGAGACCTGATGGCAGACATTGGAGCGCGGATCGTCAAAGAACGCCCAATTATCAACGGCCGTTCCGTGGATCGCGCATGGGCTGCCAATCTTCGGGCCGATAGCGCGTTCTATCTGCTTGAACGCGATTCTGCTTCAGACTGATTACTGGCACGCATTCCAGATGTCGCAGCGTTTAATCTGATTCAAACCCGCAGCGGCACAGAAAATCGTATCGGTCGACGCTATCAGCGCTGTCTCACTTCAAGGCGTTTCAGATATCTCAACAGCGTTCTGGATCCAACGTTGGGGTAACCCTGTGATCTGCCAGAAACGCCTGGCAGGTTCGCCGCTGCGGAAGCGACAGGATTTCCGTCGGACCGACGGATTCCGGGCGGAGAACATCATGGTGCAGAAGCAGGGAAGTTCGGATATGGCGTCAATTACAGATGCCGTCAATGTGGGGGCAGGACGAGCCGGTTGGAAGTTGAGTGATGCTCCGGGGACGGGCATCGAAATCTGTCAACTGGTGATCAGAATCACGGCGACGAATTAAGTCGCTTTGAAAACCGGCAACGCACGTCAGATTCAGTCTCTACCGGCGTGAACCCTGAATAGTCACGATCAGTTGTCGACGCCCCCCATGGTTTCGGTGCTCACAGAGATAGATACCCTGCCATGTTCCCGTCAGCAGTTGTCCATTGCTGATTGGAATCGTGACTGACGAATCAGTCAGTGACGACTTGATGTGAGCGGGCATGTCATCGGGACCTTCGCAGGTGTGCACATAGGGCCATGACTCTGGCGCCAGTCTGTTGAACGCCATGTTCATGTCGGTCAACACGTCCGGGTCTGCGTTTTCATTCAGAGTCAATGATGCTGATGTGTGCCGGATAAAGACATGCATCAGCCCAACCTTGAATTCACCAACTGCCGGCACTTCACTGAGCACATGGGATGTCACCAGGTGACAGCCACGTGAGAATGCGGGCAGAACGACTTCAGACTGAACCCAGTCACTCATGACTGCCCTCGGCTCGCGACAGCCGAGCGATCGTCCATGCGAGAGGATCGTCGTTGGTTTCCGATGACGATTCCAGAAGCTCCTGCATCCCGAGCTCAAGACAAACCTGAGTAAACGAGAATCCGTTTGGGTCTTCCATACGGCTGACGAAGGATGAAGTCTTTGTCAGGATTTCTTCGGCACGCCCGATTCTCTGAGCGAGGTCCAGAAGGACAAAAGCAATTAACTGCTGATCCGGTTCGTCCGGTTCGTCTTCCAGTCGTTTTATGAAGTAGGCGATGCCTGCGTCTTCGGCATCACCCTGAAGTGCAGACAGGAAGTGGCGGTTGGCGGCGTAGTACTCATCGAATGGCTGGTCACCAGGGTACTGAAGCTGCGGAGCAAGCATTGCGCCGTAGTCGCATAACTCGATCGCCAGCTTCAACTCGGCGTCTTCTCGGTCGAGTGCTCGAGCAAACCCAACAGTGGAGTGCAGATGGGATACGTCAATGTGGTAGTTTCCTTCCGCGAACAGCCATTCACGCCCGGTGATTAACTCCTTCACACCGGCACCAGGTGACAACACGGGCATTCGCGCCTCTACTTCGCGACGGAGTGTTGCCTGCAGATCGTCATAAATTGTTTTGACCATCATTGCCGCTGCGGCCCGTCGTTCCTCCGGGGTCATCTGTTGCTGCAGCTGACTGAAGGCAGTCACGGTGTTGCATGTGCCATGTGTCTTCAGCAGGAATTCAAGTCCCCGAGCAACGTGTGCGCCTTCATAAAGAGCGACATTCAAAACCTGGTCAAACTCTTCGTCCGGCTCACGCGGAATTTGAATCTTCTCTATGGCTTCCCGGACTGGTTCCGGTTCACCGATTGTTCGAAAGTAGGCCCACGCTTCTCCGAGTTGACCGTCATCCAGAAAGTGCTGACCCACGATCCGGGCGGCGTTGATGTATTCGTCCCGAAACTCCTGTTCCTGCTCCTTAGGCACGTTTTCGAGGGATGTTGGCTGCGCCAGAGGGAGGTTCATTCGCTGGCGAACACCAATGAGCTTGGCGTCAAACAGACGGTGGAAATCCTTTTCGGCGACCAGAACCAGTTCGAGTGCGGCGGTTACTTCTTCCGGCGAAGAAGACTCGCTGAGGTTTTGTCGAATGGCGTCAATGCGAGCGGGACTGGTTGTGCTCATGATTCAGAATTGCAGAAGACTGTTTGCGAGAGGTAAACGATGGATCGCCAGTCTAACTGCCATGTCGAAAAAATCTATTGCCGCAACACCGCCTCGTCGTCGCTCCGACGGAGGATCCGGACTCCGGTTGTACGGCCTGTAACGGATGAGGCCGACTCTCCCGCATCGCCTGACTGCCTTGCTGCCCGACCGCTCACATGCACCGGCAGATCTGACCGATACCAGGTCTGGACGGATCCGCCTTCTGACCACGAGGTCATTCCACAGCTTCAGAAAGCGAGTCGTCGCCGATGGGTCTTTACAATCGAGACTACCTGAACGCAGATACCGATCATCGCCCTACTCCGCCGAGATCGGCCGTCACATGGATTCTTGTCATCACCATCGGCGTTTATCTGCTGCAGCTGGCGACCGCCAACAACGATCACTCGCCCGTCAAAGAGGCCCTGGCTCTGGATGCCATCTTTCAGAACGGTCAGATCTGGCGACTGGTGACGTACGCATTCCTGCACGATGAAGTGCATCTGGGCCATATCGTCTGCAACATGGTTGCATTCTTCTTTCTGGGACGGGTTGTCTGTCGCACGATTGGGGATCGGGAATTCGTCTGGCTGTACCTCTCCGCGGCTGTCTTTTCCGGAATCGTTCAGTCAGCAACGATCGTGTTATTCGAGGAACAGCCGAAAATCGTGCTGGGAGCTTCAGGCGCGGTCAGTGCGATCTTCATCCTGTTTACACTTCACTACCCACGGGTGAAACTGTTCCTGTTTGGGATCATTCCCGTTCAGGCAAGATGGTTACTCTATGCTGTGCTCGCATGGGACACACTTGGTTTCCTCAATCTTGTTCCATCAATCTTCCTGCCAGCAGACGCAGGCATTGGGCACGCGGCTCACCTGGGAGGCCTGCTGTTCGGCCTGCTGTATTTCCGATGGGAAATGAATCTGAGCGGTGGCTGGGACAGACTGGCCGGTGGAAGAAAAGAGGCTTCGGAACCGGAAGTGCCGGCGTTGAAAGTCTTCGCTCCGGGACACCAGCCGGAACCGCATCTGTCTCTGAGACTGGACGACATTCTGGCCAAGATCAGCCGCGACGGTGAAGCAAGTCTGACTGCTCGCGAACGACGATTCCTGTCACTGGCAAGTCAGCAGCTGAACAAGTCACGTTGAAGTGTCTCACACATCCAGTGGACGTCGCGTGGTCAGCAGGCCGGAGTGAAGAGTGGAACGACGAAGCCCGGCACTTTGCGTTGCGACTTCGCCGTGAGAGTCTTTCGTTGAACCACCCGTAACGATCGGCCGGCCCTCGCTGGTTCGCGCCGGTCTGCGACTACGCTGGCAATTAGTCTTCGACTACACGCACCAGCTGTCCCGGTTGCAGTCGTTCGTTGCCGTCGACAATCACGCTCTGCCCTGCCGAGAGTTGGCCGGTGACTTCAATGAGTTCACCACGAGCGATTCCTGTTTCAACTTCAACTCGAACCGCAACTCCTTCGGACTCAGACGTCATATCTGCCACCATCACGACGGGCAGCCGACCTCCAAGGATGAGCGCATCTTTGGGAATCATCAGGACGCTGCGTCTTCTCCCCGAAATGACTGCCTGGGCCTGCATACCGTCACGCAGCAGGAATCCACCGGCTCTCTGTGGATTGTCGACGCGCACTCTTACGGGAAACGTACGAGCCCGCTGGTCAGCGGAATCTACAATTCCTGCGATTGTTCCGGACAGCTCTTCCTCGTCATCCGGTAATGCATGGACCTTAACGGGAACCTGGTCTCCTGGTCGCAGGGCGCCCACGAGTGATTCCGGAGCGTGGACCACGACATCGATCGGGTCCAGTGCCATGATCTCCACAATAGGGTCTCCCTGAGCGACCCACTGCCCCACTTCTGTCATCCGCTTTACGACGAACCCGTCGAAGGGAGCTCGAATTGTGTGCCAGCCGCGCTGAACATTGAGTCTGGCAAGAATCTGTGATTGTTTCTCGACACTGGCTGCTGCCTGTTCAATCTGCTCTTTTCGCGGACCTGCTTCGATGAGTTCGAGGTCCGCTTTGGCTGCCTTGAGCCGCTGCTCGGCCGCTCGGGAAATTGATTTTGCGGCTTCAAAATCATCGGCCGTGGAGACGCCCGCTTCGTTGAGCTTTTCAATTCTCGCAAACCGAGTGGCGGCTGCATCCCTCGCCGCATGGGCAGCATCGTATTCGGCCTTTGCTCGGGTGATTTCTTCCGGGCGGCTGCCGGTCTTCAGCTCATTCAGCTGCTCCTGAAGCCGCCTGAACTCTGCCTGGGCCGCCTTGATGTCCGAGTCGATCGTTTCTGTGTTGAGTGTCACGAGGATTCCGGTGTTGGCTGCCGACTCGTCGGTCTGCGCAGAAACAGCGTCACCGTCTTCTATCCGGACGGCAGTCACTCGGCCGGCCACGGCACTTCCCACAACACTCCGTCGACTCGCACGAACGGATCCGATCAGGGTGTGTTTGGGAACAATATCCTGTTTCACGACTTCGGCGATCCGCACCGGGGCCGGCGGCGGAGTTGTTGGGGGAGTCGCTTCTTCTTCACTGCTGCACCCAATGAACATGACAGCCATCAGAATGGCCGTCATGGACAGGATTACGTGTCTCTGTTGAGTCATCATCACGCGGCACTTTGAGGTTCGATGGATTCGGAAACGGCACGGAGTTTTTGACGTGTCAGGTACCTGCGGGCATCCAGGACAAGGCTGAAGAAGCCGGGCACGAGAAACAGTGTCAGCATCGTGGACACGACTAATCCCCCAAGAACCACACTCCCCAGGCCGCGATAGAGTTCGCTGCCTGCACCGGGCATGACGACGAGTGGGAAGAGTCCCAGAACAGTTGTTCCCGTCGTCATGAAGATGGGGCGAATTCGGCTCCGAACGCTCTCAACAACCGCGTCCCGTGACGACAGGTCTTCCTTAGACATGAGGTTGATCGACTGGTGTACGATCAGGATTGCGTTGTTGACAGCCGTTCCAATCAGGATCACAAAGCCGAGCATTGTCACAATGTCCAGAGGCTGCTCGGTAAACAGGTTGGTCAGCCAAAGGCAGGCCACTCCTCCGACTGCGGCCAGTGGCACGGACAGGATCACCACAAGCGGATAAAGCCAGGACTCAAACAGCCCGGCCATCAGCAGATAGGTGATCATGAGTGCCAGCAGCAGATTGAATCGCATGGCATTCCATGAGTCTGCGAGTCGGTCGGCCGTTCCGCCCAGTGAGACCTGGCTGCCAGGCGGGATGGCCCCTTCGGCGCGCATCGGCTCAATAACCTTCGACCTGATGTCTGCGACTGCGCGTCCGAGTGACACTTCGGCGGGCGGTCGGACTTCGACCGTAATGGCGCGACGTCGTTCGATATGACGAATCGAGGGTGGCCCGCTGCCGATAGAAAAATCGGCGAGTGAAGACAGTGGCACCAGTCTTCCGTCCTGAGTGACTACGGTTCGGCTTCCAAGGTCCTGTGTCCTGGCGGTGTCGCTCTCCTCACCAACGATTCGAAGGTCGATCTTCTCGCCCCCTGTTGAAAAGTCAGCTGCATATGCACCGTCGACAAGGGCATCAACGACATAGCCCAGTTGAGTCGCGTCCACACCGAGTTCGGCCACCCGATCCCAGTGCGGCTGAACATGGTACTCGGGATTCGCATTCACCAGACCGGGGACGGCGGATGACTGCACATCGGGGATCACTTCTCCCACGCGTTTCTGAACGTTTGCCGCAAGTGCAACCACACTTTCCACGTCCGGCCCTGTGAGTTCAATGTCCACCTTTCTCCCCGAGCCGGGAAACAGACTCAGCTGGTGAGCGCTGGACACCATTGCCGGGCCGTGTCCACCAAGAGCTCTCAGGGGAGGCAGCCAGTCTCGAATCTTCTTTGCATCTGCGGTCTGTACCTGGACCATCACTTCACTGGGAGTGGCACGGACCAGCAGGTCTTTCAGCGGTGGAAGGTCCAGTTCCGCCGCTCTCGGATCACCGGGGTTGATTTCCCAGTAGGGCAGAAACTTCTCGAAGACATCCCGGGAGATTTCTTCAGTCTCTCCTACGTTGTATCCCGGAGGCGGATACAGGCGACATTGTACGCGTGCCTTGTTCCCGTCCGGCAGATACTCCACGTCCGGAAACAGCGCCCAGGCAACTGCCAGAGAACCACCCGTACAAAGAACAATCAGTGCCAGTCGTCGGCCGACTCCATTGAGCAACCAGCGGTTCGTCCCGACGACCCAGCGAACAAATACTCCGGCAAGCCGATCAACAGGGTTTCGAGTACCCTTGACGACGTGTTCTTCAGTTCCACTTCCGCGTTGCAGCAACCGTGCACTGGCCATCGGAATCAATGTGACAGCGACGATCAAAGAGAGTCCGACTGCTGCACTGATCGCCAAAGCGATGTCGCGGAAGAGCTGTCCCGCTTCTTCATCTGAAAACAAAACCGGGACAAAAACGGCAAGAGTCGTCAGAGTCGAAGCCAGAACAGCGCCCCAGACTTCCCGTGTTCCGACGAGTGCTGCTTCAAACGGTTTCTTCCCCAACTGAGAGTGCCGATAAATGTTCTCGAGCACAACCACCGAGTTGTCCACGATCATGCCAACTGCGAATGCCATCCCAGCCAGGCTGACTACGTTGAGTGATCTGTCCAGCAGCCGCAGTATCAGAAACGTGCCGACGATGCTGGTTGGCACCGCGATCGCAATCACGATTGTGGAACGAAGACTGCGCAGGAAGGAAAGCAGGACGATGATGGTCAGCACGCCGCCAATCACGATGTTCTGATTCACCAGCCCAACTGCCGAATCAATGTAGTCCGCGTCACTCCAGACTTCACTCAGCTTCAGGCCTCGCTGAGCAAGAGGTCCGTCGTTCAGTTCAGCACTGACGACACGAATGTCGTCAACAATCTCGAGCACGTTGGCGCCGGTTTCCGAGAGAACTCCGAGCCCCACCAGTTCACTCCCGCCACGTCGATAAGAGCTGCCCGGCCGCTTGTAACCCAGCTTGACGTCTGCAACATCACGAACAAACGTTGTGATGTCGCCACGGGTCGCCACGATCGTGTCTTCTATCTGTTTGGGACTCGTGTACTGTCCCAGCGTACGGACCACGTAGCGTCGTTTGCCATCCCAGATCTCTCCGCCCGAAGTGTCTTTGTTTCGAACCTGCAGCGCGCGGCGGAGGTCGTTGATGGTCAGTTGCCGCGCGGCGAGTCGTTCCGGATCGACGATGACCTGCATCTCTTCAAGCTGACCGCCCATCACAAACGTGTCTGCCACACCATTGATTCGGTCGAATCGACTCTTGATGTACTCCTCCACAAATCGCCGAGTCTTTCGCACATCGGCAACCGGAAGCAGACGACGGATCTCTTCATTTGTCTTTGCAAGTTGATTCAGCCGATAGAGTCGCAGGTCCCATTTGTGCGCATCAATCAGTGGCTGGCAGGTTTCCTGAAGGTGAGGGTGCCGCTTTACGAAGGCCTGCAGGTCTTCGTCAGACGGAACACGCGGACTCAGGACATACCAGCAAACAGGACGATCAGACAGGTTTGCGGAAGAAATGACCGGCTCGTAGGCGTCTTCAGGGAACTCACGCAGCTGATTGATCCTGGAATTCAATTCCAGCATTGCCTGCGTCAGGTCCGTTCCCACCGGGAACTCCATCGTGACGGACCCCTGCGAGTAGTGACTCCACGAGGTCATGCGACTCATGCCCTTAAGGTCTTTCAACTGGTCCTCAAGGTTTTGAACGATCTCGTGCTCAACTTCGTAGGGGCTGCCTCCTGGCCAGTAGACGGAAACCGAGATCGTTGGCGTCTTCACTTCCGGCGTCAGCTGAATTGGGATCTGCCAGAGCGCAATCCCACCAAACAGTGCGATCACGATCACACCGACCGATACTTTGACGGGATTGCGAATACAAAAATCGATCACGGGGCGGGATGGTCAGCAGAGGGTGAGGATTGCTCAGGCAACCAGAGTACACAGAGGCTCAGGAAGACCACAGCCTGAGCCGGGTGGCGTAACATCAATCGTGCATTCAGAACCCATCATCGCGACAAAAGACGCTGTGTCGGCACAATCGTTACCGAGAGGACTGTTTCAGGATTGATGAATCGCAGTCCAGAGACCTGATGCTACCCAAATGAGGTGCGTCATGTATGTCGTCAGGTACCAATTCGTAACGGCTACAGGGTGATTGTCAGAGACCCGGCAAGCCGTGGATGTGATCCCACGGGCTGGCGGGGCGCGGACCGACAGCCGGAGATGGAACATACCTGCCGGCGCGTCCCGCTGAACGACCCTCCAACCCGCACTGACGATCCAGCCGGTTTGAAGGGGACATCATAACCAGGGGCTGATACCACTCCACTCGTCATGGACCGGGCCGGCGGATCGCGGATTGACAACCGGACGTGGCACAGGCCTCCCGACGTGTCCGGTCACTCTCCCAGAGTAAAGGCTGGCAGAGAGACGATCTCGCCACCTTTCTCTGCAGACTCATGCGCACAGATTCCGACGCATGTCCAGTTTGCACTGGTCACTGCGTTTGGCCATGGATCTCGGTCTTTCAGAATGGCTGTAATCATTTCGTGGGCCAGATGCGGGTGCGATCCGCCATGGCCGCCGCCCTGAACGAAGCTCAGGTGGTCAGCGTCATGGATCTCCTGCGGCAGAGTGAACTTCTGAATTTCAGGGGGCAGCAGGTGAGCAAAGTCAGGAACCTCAATCTTCTCGGGGATCTCGTGCTCCGGCTTCTTCGCTGTGTGCAGAACGTGGGGTTCGTTCTCAATCAACGTCCATTCGAAACTCTTCTTCGTGCCGTATACGTCGAAACTCTCGCGATATTGTCGAGCAACGTCGTAGAGGAATCGCCAGATGTGAGCTGTCACGTCACTGTCTTTCAGCTGAATGTGACAGGACTCAACCGCGAATTTATTTCCGGACTTTTGGGCGATGTCGTCCCGCACTGTGCCGGAACCGAAGCAACTGACCTTCTCTGCCAGAGAGTCGGTGAGTCCAAGACATGGGCTGACGACGTGAGTCGCGTAGTGCATGGGAATCATTTCTTCCCAGTAACTTGGCCACCCGTCCATATCCTGCGGGTGGGAGGCAGCGAGGTGCTGGATCTTTCCAAGTTCACCTTTGTCATAGAGGTCCTTGATGTAGAGGAACTCGCGACTGTAAACGACCGTTTCGGCCATCATGTATTTGAGCCCGGTTTCTCGAACTTTTTCCACGATCTGACGGCATTCGTCGATGGTGGTCGCCATCGGGACTGTGCACATGACGTGTTTGCCGGCATCCAGCGCCTTCAGCGACATCCACGCGTGATCAGGGATGGGGCTGTTAATGTGAACGTAATCAATGTCTGGATCCGCCAGAACGTCGTCGTAGTCGGTGTAGCGTTTGTCAATGCCGAACTGGTCGCCACACTTGTTGAGCTCTTCTTCGTTTCGACGACAGATTGCCGCGACGTTAGCGTTGGGGTGTGCCTGATAGATGGGGATAAACTCGGCACCAAATCCGAGACCGATCATTGCAATATTCAACTGACTCACGCGGTTCTCCTCGTTCGAGTATCTATGTCCCGTCATGCGCGAATGCAGGGACCTTACACCTGACCTGGTCCTGATCAAATCTGCGACTGAATGCCCCGCCAGAGTTTGTTATTGCACAGCGGGATGAAAGTGTGTCAGGACTGCTTCCGGTTACTGTGGCACATTGCGGGCATGCGCTCCACGCGCCACGCCAAAAAAGTGTCGGTTTTTGTCTCTCACCGAACTGGACTCATCGGGATGCAGGTCCGAGGAATTCGTTGGTGAAGCAGTCGGCTGCCTGCACTGATCCCTGCTCAATCATTTTGAGTTCCGTGATCTGATCGATGAGCTGCTGCCAGCGTTCCGTTTCCATCCGACACATCGTGTCGATTTCGAGGGTACACAGAGGCCTCATCCGTTCCAGACCCAGTGATAATGTTTCCTCATCCATGTCGCTGTTTTGTTCTTCAATATATTTGTGAGTGATTTCCGGTTCGTGCAGGTACTGGAACCAGCCGGCGACGGAAGCCTCGACCATCTCTTGTACCAGATCAGGGTCAGACTTGATCACATCCTCTGTGGTGACCAGCAGGCTGGCATACGGATCAAATCCAATCTCGGACAACATCAGCGCTTTGGGGTTGGCGCCCCTTTTTTTGGCCACGACCGGCTCGCTGAAGACGTAGCCTTGCTGAGCAAAGTTCTCTTTCAACAGAAACTCGCCAACGTTGCCTGAAAAGGGCACCATCGTCACCTTGTCGAGCGGGCACTCCTGCTTCAGCCATTCTGAAAACGGCCGACCCTCACTGATGGCCAGTTCAACTCCCTTGATGTCTTTCAGTGAACCAAAGCCACTGGCTTCATGCACCATGATGCAGCGTGGGGTGTGCTGGAGTGGAGCCGCGAGAGCAACCAAAGCTGTTCCCTTTGCACGTGCCGTGACAATCTGATCGGCATTCGCAATCCCAAATTTCAGTTTGCCGGTCGCCAGCAATTGGATCACCTGCTGTGGCGCACCCGGCCCTCCGGGCTCGATCGTTACGTCCAGGCCACCGTCACTGAAGTAACCGTGTACCTTTGCTGCCACATACCCGCCGTGCTCCATTTCCATGTACCAGTTAAGAGCGAGGCGTTCTGACTCTAACTCGCTGGTGGTACCGTCCCCATCGGCACTGGATGCACCTCTGTCGGAGTTCGAAGATGAATCACATCCGGCTGACAACAGGAAAAGCGGGGCAAGCAGCAGGAAACATCGTCGCATGGCAGTCTCGGGAATCTGGGCCTTGGTGAGTCAGCTCGAAGTATGGACGATTGCCTGCCGATTCTGAAGCCTTCCGGAGGACCGAAATTGGAGCGATTTCGCGAAGAATAGGTAAGCTGCGGTGAGCCTGCACCAGGTCGGAATGGACGGATTGGTGTCAACTCTGATTCGGTTAACACAGCTGTTGCTACCGAATAAGGCTTCTGCAACACTCCGGCGTAAAGCCGTAAATATCTGGGACTTCCGTTGGTTTCCCTGACAGAATCCGTCAGTCCTTCCTGGCGGACTCGCCGCTGATTCGTTTGACTGCCAGAGCAACATTCAATGGGCACACCGGAAGAGAATCTTAAACGCGTTCGCGAACAGGTGATTAAACTTGCGCGCGAGATCGAGCAGATGTCCGGGCAGGACATCCCGGCCAACGTCTTCTTCCAGGAGTTTCTGAATCGCGTCGTTATGGCAATTGGTGCACGAGCGGGCGCTGTCTGGTTGCTGCAGGACGGCGGACTCACTCTGGCTGCCGAAGCCAATCTGGAAGAGACCGGGCTGCACGAGCTTCCTGGTGCTACTGCAAAAAACGAAAAGCTCCTGATCGACGTTTTGCAGACAGGTGAAGCAAAGACACTGACACCTGGGCAGGAAGCCGATCTACCGACTGAGCACGTTCTTGTTCTGTCGGCTCTGCATAAAGAAAAAGAGTGTGTTGGTGTTGTCCAGCTCTTCCAGCGCACGGCTGTGCCTGATGAAGCGCGGTCCGGGTACATGCAGTTCCTGGAGCAGATGTGTGGTTATGCGTCTCGCTACATTGAAGGACGTCGCCACAACTCAGAGATGACCGATGATCTCAAGAGTGAGTTCTGGACAAACTTCGAACAGTTCACACTGCGGATTCAGCGATCACTTGATGAACAGGAAGTCGCCGACGCGTCTGCAAGTGATGGACGACCGTTGTTGAACTGCGACCGGTTAAGCGTTGTGACTCGCAAGGGAAGCAGCGTTAAGGTCCGGGCCGTCAGTGGTCAGTCCAGCGTGAATCATCGAGCAAACCTGATTGTGGCCATGGCCAGACTTGCTCGCCGTGTCATCGACAGCGGTGAGACTCTGGTCTATGCGGGCAAGATTGACAATCTGCCGCCTCAGATTGAGAAGCCACTTGCGGAGTTCGTTCAGGAGAGCGGCTCCCGGATGATCATGATCGTGCCGTTGTTTGAAAACGACGAACTGGTCAAAGAACAGGGAGAAGAAGCCGAGCGGAAGCGTCGCAAAAAGAAGATCAAAGCGATCGGCTGTGTCGTTGTCGAGCAGGTCGCTGAGACAGAGCCCGCTCCACAACTGGAACAGCGAGCAGAACTTCTTGCTGACCATATTGGAGCGGCCGTCTGGAACTCGCGCACACACGGAAGGATCTTCGGCAAGTCCGTGTTTAAGCTGGTCGGTAAAGGGCTGGAGTGGTTTCACGGAAAGAAACTGGCGATCTCGACAGCCGTTCTGCTTGTCATTGCGGGGATTGTCACCGCGATGACCCTCATTCGACTCCCCTACCCTGTCGAAGCTGATGGCAAGCTGATGCCCATTGAACAGCACGCAGTCTGGGCTCCATGGGACGGTAAGATCACTGATATTCATGTGAAGCCTGGTGAAGACGGTGTGTATCGAGTCAAAAAGGGAGATCTCCTGTTTACGGTGACCAATCCGCAGCTTGAGGATGAGATCATTCAGGCTCGAGGGGAGTTGCAGAAACAACAGCAACTGCTCGAACGGACTGCAGAGAGTCTCCGCGATGCTCCCAGAGAGCTGAAGACCAGTCTGTTTCGTGAGCAGATCTCACAACTGGCCGAGGTTGCGATGGCTCAGGAGCAGCTTCAGCGACTTCAGGATCGACGCAAAGAAGAACTGACAGTAACGGCTGTCGCTGATGGGGTAATTCCTGACTTCAAGCGTTTTGAGATTCTGGTCAACCGACCGGTACGCGCTGGCGACCATCTCTTCGACATCATGGATGAAAGTGACGACCCCAAACGCTGGCACCTTGAGTTGCTGGTTGAAGAGAAAAGAATGGGACACATCAACCAGGCTCGATTCGAGCAGCAGAAGGAAACGGGCTCGGATGAACTCCCTGCCGAATTCACGATGGTCAGTATTCCGGAATCGCGGTTTCGGTGTCGCCTGAGTCGCATTGCCACACGATCAACGACGGATCCGGAAATGGGAACGGCGTTTGAAATGATCGCGACACCACTGACGGACGAGGATGAAGCTGAGGCGGCCTCGGCAGCAAAAGGCAGGAGCAACAATCCTCTGAAGATCCTGACGAACCGCGAGTACAGCAGGTTCGACAGCAGCGTGAATCGAAAGATTGGCCTCGAAGTGACAGTCCGTATTGACTGCTCCGAGTGCACTCTCGCCTATTACCTGTTCGGTGACGTGGTGGAGTTCGTGCAACGCGAGATGTGGTGGTTCTGATGCCATCCGTGTCTTCAGGCGATCGCCAGTTTGCGGTGATCATTCCCGCCGCCGGTGCCAGCACTCGATTCGTTGGTTTTGAGACCACGAAACCGTTCGTAGAGCTGAACGGCACGCCGGTCTGGATTCGGACGGTCAACCATTTCATTCATCGAGCTGACGTGAGTGAAACGATTCTGGTCGCCGCTGAAGCAGACCTTCCGGCATTCAGAGAATCTGCGTCGGACGACATCCTGAGTCGCCTGAAGTTTGCTCCTGGCGGGGCGACTCGTGCGGAGAGTGTGCTGAACGGACTGCAGCGGTTGTCTTTGCCTGCTGAGTTTGTGGCTGTGCATGATGCCGCGCGTCCCTTGCTGACGGACTCAGGCATCACGGATCTGTTTGCTGCCGCGAAAGTCCATGACGCTGTTGTGCCTGGTGTGCCCGTGACGAGCACCGTAAAGCAGGTTGGCCCCAATGGTCGTGTCGAAAAGACCATTGATCGTTCCGTGTTACAGCTGGCCCAGACTCCACAGGTGGTTCGCCGAGAGCTCCTGGAATCAGCATACGCAGGGTGTGCCGAGGTCAGTGCATTTACGGATGAAGCATCGCTCATTGAAGCGACAGGGCATTCTGTGTTTGTTGTGCCCGGCTGGCCGGAAAACATTAAGATCACAACGGCAGAAGACTTCCGGCTGGCTGAGTTTCTGCTTGGCCGCCACGGACTGTCCTCCTAGTATTTTGACGGGAGGAAGAGTGTGGCTCGGCAGGAAGAAGACAAAGAGGACCTGATGCGGGAAGCATCAGCGCTGGCCGAGCGGATCGAGTTGTTGACTGAACTGAATGGAACTCAGGTTGTGGTGACGGCCGGCTATCGTCGAGACGGTAGTCTCAGTTTGTATTTTGATCAGGACGCCTTTTTTCAGTTCACGTCGGAAGGATTGCTGCGGCGTGCATGGCGCGATGGTCTGCTGTATCGGTCTCAGGGAGAGACACTCGCCTCTCTGTATCGTAATCGTGCTGCGGGGCAGGTTGTCCTGGAGAGAACCGATCTGACTGCTGAGGAGCTAAGTGAGTTTCGTGACACGATGACTGCAATGCTGACTCTCCTTTCGGCAAATCTGAATTCAAATTCGGTCGAGGTTCAGAGAGTTGTTGGTGACCGGGACGGAATTCTTATTGAGATTGAGAAGAGTCTGAAGGATATACTTTCGTGTGGGGAGACGTTTCTGTCTTCGCCTCTCGCCAAACGCCGCTGACTCTGGATTGACGGAGAAAACTATGCAGCGACTGCTTCTCATGAGACACAGTTATGCTGCGTCGGGGTACACCGACGAAGAGCGTCCATTGACTGATCGGGGAAGGTCGATTGCGACGCAGACAGCGGCCCTGTGGAGTGCAAATCCTCCGGATCTGATTCTCGCATCGACCGCTGTGCGGGCAACGGAAACTGCCGAGTTGGTTCAGCTCGAGCTGCCAAACTCGCCCGAGGTCAAATTGCTTGACCGGCTGTATCTTGCCGCGCCCATCACGTACTTCGAAGCCGCAATGGAGTTCAGCTCGGATGCTGAGTCGATTCTTGTCGTTGGACATAACCCCGGCATGGCCACTCTGATCAACTCATGGAGCGATTCGATGATGTCGGTCTCCCCGGCGAGTGTAGCGGTATTTGAGCTTCCAGCAGAGTCGTGGTCTCTTAATGCGACCGATGCTCGCCCTCGGCTGACCGAGTACTACTCAGAAGGCGCGCGCATTGTGTAATGGCAACCTGGGAGGTCTGGCTTCAACCTGATGGAAAGTTCGCCGGGCACTTTGTCGGATCGAGGCGAATCGCTCCAGATCCATAAACGAGAACTGCAGCTCCAGGTGTGTCTATTGGGCCGCGTGGTTTGGCGGCGAAGTGGCGGGGTTTCTGGCGAAATCCATTACGAACGCGCGTCAAATTGCACACCGCACAGAAAAACAAATAGGGCCAGAGGGACTTGAACCCCCAACCAACGAATTATGAGTTCGCTGCTCTAACCGATTGAGCTATGGCCCCGTGGTGACGTCTGGTGTCGAGTGAGGACGCAGACATCAGGACGCGGAGAGCGTAGAGATGTTCGGCCAGAGTTTCCACTGTGATGGTCGCGTGCGATGAATTCAGCTGCCATTGGCAGCAGGAGGGCGGCTGAGACAGAACTCTCTCTACGATTCTCGCTGAATTTCGGCCGCCACGGAGCGTCCGCGAACCGCGCGAGTCGTGCTTCACATGAAGTTGCCTCGGCAGGAATTGCTGGTCGTTCGGCCTCGTGGCGATATGCGTTTCCTGAGCTGCCCGTGGGCCGGGGTCCGACATTGACGGAGATTGCCCCGAGCCGATAGAGACAGATTTGCAACAGCAGCGACGTGTCGCTGCGCAGCTTATTCTGTCGTTTGCTTATCCCGTGAAATGTTCTACCTCCTGCGGCCCCTCCGACTTCTGATGAAGTCTCTGGTGACTCAGACGACTCCTCGTCAGCTCGCTGCCGGGGTTGCGTTCGGTGTCCTGATTGGACTTATTCCCAAAGGGAATCTGATTGCGATTACCCTCGGCGTGATCCTTGCCGCCAGCCGGTCGAATCTGGCGATCGCGGCGGGCGTCATTGTTGCTGTGAGTGGCCTCTCTGGCTTTTTCGATCCGCAGTTTCACGCGGTTGGCCACTTTCTGCTGTCGTTGCCCCTGCTTCAGTCAGCATGGACATGGCTTTACAACCAGCCGCTCATGCCATGGACCGGGTTTCAGAACACGGTTGTTCTGGGAAGCCTCGTCATTGGACTGGCACTGGTCTGGCCGACATATCGCGGCAGTCGCCCACTGTTTGAGAAGTACGGCGGTCATGTGGCTGCATGGGCGTCGCGTTTTCGACTTGTTCGATTCCTGTTTGGCGCAGAATGGGCTGACCGGTTTACCGGCTCACCCGCCGCCTGATCAGCGAACGCATGGAGGAAAAGATGCGCTGGTCTTACGTCATTCCACGGATGGTTATCATCCTTGTTGTTTGGGGTTTCTTCGCATTCGGATTTGACCCTCTGCTGAGGTCGTCTGCCGTGAGTACGGCTCAGTCAGTCACCGGTGCGAAAGCCGACGTGGCAGGTCTGACGACTGGCTTCTTTCCTCCACAACTGGAGATCAGCCAGGTAGATCTCGCCAGCAGAAGGCACCCGGGGACCAATCTCGTGTCGTTTGAACGGCTGACACTGAAGCTGGGCGGAGAAGCACTCCTGCACAGGAACTTCGTCATTGAGGAGGCTTCTCTGACGGGAGTCCGATTCGGAACATCACGAGCCGACAATGGACAGCTTGAGCTTGTCGAGGAAGAGGACCCAGGTCCCACAATTCCACCATGGCTGCAGGATCGGCTCCGGCAGCACGGAGACGAATGGCTTGACGACATTACGGCTCGAACAAAAGAGAAGCTCGATCCAAATACGCTGGAGACTTATCGCGTCGGGAATGAACTCTACACCAAATGGGACAAAGAGTTTGATGAAACAAACCTGGCGATTGAGAGTGCGAAGCTGCAGTACGAACAGATTCGTCGCAACATTGAGGCGGCCAAAGATCGCCGACCGTTTGACCAGGTCGAAATCTGGCTGCAGGCAGTACGAGACGCGGACTCACTGGCGAAGAGGTCTCAGGTGCTGCTGGCAGAATTCCGCACCCGAATTCCCAAAGAGCTGCAGAGCGATTTCGGCAGACTCAACCAGGCGCAGCAGAATGATCGTGAGATGATTCGCCATTCGGTTCAGTTGCTGAAACCAGACGCTCGACGGATCTCTGAATCTCTGCTTGGCGATGAAATGTACCTGCAACTCCAGCAGCTTCTTTCGTGGATCGAACTCGCGCGTGACTATCAGCAGGAATTGAAACAGCCGGAATCCGTTCGCCACCGGGGAATCGACTTTGAGTTTCCGTTGACTCACCCCACACCCAGAGTTCTGTGCCGCAAAATGCAGATCAGCGGTGAGCTGAGTCAGCAGGGGGGCATCGTCCCTTTCTCGGCAGTGCTGACGAACGTGACCAGTGACCCTCAGCTGCTGGGGAAACCAGCAGAGCTGCATGTGACCACCTCAGGTAAAACGCCCGTACGAGTCGTAGTGCGTCACGATGCGACTGAGGACATTCCGGTGACGCGACTGGCGTTTGAGTTTACTGATCAGTCAGCAAAAACTCTGACAGCCGGCCGACCGCACAGTCATCAACTGACAGCCGGACTCAAGGGCATGCACTGGTCCGGTGGCCTGACAATGACAGAAGGCCAGCTCAACGGCCACGTGCAGATTCGGTCAGAGTTCCAGCAGCCGCAATTGGAGATTCGGCACCGTCTGGTGGCGGGGCTGGGCGACATTGTGGAACACAGTCTTGGTGAAATCGAACAGGTGACCGCTCGACTTCGGATTGCGGGAAAGGCCACAGCTCCAACGATCGATCTGGAATCGGATCTGGGAGATCAGATCTCTGACAGCTTTTCGAATGCTTATGCGAAGTTTGTTCCTGTCGTGCAGGAGCAACTGGCCACTGAGGTGAACTTTTACGTGGAGAAGCAGAAGAAAAAATTCGTTGACCAGTACGGCGGTCGTTTCAAAGGTCTGCTTGCGGATCAGGAAAAACTGCTCGCGAGTATCAACGAGGCGAAGATGATCGCTGTAAAACTCAGAACGGGCCAGCTGGATCCCAATCGGGTTTTCCGATTGGCGTCTGATACAGGAGTCCTGAAAGGGAAAGATCAGGAGAAGGCTGAGAAGTACCTGAATCAGGGGCAGCGTGTTCTGGACGGGATCAGGAATCCTCAGGATGCACTGATGGATTCTCTGCCGGGACTGAAGAACAAATTGTTCCGACGGTAGGGGCGCTGCGTTCTCGTTGCCTTAGGCTAATCGCCTCAGGTCGAGCTCCGCGAGGGGCTGTCCCGAGGTTGGGGATGGCAGAATTGCGATTGTGGTCTGAGTGCCACTGGCGCATCGACTGTAATTTGGTCCCGGCTACCCTTGAGGCATTTCCTTTGTGGCAAATACTGGTCAACCATTCCAATGAAAGGCGGCTTCAGGGGAATCACCACAGAGGAGCACAGGTGCTCAGCAGGCTTATTGGCCCTCGGAGATTGCGCCGTATGCTCGAAGTGTGGCGCGAAGCGACTCCATTTCACCGTCAGAGAGTGCAGTCATGGGCAATCGCACGGGGCCACAGTCCATCCCAATCAATGCCATTGCTGCTTTGACTGGAATTGGATTGGTCGAGAGGCCCAGCATGTCACGACACAGTGGGAACAGTTTGTGGTGCCACTCCTGAGCACCCGCCACATCGCCCGCGTTGAATGCGTTGATGAGGGCCAGCATGTCTTTGGGGAACAGATTTCCGGCGACGGAGATGACTCCGCTTCCGCCAACGGACATGAGCGGGAGTGTGATACTGTCGTCACCCGAGAGCAGGGTCAGGTCAGAGGCAGCGATAATCTGCGAGGCCTGGTCCAGTGAGCCTGTCGCCTCCTTGACGGCCACCATTGTGGGGCACGCCTCCGCGATGCGGCAGATCGTGTCAGGTTCGATGTTCTTCGCAGAGCGTCCAGGGATGTTGTAAAGAACCAGCGGGAGATCCACGGCTTCAGCGATGGCTTTGTAGTGCTGAAAGAAACCTTCCTGCGTCGGTTTGTTGTAGTAGGGAGCGACCTGTAGTGACCCGTCAGCCCCCGCATCTTTGGCGTGCTGTGTCATGCGGACCGCTTCGGCCGTGCAGTTACTTCCGGTGCCGGCCATTACAAGAATCCGGCCTGCGGCGTGTTCACAGACGACCTCAATGACGCGGTTGTGCTCGTCATGCGTCAGCGTCGGGCTCTCACCGGTTGTGCCCACTGGCACCACACACTGAGTGCCCGCCTCAACATGAAAGTCCACCAGCTGCCTCAGCGTGTCCTCATTGAGTGAGCCGTCGGCGTTCATCGGAGTTACAAGGGCCACGGAGAGCCCGGCAAACATTTCACCACGTCGTGGCATGATCCTGACCTTATCGGTTGCTGGTTTTGGTTGACTGAACACGACCACTTTACCTGGCCGTGCATAGCATGTCACTTTCGTGCCTCATACACAGGGCAAAAACTCATCGCAAAAAGCACCGCGCAAAAAAAAATGCCGGCCAAAGGACCGGCATTGATCTGCTGGCGTCTGCTCTTAGCGAGACAGGAATGCCACGACCTGGTTCGCGTCCACGATCAGGCCAACGTCGTCGAAGGCCGGAAGTGTGGTGACAACGGCCGAGAAATTGCTGTCGTCATAGTTGATCCACTCAACCTGCGGGATCGTCAGGCCTTCCTGGACGCTCTTATACAGGCGTTCGATGTTCGGTCGCTTTCGCAGAGTGATAATGTCACCCGGTCGAACCATGATGCCTGGCTTGTCGACAGTTACGCCGTTCAGCTGGAAGTGGCGATGAACGATTCCCTGCCGAGCCTGCGGCCGTGTCGCTGTGTAGCCGGCACGACGGATCACGTTGTCCAGTCGTCGCTCACAGAGGACAAGCAGGTTCTCCCCGGTGTTGCCCTTCATTCGGCGGGCCTTGTCGAAGTACCGATTCAGCTGTCGGTCACGCAGGCCATAATAGAATTTGATCTTCTGCTTTTCCGCCAGCCCGAGACCGTAGTTGGTCGGCTTCTTGCGGCGTTTGTGCATCCCCGGAGGAGTCTCTTTCTTCTCCAGTGCTCGGATTGCACCATTTGATTCATAAACGTTGATTCCAAGGCGACGGTTAATTCGTCCCTTGGGTCCTGTGTAACGACCCATTGAATTGTCACTCCGAAAATGTTGGGCTCTGTACCACCGCAGTACCACGCGTACTGAGTCGTTTACGGTGGAGGAGCATCAAGTCTCCTCCCAAACAGGCAGCCATCCAAAATGACTACGTACAGAGAAACTCCGATCCATCGGTGAATCGGGACGGGGAAGAGTATCGGCGGGGCAGTCCCCGATCAACAGCGAGAGCTGCTCTGAAGGCAGAAAACGCTGGATTTCGAACTTACTGATGCTCTGGATTGCCACAAGCTCTCCCCCGTACCCGTTTCTTCGATTTGCAATCCAAGCCAGCCGTCGGGCAAATCCGGTATTGACGGACGAAGCTGGATTCTTATTCTTGAGAGCATGTCTTCGTGTTTGCGGGAAGCGAAAGTGGTCGTGTTGGCCGTGATTCGACTCCCCCAGCCCTCCTGTTCGCCAAGGTGGAGTCAGCACATGTCATAGCGGTTCGCCGCAATCTTATTCCTCATCTCTCGGAAAGGGTTCCCATGGAAAACGTCATGAAGTCGCCAAATCTCAACTCCGTCGCGGAGTACAACGAATTCCAGTACCTGTTACTGGGTGATCTGAGAGACCTGCTGGAAGAAACGCCAGACGAATCCACGCGTCATTGGCTGTTGGAAGTGCTGAATGTTCTTGTCAATCTCCAGCCTCAGGAGCGGCAGCTGCAGGAAGATGACGGAGGTTACCTGTCGGAGGTCCTTGAGGAGTTTCCCAGCTGGAACCGACAGGTGATGCGGCTCCACCTTCGTAAGCTTCAGCTTGACTATCGACTGCGTGAGCTGAGAGATCGCATCCGCCAGGAAAAGTCTTACGTGGCTGTCGCGGATCAACTGAGCTGCGAGCTGAGAGACTGGCTGGATCTGTTGCGTGATCTGCACCGCGCAGAATCCGCATTGATCATGGACGCCATGCTGCTGGATATTGGTGTCGCTGATTGACGGCTGACTGGTGATGCGGGCTCCTCGTGAAAGGGGCTCGCGGTGCCCCGGTGTAGTGTTGCTGGCAGAGCATTGGTGGTGCCTCCGTTGCCTGCTCCGGCCTCGTGCGCCTGCCCGTTAAACGAGGGCGTGTGCCGAATTAATCAGCGGCCGGAGTCTTCTCGCTGCCGGCAGCTCCGTGGTGGTGCTGCGCGGTGGGATCGACAGTGTTTAGAAGACCCAGGGACGGGCCTGCTTGATCACAAGGCGATCATCACTGGTGATTTTGAATTCCACTTCCATGGCAAACTCAGAATCCGGGTCAACCCTGTAGAGCTTTGCGAATCGTCCGTGAATCTGGCCGAGGCTTTTTCGCATGGTTGTCAGATGCTCCCGGCTAATCAGGGTTGCATTTCCCGTTGCGTCCGCAGAACGTCGAACGATCGTGTGTCCGTCTTCCGCCCACCAGCCCAGCAGGATCTCTTCTGCCGATGACTCGGCATCAGGGTTCGTGACGAGGTCCTCACCCGGTTGTGTGTTCAGATAATAGTTTCCTTTGGACTCGTACAGGACGTCGTCGGTAACCGCAACACCGTTGGCTTTTTCATTCTTGAAGTTGGGGTGGATGAGAACGCCCATCGCAGTTGCAAAGTGGTCAACGCGATAGAATTCGCGTTCCTGATACGCTCGATAGTTCCACAGGCTGGCAAAGACCTGCTTGACACTTTTTGAGAGGTGTCCTTCGTCTGGTTTGTGGGTATACGAGTCATAGAGCCCAGCCCCACTGAAGCCTGGCAGGTCCTCATTGTTGGTGCTTGAGCGACAGCGCAGGGACGTGGCTTTCGGGAATGCAGACTGAGCTTTCGCCAGCTTCGCTGCCAGCTCCGCCGGCATGTCTGCGTTTTCGATCTTCTTTCGTAGTTCCTTCAGAGCGGTCTGCTGCCGTTCCGGATTCTGTTTAAATTCAGGATTCTCCAGCAGCTTCCTGGCTTCGTCATACAATCCTGTTTCCGCCATGAACCGGTCATAGAACGAAAACGGGACGGCCACTCCATTGGGCAGCATGTCGTCAGCAAGTTTGAATCTGTGCATTGCTGCAAGATTGCTGGCCTTGACGCCGACTGATCCTGAGTCGTCGAAAGAGATTTCCCTGAGTGGGCGAATCTCCGTGACGCTCAGGTCACGTTTGGGGGTCTGAGATTGTCTGGGACGGCGACTGCTCAGGAATTCTTCCTGTTCCGCAGCCGTTGCTTTTCGAATGGAATAGCCGTCTGCGGTAACTTCATAGCGAACCAGCTTTCCGATGAGGCTGCTGATTATTGAATCTTCCGTAGCGTTCGCGATGAATGCGTTGGGCACTTTGTCCTGGACACAACGAAGATTGACATGTGACAACGGCGTCTGTCGTGCCTCTGAAAGCACACCGGCAATGCGGGGCAGCTGATTAGGCAGTGAGCGGCAGATCAGGATGTCCTGAGATGTTGGCCGTGTCTCTTTGTCCATCAGCCGAAGTCGGCCGACGGAGACTCCGTCATTCAGTGGCAGAAATGCAATGTTACCGTACAGGTCTGAATCCAGGTGAACGGTGAATCCTGCCTGTTCGTACTTGAGTCTGTCGGCTTCATACTGTCGCAGATTTCCACTGAGCGGATGGAAGCCGAGACGTCCTTTCAAAAATGGAGCTTTGACGATCAGGGCATCGTGGATCGTCTTGATTTCCTCGAATGTGTATGAATTGTTCGGCTGGAAGTCCATGACATAGAGGCCGGCACCTCCCAGTGCATTTCCGTGGCGTGGCATCCACGAAATCGCGCCGCGCACAACGTTACGCCCGCTAATACCAACCATTCCCATGTATGGTGGGTGCGCTCGATAGTTGCCTGTATTCATGAAGTACAATCGGGCGGCGTCAGTGCCCGGATCCTCGAGGATGAACTTGACATATTGAATGTCTGCCAGATACGGGTCACGGCCGACGTCCTTACCCTGATAAGACAGCTTCACAAACAGCTCACGGTCCGGGACTGCGGCCACCCCCATCTCGAATTTGAGGTCTTTCGGTTCAATCCGCTCTCGAGAGCCACCGAAGCCTCCGCGTCCGCCGCTGTTTCTGTTACGGCCACCCCCTGGCTGTGCATCACAGACCGGCAGGCTGACACACAAGAGAGTCAAGAGAGCAAGGGAGCGTTTCATAGCAGGCTTCCTGTGGATGAGCTGAGAGTCCGATTGAACACAGCGGGTGGCGTCAGGTGTCGCCGAATGTTAAGAATTGAGTGATTATGAGAAGCCTCACTCTGTCTGTATTAACGGACACTTACAGCGTCTGTCGACTGCCGGCCGATGCGTTAATCCCTGATTGTCTGTCGACATGTCCCTCCGAGTTCTGTTCTGTCACGCGCACAGCGGACGAATTGTCGATCGTATGTGCGAGCAGGCTCGTACCCGCAGACGCTGCGTCTGAACCCGGATGGCGATGCCTTAAGGTCGCAGGCCCACTGGACTTTGAGATGGTCGGCGTGATGGCTGACCTGACACGGACCCTTGCCGAAGCTCAGATCAGTGTGTTCGTCGTTTCCACGTACGAAACTGACTATGTTCTGGTCAGAGCGGAATGCCTCAGCGCTGCAATTCAGACTCTGCGGTCTTCAGGTCACAGCATCCTCAGGTAGGTCAGGTGGCAACCTGACACGAATGCGTCGAGGGTGCAATGCGTCGAGGGTGCCACCTTTCTGACAGCAGGCTGTCGAGCCCTGTGGGAATGGCCGCTGGTCCTGTCAGGTTGAATCCTGACTTACTTGCGCTTTGATTTGGGAGTGCGTTTGGGAGCAGGTGCCTTGCGAGCTGGTGTTGGGCGTGTCTTCGGAACTGGAGTCTTTTTGGGGGCCGCAGACTTGATGCGACCTGCAATCGAGCTGATTCGGCTCGCGGCAGACTGTACTTTCGCACGTGTACTCGCCTTCGGCGCTACTCGTGCCCTGGGGGCCGCGGCTGGCTTCGTTCGCGTAGACGTTCGCGGCGGCTGACGAACGGCTGACTTGACTCGATCCGCTGCGCTCTGAAGTCGCTTGAGAGCACTTGAACTGGCTTTAGGAGTCGTTCGAGCGGCTGAGGGTTTAGGAGTCGTCTTCGGCGCCGACCGTGAAACAGCAGACTCAACTCGTTTTGCCGCGGACTGCAGTTTCCGAGTCTGTGCTGCCTGCTTTGCCGGAGTCACGCGGGTTCCCGACTTTTGGGAACTGATTAGTGACTGAACACTTCTGGACGCGGACTGTATCTTTCGTTCAGCAGCACGCTGTCGCGCTGTGCCGCCGGGTCCGGCTGGTGTCGGCTGCTTCCCGATGAGTGAATCCACTCGCTTGATCGCCGACTCGACTTTCCTCTGTTCCGCTTTCTGTTTCGCGGCGGTCACCGGTCGTGACGACACGCGCTGAGAGTTAGCAATTGACTCGACTCGCCGTGCGGCTGATTCCAACTGTCGGGCGGCCGCCTTTTCTTTAGCAGTCTGGGCAGGTGCTCCGTCAGGACGCTGGCCACCAACGAGTGACTGCACACGACTGATGGCAGATTCAACGCGACGCTGATCGGCTCGTTGCTGAGCACGGCCGGCACCTGGTCGAACGCTATTCACTGCGGACTGGGCACGGTTAACTGCCGACTCAACTCGTTTCTGCTCGATGCGTTGTTTGGCGGTGGTGGGGGCCGACTTTGAATTGACGAGTCCCTGGACTCGGTTGACGGCGGAATCCAGTCGACGCTGATCAGCACGCTGTTTTGCGAGGCTTTCGGGTGTCGTGCCAGGACGCAGCGCAGCGGCAAGGTCGTCTGCTCGTCGGATCGCAGACTCCACCTGTCTCTGCTGCCCCGGCGTGCGCACGGCACTGCCCTGATTGATCAGTGACTCGACTTTTTCAATAGCGGAACCCAGTTGCCTCTGACTTCGTGCGGCTGCACCGGGAGTCTGTGACCTGAGCTGTCCGGCCTGCTTTCCAATCAGACCGTCGACTCGGCGAATCGCAGTGTCGATCCGTTTCAGGCTGCCGATGGTCTGGGTGCTCCTTCTGGCCTGGGCAGCCTGCTGGCGTCCGAGCGCAGAGATCCTGCGTTCGGCATCCCGCAGGAATGTGTCCTGCTGCCGTGTGCTGACGGTCACAAGTTTTCTGCCGAACAGTGTAGAACCGGAACGAATGTCACTCAGCTGTCGACCAAGACGGATCGCAGATGACACATTCTCCCGGTGCTGACGATTCAGCAGGCGTCTCTGTGCAGCGAGGCTGATTGGTGGGCGTACGGGCGTGTTGCGAACGAACCAACTGTTCCAGCCGGCGAGGCGTGTGCCATAGTCGCGGCCGTATTTTCGGGAGTAGTAAGAATACAGCGGTGAAAAGCCCGTTCTTCGTGCATTCACTGTGTGCCACGGCAGGTATCGATTTCGACCGTAATAGTTACCAAAGACATAACGTCGGGCGCGTCTGTGAACAAACAGGTGCAGTGTGATGCGGCCCACATCAATGACGACGCCAGGGCGATACCGGCCAATCGGCCGACGGCGGAAACGATACGGAGCATACAGGACCCCGCGTCGCGCGAGCTCGTAATCCCAATAACCATTCGTGTAGATGTAACCGGCTGGTGTCCAGTTGTAATGCTGAGGGACCCAGACCCAGTTTGGCTGGTGCTGAGACCAGAATCCCGGTCGCCAGATATAGTTTGCATCCTGATAAATCCAGCAGCCCTGAACCCAGAAGTAATTGTCGCCGGGTGCTGGCGATGATGGACCACGCTCAAGGCTTGCAGGTGGTTGAGGAAGGTACTCAAGTGACTCCGCTGTGACCGTCAGCCACTCACCCGGAATCCAGACGAAGCCGCCCTCGACATCGGCCCAGTAACCAGACTCCCAGCGGCGTCCGGGAGGCACGTCCCGCCAGACTCCGGAAATCCAGATGTAATCTTCTTCATCCGGATCGAATGCCCAGTAGCCTGGAATCCAGACGACATTGGACCCTTCCGGGCGAGTTTCCGGTGGGGCTTCATCGATGGGGGCGGGAGGCTGAAATGGAATCACTGGGTATTCCAGCGGGTCCATCTCCACCGGCTGAGCAAACGCTTCATGCAGCGGACCGGTGAGCAGGGTCTGAGCCTCTTCCGAGTCGTCTACAATGCCGGGTTCGACAGTGATTCCCTGTTCCACGGGCGGCTGGATCACAGTCCCCGGAGGCAGAATGTCTGCTGTAGGAACAGGTGGTGGTGGGTCCTGAGCAACGGAAACAGCCATCAGGCCCATCAGAGCAAATTGCCAGTGGAAGCGATTGGGGAGACTCATTGATCCTCTTCCTCCTTCAGAAGTTGATGGCGTCCATTCTGCCATCAGACTGACGTCAATGTGTATCACATTGAGCAACCAGCGGGTAGATGTCACAGAGTGAGACAGACGGATTTGAGCCGGTGAGAGCCAAAAACAGCTGGTTTTTCGATCCTTTGCTGACGCTGAAAGGCGGTTCTGCCTTCAGGGTTTCTGACACGACACTCGGCCTGAATTCAATTCAGCAATTGTCGTGCCAGACCACCGGCGGCAGGTCAGTCGGTTCCGTCTTGCGGTGTCGCCTACTCGTCTGGATCAGGCGTCCACTTAAGAGTGGCATTGATCTGGTTGCCCTTGAAGATCCGCTCAATCGTATTGTCGCGGTAGCCGGTCCGTTTAAAAGTCACTCGGTGCCGTCCCTCGGGAATCTCAAATCCCAGGAGTTCGTCGTCTGTAATCTCGGCGGGTTCACCGTCGATGAAAACAGCTGCCCCCTCACGCTGATCGGTTGGCCATTTGATGATCAGGTTACCTTCTGGTTTGGCAGATCCTCCCTGTTTGAGCAACAGGACAATCAGCAGCACCACAACAATGGCAGCGATGGGGCCGATTGTGATCCACGGATTCTTCTTCTGGCTGGCCGTAGATCGTTTGCGCCGTGCCCGCAGTTTCTCGTCGTATTCAATCTTTTTTGTGACATCCAGCAGACACCGCCTGGCCGCGGAGACTTCATTGAGAAGTTTCTGTGATGCGTCCAGATCGTCACTGTGGGCCATTTCCTGAAGGGCCGCCATGCGACGCCCTGCTCCCTTTTCAATTTCCGACGAGTCCGACTCAAAGTCCTCCAGGTCCAGCAGTGCATAGTGACTCGGTGGCCGCTCGTCAGTTTCAATGCCGAGCAGGTCGCGGTATGGATCAATGTCTTCGGTCATGGCAGGAGGCGTCAGCAACAGGTGTATTCAGCGATTCGAGATTCCCATTGTGATGGCAGGATGGCATCACTGCAATTGTGTGCTGGTTGCGGAATGATGGTCGTTCAGGACAATGTTGGCCTGTTTATTCCAATGCAACCACAGGATCTACTTATGTCATTGTCGGTTGAGACTGTCGAGCGTATCTGGCTGGATCTTCCACTAAAGGAAGTTCCATTCCGCAATATGGTGCGCGAGATTCCGCACTGGTCTCTGTTTGAGCTCTGCAAAGTAACGTTGAGTAACGGAGTCATCGGTGTTGGTGAGACGATGCCTTACTACACGTGGGGCGAGGTGACTGATGAAGCAGTCGGCCGAGTGTTCGGTCGTCATCCGGCTTCCGTGATGTGGGACGACTCGCTCGGTGCCGGCCTGCAAATGGCATTGTTTGATGCCGTTGGGAAATCACTGGAAGCTCCTGTCTGGTCGTTGCTGGGCGAGAAAGTTCGTAGTCGCGCCAACATTGGCTGGTGGGCAATTGATATGCCTGTGGAAGACTGGATTCTGGAATGCCACGAGGCAGCAGCCAGTGGATACACCACCTTCAAGACAAAGGCGCGACCGTGGTTTGATCTGAAGGATCAGGTCACGCGTCTGTCGGCAGCGGTTCCCGATCACTTTCGTCTGGATATGGACTTCAATGACTTCGGGCTGGACCCTGCGGTGGCCCGCCCGATTGGAAGCATGCTGGAGCAGTTTCCCAAGGTTACGATCTGGGAGAGCCCGATTGCCCAGGAAGATGTCGAAGGCAACCGGGCACTGCGAGATCAGTTCACCATAGCGATGGCCCACCATGTCGACCGTCCGGCCTTTGAGACCCAGATCAGACGGGATATCTGTGATGGTTTTGTGATGGAGGGCGGAGTTTCAAATGCCCTCAGTCGCGCCCGAACCTGTGCTGAATTCAATAAGCCATTCTGGCTGCAGTGGGTGGGGACGAATCTGGCGGCCACCTATTGCCTTCATCTTCAGGCGGCCATGTCGCATGCTCGCTGGCCCGCAATTCACTGCAACCATATGTACCCGGAGCAGTTTGTGGTTGAGCCGTTTGTTGTCTGTAACGGTATGGCGGACGTACCGGATTCACCGGGCATCGGAGTTACCGTTGACTGGGATGTTGTGGAAGAGTACCGAGTTGATCCGATGGCGAAGCCGTACCCCTTCCCAGGCCTGTTATTGCGGTTGGACTGGCCGTCCGGTGCCACGAGTTGGTTTACGCATGCTCAGCAGATGTGGGACACGTTTCAGGCGGGGGACCTTCCGGCGTTCATGGAAGGCGTTAATCTCACTCGGGTTGAAGATGACGGTTCCGAAGAGTGGCAGGCGTTGTACGAACGCGCCGGCCGGCATCCGGTGCATGCTTAGGAGTGATTTCCTCGCTCGCAGCGCCCGTCGACAGGTTGGAACTGTTCATGGCCTGTCTAAAACGCGCGGTAGAGGCCGAACCAGAACACGCCGGTGTCGTTCGTCATGGAGTAGCCGTACTCTGTCCGGATAGTCAGGTTGTCGACGAAGCTCAGCAGAGGAATCTGCCAGTAGA
This sequence comes from uncultured Planctomycetaceae bacterium, assembly GCA_913031625.1. Classification (GTDB taxonomy): domain Bacteria; phylum Planctomycetota; class Planctomycetia; order Planctomycetales; family Planctomycetaceae; genus Fuerstiella. The sequence continues at coordinate 11,144 of CAJWGB010000011.1, read as the reverse complement.
CGCCTGCTCCGATGGCATGGTCCGTCTGTCCCTGCGGACTGTTCATCAGGTAGGACCGGCCCACGTCATAAAACAGTGCTCCGTCCAGTCGACTGAAGGCGGCTGTGTTGTCGAGTACCTCGAAGTCGATGTCGCCGCTCATCGGGAAACGCCACTCCAGCGACGACAGCCAGAATGCGTTGCCTTCTGTTGCCAGAGCGTTCCGTCCTCGGAATCGCCCTGGACCTCCAAACCGGAAATGTTCCCCGTTTTCTGACCAGCCATAGCCGCCACTCAGACGAGCTGCCAGCTTTGTCTCGGAGAGCCACCCTGGCATGTCAGAGAGTCGCTGTACAACGCCTAACTGACCACTGACTCTGTTGTAGGTTGCATTGCCGCCATTGGCGTGAAAACCGTGTTCATAATTGGCGTCAACGCGAAGACCTCGGTCCGGGTCCCAGTAGGGCATTTGGGTGTCAAGGTGGTAGTCGATTCCGAAGGCCCGTACGTCACCGTAACTCTGGACTCCGGGTGCCGGGACATTGCCATCGTTATCCGGAAATAAGTTGTCACCGAAACGGGTGTAGAAATCGATGTAGCTCAGGTCCGGGTAAATCACACTGGTGGTGTAGCTGAGGACTCGTCGCAGGGCAAACTTTGCCTGCTGTCCTGGATCATTGGCGACAGTGGACAGGAGCGCTGCTTCGTAGGTTGCTCTGAGCTGCCAGTTTGGAGACGGGAAATTGAAGACCGTTCCCTCGATACCAGCGGAAAGGTAGTCCGCGTTGCGACCGGAAGTGGCAGACGTGTACGACAGAAAGGGAGAGATTCGGTAACGCGCCCCGGAAAGTACGGTTGCCCGAAAGCCAATCCGACCTTCGCCATCGACTCCAAAACCACCAACGATGCCCGGCTGTTCCCACGGAGTCAACAGGTCTGACTCATCCGCTGGCGTGTAAACGGGTGAGACACGGACCGTGGTTTCCGTCGCCCACGAATTATTCGCCGGTTTTGAGTCTACCAGGATCGCACGGGGGTCGACGGTCACCTGAGTCGGTTCCGATGATGAGACAACCGTTACGAGCCAGTCGTTGTCAGATGTCTTTCGGATGACGGCATTGCCGTCTGTGTTCTGCAGGTCGGAGACCATGGTCATCCGGCGCGAACCGTCCGCAAAAGTGAATCCAACTTCGACGGACTCAGTGATCTGTTCGTTCTGGCGAATGCGAGCTTCCGTGCGATAGCCACTGACCGTCAGATCCACATTGACGTCTTCCACGGACCAGTCAGTACTGCCGTCTCCCAACAGCCACTGTTCAATAAACGGTGCCCAGTCCTCGCCGGTGTAGTCCTGTAGTTCAGTGAAGAATGCTTCCGCAGTTAATATACGGAACTTGTACTTCTGGTAAACGTGTCGCATGAACTTAAAGAAGTTCTCACGTCCCATTCTCTGCTGGATCATTCCTGTGACCCGAGCTCCTCGGTCATAGACCAGAAAGAACAGCTTGTGGAGATTACCGATCTCGTTCAGGTTTTGCAGGACCTTACCGGATCCTCCCCGAGCCTGCAGCGTGGAATATCCGCTGTGGACGAGGCTGTAGTAGTCAACGTTCGGGAACTGGAAGATACCGTAACCGGGTAGATCAAGGAGCTCCGGGTTCGCACCGTATCGGTCTTCCATTCGCACGCGAGTGAACCACGTTACGAGTCCCTCGTCCATCCACGGCTCATGGAATCCATCTGTGCCAACCGCGGAGTACCACCACTGGTGGCAGACTTCGTGGCTGACAAGGTGCTCGACATAACGGGCTGCGTAGTCGGGTAGGGCGAAGATGCGGGAGTCAATCATGACAACGCCCGAGGATTCGTTTCCGTTCCAGCCGAAGAATGATTCGGACAGTTCGAATTCCTGATAGGGGTAAGGTCCAAACCACTGTGTGTACAGCTTGATGGAGTCAATCGCTGCCTTGAGTGCGACACGCGCGTGAGACTCGTGCTCCGGCAGGAACTGAATTCTTACGGGGGTCTCGCCCGCCATGCCCTTTAGTTCGCGAAACCGCTGGCTGGTAATGATTGTGAAATCACGCTGGCCTGTTCCCCTGATGTCACTTTCGAGGCGACCGTCATTCAACTGGCGGCGAGCGGTTACGTGGCCACCGGTGACGGTACTGAAGCCCGCCGGGGTTCTCAGACGTACCTCATAGTCGGCTGCTTCATTGTGCCATGGCTGGTGCCAGGGCACATACGGGACGGGGCGCCATGAGTCGTCCCGGTAAACCGCAAGAACTGGATGCCAGTTGAGGAGATTCGTGACGCCCTTGTACTGTCCGAGGCGGCCCATGACCTGAGGAAGGTAAACCGAATATCGCAGATGCACGCTGACTGTCTCACCTGGAGCGACCGGAGCTGGCAGTTTTACGTGGAGATGCGTGTCATGCTGGCGTGACCAATATGCTCGCAGCCTGCTTGGGCCGGTCAGAACCGTGACAGTCTCCTGATCGGTCTGGGTGTCCAGTTGGAGACCATGCAGTCGGAATCGGCGACCTTCGTAGTCGATGCATTGCTCCGGTTTCAGTCGCAGCGATTCAATCGTGCGTTCTCCGGACGCAATCATCTCCGGGCTGAGTTTATTGTTGGGGACGACCTGGAAGACGAGTTCCGACGTGGGAGCCGTCCCGGGGTTGGTCCAGGTGACACGTTGAGTGACGTCGGCTCGGCTGGCACCGGGCCAAAGGTCAATGTCCAGGTTGTATTCCGGGCGTGGCGGCGGGCTGTCATCTGCCGGGAGGGGAGACGCAGTCAACGAAAGCGCAGCGCAGAGCGCTGCGAGCCAACTGGCGTATCGTTTCTTGATCTCCGTATCACCCATGCTTACGCTGGCCATTCCATCCTGGAATCTGAGTCCGTATGGACCTTCCTCAACGTCATCGACTGCAGAGAGTTCCCGGGTGACTCCAAAACCGGGTTGTTGCTGTTGCCCGGATTACTGTGGTCATTCCGGTATCGACTGTGGAGGATGGGCACTCTGGCTCATCTGAGAGCCGTGATGGGAGCCCAACACGCAGGACGCTGACTGTTGGACGGGCCTTTCAGATAAATTACACGTTTTTGAGTGGCGGTATCTGCCGGTTGGCTATGGCGAATGTTCAGAGAGTGAGCCTGTTTGTGCTGCTGGCATCCGTGACCGAAATGGTTCTGGTGGCTGTTTCGTGGCGGCTATGGTTTGGTGTCAGTGAGTTTCCATCAGTGCCCGTCGCGAGTTTCGGAATTCAAAGGCCTGCGGCGGCTGCGTTGTTTTTGATGTCCTGCGGGGTACTGTCTCTGTGCAGTTATCGAGAGTGGCGAACGGGTCAGGCAAAGCGAGCGACCGAGTTCTTTGCGTTCGCATGTGTTGCGTTTGGCGGTCTGTCAGTCGTTTTGAATCTCCATTGTTTGCAGGCGTGGCACTGGCTGTTTCTGTTGATATGCGGTGTGCGGCTGTGTCCCGCCGAATTACAGGGCCCGGTGCTGCGGACCGGAATTGCCGGCATTTACCTGTTCGCGGGGCTGTCTCGGTTTGGTTTCCCATCCGGCGGAGGAATGACCCAGCAACTCGTGCAGTGGTGGTGTGACACGCTGGGACACCAGCCAGTGCCGGCTCAGAAAACTCTGCTGTGCCATGCGGCGAACGTGATGGAGTTTTGCTGCGGACTTCTGCTTTTGTTTCCTCGGACCAGACGCCTCGGGGTGGGGCTGGCGACGCTGCTTCATTTCGGGTTGCTGATTGCTCTCGGGCCCTGGGGGTTGGCCCACAACCAGCCGGTTCTGATCTGGAATTTCTGGTTTCTGTTGGCAATTCCATTGCTGTTCTGGCCCCGTGACGCCAGTTCTCTCTCCCTCGTGAAGTCTGCTGTGGCGATCATTGCTCTGTTGCCCGGGCTTGCGGGGGCGTGTGGGTGGATTGACGCGTGGCCGGGGTGGCAACTGTATTCGCCTCAACCGGGATCTGCGCAGCTGTTTGTGCAGCCGGACGCATTAAAGATGCTACCTCGGGGTCTGCAGGAGCATGTGGGGCCTCCGAGTTTTGAGGGGGACTGGTGTGCCGTGCGGGTTGATGACTGGTCGCTGGAGGCTTGCGGCGCAGCAATTTACCCGGATGAAGAGTTTCAGGCCGAGGTCATTGTGGAGTGCATCCGACGACTGAAACCGGGGCAATTTCGGGTTGTCGTTGAGCGGCCTCAGCGGCCCAGGTGGTGGCGTCGGGACGTCATGAGGTCTGGCAATGTAGAAGACCTGCCCCGGCTGGGCGGTGTGGTTGGGTTGTAAGTTGTTTATTTGTAGTATGTTGCGGCGTTTTATGTGCAGTTTTCCTGATTTTCGGTGATTTTCGAAAAACCGTCCATAAGACGGAGCGCCCGCCCCTCAGCGTGCGTCATAACGCCACACGATGAGAAGGCCGAGCAGGGATGATGCGGTGGTGCGTCGTTTCGTCGGCGTACCGGACAACAGGGATGACTGATGCGGCTGCCATGTTGGGCCGGAAACTTGCATAAAGTGAGGTTTTCGCTGAACATACAGCAATTCTTAAGGTAGTTTTAAGCGACATTGTTCCACGATGCAGGAATGCGTCGACGGCTCGGTTCCGAGCCTGGAATCCAGTCTGGTGCAGAGGAGGCGATTTGCGTTTTCGCTGCACTTCCGGTCACGGGCCCGTTCGGGCGTCTATTACCACAAAATTTCAATTACATCTGGTTTGAGGTTTCTCCCTTCGGAGTAGCTTTCATCCACGATACCGGTTCATTCTGAACAGGGGACAGGCATGGCGAATCCTCAGAGTGCATGGGGCATCGATATTGGTCAGGCGGGTCTGAAGGCGATTAAACTTCGCCGAGAGGGCGAAGATATTCGGGCGGTTGCGTTCGATTACATCCCGCACCCCAAAATTCTGAGTCAGCCGGATGCGATTCCCGATGAGCTGATTGCTCAGTCGGTTGAGACATTTGTCACCCGCAACAAGATTCGCAACGACCACATTGCCGTGAGTGTTTCCGGTCAGTCGTCACTGGCAAAGTTCATTAAGCTGCCTCCGGTCGAGCCATCCAAAGTTGCGGAAATTGTCCAGTACGAAGCGAAGCAGCAGATTCCTTTCCCACTCGACGAGGTGATCTGGGACTACCAGACAATCGGTGGTGGAGTGGAAGAAAGCGGATTCATGCTGGAGGCGGAAGTTGGCCTCTTCGCGATGAAACGCGAACTCGTCTATCAGGCGATGGCTCCGCTGACCGAACATCGAGCTGAGATTGAGCTGGTCCAGATGGCTCCGCTTGCCCTGTACAGCTACCTGTCGTATGACGTGCTTGGATTTCGAGCAGAAGGCGGCGCCGAGCCTCCTGAGTCTGACGACTACTATATCGTGCTGGACATGGGAGCAGATAACACGACGTTGCTGGTGTCCAACGGGAGCAGTATCTGGGTTCGCAATGTCCCTATCGGTGGCAACCACTTCACGCGAGCGTTGACCCGTGAAATGAAACTGACGTTTGCCAAGGCGGAGCATCTGAAGTGCAACGCTACGCGAGCACCGGATCCCAAAGCCGTATTTCAGGCAATGCGTCCCGTCTTCAATGACTATGTGACTGAGATTCAGCGGTCCATCGGATTCTTTGGCAGTGCCAACCGAAACGCCAAGATTAAGAAGGTGTATGGAGCCGGGAATGGCTTTCGCATGGCTGGCCTTCAGAAGTTTCTCCAGCAGCACCTGCAGTACGAAGTTCAAAAGCTTGACGAGTTGCAGGGGGTCACGGGAGACGGTGTTCTCAGCGATCCGCTATTCATCGATAACATGATGACATTCGCTGTTCCGTATGGATTGGCACTGCAGACTCTCGGCGCGACTCGAATCAAAACAACCCTGCTGCCGCCTGAGATTACCGTGCAGCGAACAATTCGGCGGAAGAAGCCATGGGCAGTTGGAATGGCGGCGGGGCTGATGCTGGCAACAGGGATCTCTGTCTTCGCCAGTGCCGGATCGCTGGGTGAAGTTTCGCCGGAACGCTGGGCGGATGCTTATGGTGCTCAGTCCAACCTGAACAACAAGATCAGTTCGAACCGGTCAGCGTACGACGCCGAAAAGGCGGCATTCGATGAGAACATCAAGAATGAAGAAGCGCTGACGGCTCCGCTTCAGAAACGTGAGCTCTGGATTGAACTCGTGAAGAATGTCTTCGAGTGTCTGCCACAGGATGTTGGCAATGCGGCCGAAGAGACAGACGTCACGAAACAGAAGCGATTGCGAATTACGAGTATCACTCAGAAGCAGGTTGGTGACGTCGAAGAGTGGTACAAAGCGGTGACTGAAGAGGACAAACTGGCAGAAGAGTTCCCGGACAAATACAAGGCGAAAGGTCCGAAGGAATTCCGTGATAAGTACGTTCAGCAGAAGGCCACGGAAGACGCGGATGCCGATGGTGGTGGGGCCGGTGCTGCTGCCGACAGCGGTGAGGGTAACGTGGGCTTCATCGTGACGGTTCGCGGGCATCACTATTACTTTGATAAGGATGTTGAGTACGGCAAGAAGGGGCGTTATTTCATTAACGATACGCTCATTAAGAATTTGACCGACTGGGAGTTGGACCGCGATGGCGGAACTCGGGTTCCAATCGGCAGGATGGGGATTACTCACCCGATCATCGTGCATTCCGAGCGGTTTGACCGCGAGTTTAATCCGACGACCGGACAGGTGTTGGGTGAAGGTGGCGCCATGGGCGGCGCCTATGGAGGTCAGGCTGGTGGCATGGAGCAGATGATGGCTGGTGGCGGCCGAGGCATGGGGGGGCCTGGCGGTCCCGGTGGTCTCGGAGGACCAGGCATGGGCGGCATGGGTGGCATGGGTGGTCCGGGGATGGGCACTCGGGGCTATGACGGAGGCCAGTCGACTCAGGGCACGGGCAGCCGTACGGACGTGATTGATGATGTCACGGACGAGGAGACCAAAAAGAATGTTCCAATACGGCAGATGGATTTTGTTGTTCAGTTTGTCTGGGTGCCTACCCCGGTTGACAAGCGACCTGAAAGTGAGCCAAAGATTGAGGCGGAAGCTTCAGACTCTGGGACGAGCAACTAGCCACACCTGAGTTTCTGAATTACAGACCAGTCAAACTGAGTACAGATAGATCTTCCGGAGTCGGAAACATGGAAAAACTGCAGCCAGTCATTAAGCAGATCTTCTGGATCCTTTTTGGGACTTCCACCCTGTTGATTTTGTTCGGAGGATTTTCCGCGCTGGGGGACCTTGAAGAGCAGATCACTGCCGAAGAGGCGAAGGTTAAGAAGGCCAAGGCGGACTGTACTCAGTCCGTGACATCGGTTCCTAACGGGGACTGGACTCGGCAGGCCAATAACGAGGTTAAGGAAGACGCTAAGGAGCTGGGAGCGGCAGCAGCAACTCTGCGACAGGACCAGCTGACTGCTCGTGTCTATCCGGCACAGATTAGTAGCCGCCTCTCAGCACTACAGTTCAATTCTCCGATCGGAGACCCTGCTCTTCGAGGTTACTTCGGTGACCTTTACGCTCGGTATTTTTGGGACGAGTTGCAGGCTGTGCAGCCGTTTGTCAAAGGTCAGGGCCTTGTGAGCATTGACTGGAGTAAGGCTGTCATCACTCACGAAGATCCGAGCCGGTGGCAGAACACTCCTCCACGTTCCGGCGAGATCTGGGCTGCTCTGGAAGATATCTGGCTACTGCGTTCAATTTACGACTCAATCGCCGAAGTCAATAAAGGGGCGAAGCAGATTTATGACGCTCCTCTGAGAGAGGTTCTTGAATTGTCGCTGCGAGGCGGAGATCCGGAAACTACGCCGGAATCTGGTGGTGGTGGCGGCGGTGGAGCTGGCGGTGCCGGTGACCGAGTTGGCTTCGGTGGCGGCGACATGGAGAGCTTCATGGGCGGTGGTGCTGCGAAGGGCGGCGGCGCATGGGCGAAGTTTGAAGGCAGTCTCGACGAGGACCTGCTGACGGCTCACTTTGGAAAAGACCCCAACGGTGGCAGCGCTGGTGAAATGGACCTCGGGAATATGGGGATGGATGATGAGTTTGCTCCTCCGACTGGAGGCAGCAGCGGCGGTGACGACGAAGAGGATGACAAGAACGCTCGCTATGTCCACGCCGGAGATGACCTCCCCTATCGAACTCGTGCTTTCATGCTGAAAGTCAAGATCATGCAGCAGGACATTCCCAGGTTGCTGGCAGAACTGACTAACTCGAAATTCCCGGTTGAGATCATTCAGGTCGATATGTCGTTCGTGAATGAGAACGCCGGTGGTGCTGGTATGAACAGCGGTTACGGCGGCGGCCCTGGAATGCGGGGCGGTATGGGAATGGATAATGAAGACTACGGTGCCGGCGGCGACGAAGACGGTCCGGACATGGCTGCCATGATGGGTGGCGGAGGTCGAGGAGGCATGGGAGGCTTTGCGGGAGGTGCTGGTTCAAGCGGCTCAACTCTGGAAGCTCTGTTCCAGAAGTGTGGTGAAAACCGGACTGACCCGCGTGCACCCCGAACTGAAGAAGAACGCGACAACGAAGCCAAGGGACGCAACTATCTTGCGAAGGCAATGATGGACCCTGATCTTGCTGTTGTTCGCGTGGCCGGTCTGATGACCATGTATCGCAACGAGGCAGAAGCGGAAGCGGAACAGAAAACCGAAGAGGCGGCCGAACAGGAGTCGTCAGACGTCAAGATCGGCGGAACTCCTGATGGAACAACTCCTGATGGAACAACTCCTGATGGAACAACTCCTGACGGAACAACTCCTGACGGAACAACTCCTGACGGAACAACCCCTGACGGAACAACCCCTGACGGAACAACCCCTGACGGAACAACCCCTGATGGAACAACCCCTGATGGAACTGAAGAGGCAAAGACTGCGTCTGAGTAGTAGCCCTCATTTGATGATCGAATTCGCCCGGTTTTCCGGAACCTGATATACTCAAGCCCTCAATCTGTCGCTGACAGCATCTTTTGGGAGATGAATGATGGATAAGATGAAAACTATTTTGCTGGGTCATGGCGAGAAGATCGCCGCTGGCATCTTTGCACTGTTTGGCCTCCTCGCGCTTTCGTCTGCGGCATACAACCCTTCCGAAGATGTCCTGCCAGAACCTTCAGAACTGGTCTCAAGTGCCAGGAAGGCGGAAGACGCCATTGCGCAGAATCAGTGGCCGGAAGACCAGCAGAAGTTCTTCAAGCGACAGGGGATCACCAAAGTGACCGATCTCGTGAAAGACGAGTCGAACAAAGTCACGAAGGCGGAAGGGTTCCTGATTGGATCCTTCAATCCGTCGACTCTGAGTGTGCGGGCCAAGCGAGGAGCGATTGTCCTGAATGCTCCGAAGGCACCTGTAGCCTCACCATTCACAATGGTTCTTGCTATGGCTCCTGAAGAGGAAACCGAAGAAGAAGATGGTGAAGGTGAAGGTGAAGACGGCGAAGAGATGGAGAAGGACACCGACGCTGACGTGGAAGCATCTCTGGCGGACGTGATTGCCAGGAGGTTTAAGCGAAATGCAAACACCGGAAACGGTGCCGGAAATGGTGTTGGCAATGGTTATGAAGGCATGCCCAGTTCAGCGGAAATGGAAGAGTACGAAAGCCAATACGACGCTTTTGCGGAGGAAGATGCGGCCAACACCGACGAGAGCATGATTGCTGCTGCTGAGAATGGCTACTATGGAGAGGATGATTACTCGGCGGGCGACCTGAGTGCGACCTACGGCGAAGGCATGATGAGCATCACCAAGCGAATTCGCTCTGAAGCTGCGATTTCTGCTCGCTGGGTGTTCGATCTTCAGGAACAGCGTCGAGCCATCCGCAAGGCACTGAGCCTGGGCGGTAATGACGCAGCAGCTCACGCAATGATCCTCTTTGTGGATTACAAGCTGGAGCGACGAAAAGAGATTGCCCCGGGTGAATGGGATGAGTGGGAAGAGCAGAATCAGGAAGATATCTCAGCGATCCTGCGAGATTCATTCGGGCTGGACCAGGACCTTGTAAGCCCTTCGGTAACGCGAAACACAATCACAATGCCACTGCCACGACGAGCTGTCGGAGAGTGGTCAACAGACGAAGTGTCACACCCGGCCATCGTTGATTTTGTTCTGGATGAAAAGGAACGAGAGGCCATCAATCTGCTGAACCAGAAAGTGAATGAGCTGGATCGGAAGCGGAAGGAGAAAGAAGAACGGAATGCTTCGACTCAACTTGGTGGCTTCGCCAATTTCGTTTCGAGTGCAACTGACGTTCAGCAGGAAGATGTTTACAGCAGCTACGGAATGCCTGGTGGCTCTGGAATGATGGGCATGACCTCTGGTGGTGGTGAATACGGCTCCGGAGACTACGGAAGTGGCAGCTATGGCAACGCTTACCAGGAATTCACAGGCAACGGATCTGACTCCGATTTCACTGAGAGAGAGCTGGAGCGTATTGACGAAACCAAGATCACTGCAGACGATCGTCTGTTGCTTGTGCGAATTATGGATTTCACGATTGAGCGTGGTTTCAACTACCAGTACCGAGTTCGTCTTGTGATGAGAAACCCGAACTGGGGCATTCCTCTGGACGAGCTGTCTGACCCTGCTCTGGCCATTGAGAAGGACCTTGTCAGCGAGTGGAGTGAACCGACTCAACCAGTCATGGTTCAGGAATCACACCGCACTTACCTGACGGGTGTTGATGGTAACCGTGGTGCTCCTGAGACAGTGAACGTAACAGTCTTCACCGACAAGACTGATACCGGAACCCCGGTCATGGGTAGTCTGCGTGGCGTCAAGATGGGCCTTCCAGTTGCAGGGACTCAGAACATGGAAGTTGTGGACGTGACTGTGGAACGTATCCATGAACGAGACGTGACACTGGAGACAAACGAGATTCTGCTGTCGGCTCATCGGTTTGAACCGCTGTCGGCGACAGATCACCCTGAGCTGAGGAACATTATTCAGAGGAGTCGTGGCCGATTGGCGGCAGATCAGATCTGTACAGTTGCCGGGGATGGCACGATTCAGATTCGGTACATGGGCAATGGCAACGGTGAAATGAAACAGCTTGAATCGGCGATGGACAAGATTCTTGAGGAATACGCCAGCTGGAAAACGTCTGAAAAGGCCGGTGTAGACGACTTCTATGGTG
>CAJWGB010000010.1 GCA_913031625.1 uncultured Planctomycetaceae bacterium | reverse complement strand
GCATGCCTAATCCACGCCGCCAACGTTCATTCTGAGCCAGGATCAAACCCTTCAAAAATATGCTTAGACCAGCCTGCCTAAACAGACCAGCTATCAGCAGAAGAAAAGTGAGATACCTGTTCGCTGTCCCGGTCAAAGGACAGCTGCGCTCCCGTTAAGCTAAAACTCACAGACTCACAATCTCAATCAAATTGTCAAAGATCCGGTGGTCAGTCGACCGTCATTTCGTCACTTACGCAACTACTGTTAGACAACCGTTTTAGACCGGGGTTCGCCAGTCGTTTTTGGCGAGCGGGGAAGTGTATCTAGACACGATTTCATGTCAACACTTCGGGCTGAGTTTATCCAGAATTATTTTTTGGATTTTCAGCCGGCGGCCGAAACTGAGCCTCAGCCGCACCTACTCGATCGAAGAAACAATCGAGAGATAGCCACAATGATCGGGCAAACCGGAAGAAAACGAGAGGAAAAATCAGGCAAAATGCCAGCAATCCCGGCAAGATCCACGACTTCTCGATCTCGAAACCAAACAGCAGGACAACATACGTGCCCGTCGCCAGCAACGCAGTCACCCCATAGTTAATATAGGTACTGCCCAGGAAATAGCCCGCTTCACGCTCGAAACGAAATCGGCATTCGTCACATTCAGCGTGCATTTTGAACGCTGAGCCAAACAGATGCCCGGCCCCACACAGCGGACAACGCAGCCGCAACCCTCGCGACACCGCGTTGCCAAGACTGATTTTCGGCAGATCCTCGACCGGCTGATCCTCACTCATCGGTGTACAACTCCAGAGGGTCCCGTTCTTCGACGGAGGCAACTGAAGTCACCTCGGAAAACTCCGAACCGATGCGATTCGCAAGCCATTCAACGGCTGGGCGTTCGCTCGAATAATGCCCCGTGAAGATCAGAGTCACTCCATTGTTCCGCGCCTCCAGGGCCGAATGGAACCGGCCCTCGCCCGTGACAAATGTGTCGCATCCCAATCGTCGCGCGTCGTCAAGAAACTCTCCGGCGGCTCCACAGGCAACGGCCACGGTTTTCACAGTACTTCGATTCATACCCGAGTACTCAAGGTATCTGGCCGAACATCCGGACCTAACCGTTGCCAGAAAAACCGGAAGCGATACCTCTTCGGGCAGGTGGCCCCACCGTCCAGCTCCAATGGACTCATCCATCGCATCCGGGCGAATCGGGCGAACGTCAAGCAGGCCGAATGCCTCCGCAAGCTGCTGATTGATTCCCTGAAGGGCACTGTCGAATGAAGTATGAGGACTATAGACGGCGATCCTTGCCTCAATCAAAGCCAGCAACATCCGCCCCTCAACCGTGTCTCCCGTCAATTGCCTGACTGCCCGGAACATGACCGGGTGGTGTGTCACAATCAGGCTCACGCCCTTTTTGATCGCTTCGGTCGCAACATCGGGCGTCAACGTGAGACACGTTAAGACGTCTGTAACGACAGATTCCCGACGTCCAACCAGCAGACCGGTGTTATCCCAGTCTTCCGCGAGAGCGGAAGGAGCCAGCTGATCCAAAAATCCCGCGATGTCTCCAGCAGTCGGCAACGGATTCACCCCTTTCCCACACTATGATAGCGCATTCCAGTTTGTATTCGGAACGCTCATCATGTCACTGCGAATTTGTGCCGCAACAGAAGATCTGCACGGTTCTCTCAAAAAAGCCATCGTGGAAGCAGGACAGGCTTCCGTTGATGGAGTTCGCCTGAATGCGCGCACTGAATTGGAGAATGCCGGCCTGACAACGTCAGCTCAGCGCCAGATTCTGCTCTATGCCCGCGAGCATCGGCTGAATATCGCCGCACTGTCGTGCCCCACCCGTCAGGCACTGTTCGACGAAGAATATCTTGAACAGCGCATCGAAGTCATTCGCCGATCCATGAGCATCGTGCGCAACTTCGAAACCGACAAGCTCATCATCCGCGTCGGTCGAATTCCGGACCCAACTGAGCAACAGACGCCACTTTCTGATTCCGGGATCAGCTCCGAAGACCCACTCGGGATCCTCACGCCTGCAGCCCAAAAGTCAGAGTCTGAACAGTACTCCATGCTTTGCGAGCTTCTGAACGAACTCACAACATATGGGAACCACGTCGGCTGTACACTCACGCTCCAGCTCGCCAATTACGACCTCGGCAGAATTGAACGGCTCCTGACCGATGTTAAGGGCGGCCCGCTGCAAATCAGCTTTGATCCAGCCACTGCGATCATGACCGGAGCAGCCGTGATCCCCGTCTATCGCAGCCTCTACCAGCACGTGGGATTTGTGCGGGGACGCGATGCTCTCCGTGACGTCGACGGAGCAGGTGTTGAAGTTGCTGTCGGAGACGGCATCGTTGAGTGGATCGAACTGCTGCCAACGCTTGCCGAAGCCGACTACCAGGGATGGGTCTCCGTAGAACGAACGGGCGGTGATCACAGAAACGCAGATGTCGTTCGAGGCGTCCAGTCGATTCGACGACTGTTCCCGTCATCCGCGCTCTGAATGCACAGTTTTCGGGCGAAATTCTCGCATTCTGCGTCATAATGGCCCGTACGATGTTCTGCACTTTTCGCACGGCACAATGAATAACTTCTACACCCCCATCGCTGTTCTTGTCTTTTGTGTTGCCGCACTCGGTGCTGCACTCTGGAGTTTTCAACCAGACGATACGAGCGAGGATCTCAACGGCAACATCACGGACTCCGGCGCAGCCGAGACAACTGATCCCGGGGCGGACACAAGCAGGCAGACGCCGATGACTGCCTGCAACGCGCTGGGAACCCCAATTCCCGTAATTCGCGAGTCCTCAATTCTCGAGAATCCCAAAATCGTTGCTGCGCTCAAAGACGAAATAACTGACCAGACTGTGTCTTCACTGATTCACGACGCTCCCGAAGACCTCGGCAATTCAGCCGGTGATCGGCTGAAAGGAATGGTCTGGATTCCCGGTGGAATTGGAATCATCGGAAGCGACGCCGGACCTCCTGATGAAACGCCTCCTCATCCCGTAGCGCTGGATGGTTTCTGGATGGACATAACTGAGGTGACCAACGCGCAGTTCAAAGAGTTTGTCGACGCCACAGGCTACGTCACACTGCCGGAAAAGCCTCCTGAACTGCGCAGTCTTAAGCCTGGGTTCCCGCGTCCGGAACAGATCCTGGAAGAATTCAACAAACCCGGTTCCATCTGCAGCAGACCAATCGACAGTCTGGATGAGATCGATCCGGAGAAAGGCGCTTACAGCTGGTGGCAATACATACCAGGAGCGAACTGGAAACATCCGGAAGGCCCCAGGAGCACGATTGATGACCGCATGGATCATCCGGTGGTTCATGTCACATGGCTGGACGCTGTTGAGTACGCCAAATGGCGAGGTGCCGCACTACCTACGGAGGCACAATGGGAATACGCCGCGCGCGGAGGACTCGACGGCAAATCTTATCCATGGGGCAATGACAGAACGCCGAATGGAGAATGGCGCCAGAACATCTGGCAGGGACTCTTTCCTGTGGATGACAAAGGAGTCGACGGATTCAAATCAACGGCGCCAGTCGCAACCTTCCCAGCCAACGCCTATGGGCTGCACGACATGAGTGGCAATGTGTGGGAATGGTGCTCAGATTACTACCAGCCCGACTATTACACGGTGAGCCCTCCAAAGAACCCGCCTGGCCCGAAGGAAAGCTTCGACCCTCAGGAGCCTGGCATCATCAAACGGGTCCAGCGAGGAGGTTCATTTATGTGCAGCGACGAATATTGTGTTGGCTACCGGGTCAGCGCTCGAATGAAGGGCGAAGAAGACACGGGAGCATTCCATACCGGTTTTCGCTGTATTGTGACACCGTTCATGCTTCGCACAGCAAGATGACTGAGCCTCGCTCTGCGGAGCACGCTGACATTCACTGCGGCCGATCAAGCTCGAACCGATCCGTGGTTCGGCAATAAGTCAGGCCCCCCATCCGCCCAACAGCATCCAGCAGCTGTGGATCCGCGAATCCGTCTGTTCCAATCACCCGTTCGTCGATGTGCAGATGCACGACCTCACCCAGCACGATGTTCGCGCCGCCAGGCCCGTCACCAATATTTAAAAGCTGCATTACTCGACACTCATACTGCACAGGCGATTCCGCAACAGACGGCGGCGCCACCTTATGAGACTTCGCTTCCGTAAGGCCACACGCAGCAAACTCGGACTGATCCGGCGGCAGGCTGGCAGCTGAATCATTCATGGGCCGGGCAACGTCACCGGAAACGATATTAACAACAAACTCGCCGTTCTCTTCGATATTCCGAAGCGTGTCCTTCGACTCACCTTCTGTGTTGTTTGCCGGGCAAAAAAGCAGCGACGGTGGGCGGGACCCAACGCCCGTAAAGTAGCTGAACGGAGCCACATTGGAGACCCCTGCACCCGAGACTGTCGAGACCCAGGCAATTGGTCGCGGCACGATCGTTCGGATCATGTGCTGATAAAAGACAGCCGGTCTGACTTCACGCGGGTCAAAATCCATTGAGGTCTCTCTTCACTGATTGATCAGGCAACATCCTCAACCGGCACCATACGAGGGATCGGAAGACGCAGACCAATTACGGTGCCTGCAATGCGGGACAGCACCGAAAAATCATATTTCAGGAACTCGCGAAGCCGCTCCGGGGCTCCGTGCTCTACGTACTGACCGAGGAAGACTTCCATCTGTCGGTCATAATTTGCCTGACTGCCAGTGTGCATGTAGCACGAGCCTGCAAATCGACGTATGTCGCCATCAAACGACTGGCTGATGTGATAAAGCTCGTGAAAGACTGTCACAAGCTTTTCCTGGTATGTCTGATTCTGGAACCGCGGCAAATAAAACGTCAGCATGTACAGCATCTCGCGGCCGTTGTGCATCACACGTTGACAGGTCCATTTTCGGCCGTCTCGCACTTCCGTCAGGGCCCCGCCTTCCAGTCGCATGGGCGTGAGTTTTGCCATCATGCCCCACTCGACAGGTGATCGCGTCTGTGCGTAGGTTACGACAACACGTTCCATGTCAATGTGTGCGAAAGCTGAATGGCGTCCGCAAATGTCAGCACACAATCGGTGCATTGCTGCGCAGAAATCAAAGTGCTTCCGAGCCACGGCAGTCCCTGTCGCGAAGTCGGCTGTGGCAGACCGGCTGATGAAGCACCCCTTCATCCGAGAATCCGATCCATATGCCAGATATTAGACTAGATCGGGTTAATGAGCCGGGCAAGATCATCCGCGCACAAAAAAAGGCCGTCCTGTCGGACGGCCTGCAAATCAGGGAAAGCCTACTCTTTGGCTTCCTCTTCTTCTGTGTCTGCTGCAGTGTCTTCACCGCCGTCTTCGGCAGCATCTGCCGAATCTTCTTCAGCAGCTGGAGCGTCATCGGATTCTGAACTCTCTGCGGACTCATCACCGGAAAGATCCGATGCCATCATCTCCTCAGCATCGTCGTCCGAAACTGCGGACTCGCCCGAAGTCTCTTCCTCAACAACTGGTGCCGCGCGACGTTTCGCTTTCTCGCGATCGCGTTCACCGACAAACTCGATGAGGGCCTGCGCCCCAGCGTCACCAAGCCGCACTTCCGCAAGTCGAACGATTCGCGTGTAGCCACCTTCACGATCTGCAAATCGCTCTGCCAGTTCATCGAAAAGAATCGAAACAGCGTCACGATCCCGCAGCATTGAGAAAGCTCGACGGCGAAGCGCGACAGCAGGTGAGATTTTCTGAGACCACTGCTGCCAGCGATCAGACTTTCGCCACTGCTGATACTCTTCAGAGTTTCTGTCAGCGTCCGTGGCATACTCAGCTGCGGCGGACTCATGGACAGCCGCCTTCTTAGCCAGAGTAATCAGCTTCTCGATGAATGGCCGCAGCTCTTTTGCTTTGGGTACGGTAGTGACGATACGCCCCGCTACGCGAGGACGATCCGGATCTTCCTCGTCGACACGAACCGTCTTAATGAGGCTGACCGCCATATTGCGAAACATCGCCTTGCGATGCGACGCGTTGCGACCCAGCTTTCGTCCTCTTACTCGATGCCGCATGGCGACACTCTCTCAAACAATTGTGATTGACAATGACACTCAAACACAGACGACCTGTGAATGACAAACGCCCCAGACGTCAACGGACGCTGGAGCGTGGGATTTGTGGAGCGTCCATTCTAACCCGGCTGCTGATTCGGCAACCGCATGCCGAGCCTCAAATCGATCTCTTCGAGGCGTTCGCGAACTTCATCCAGAGTAGTCTCCCCAAAGTTACGAACCTGAAGCAGTTCGTCTTCGGTTCGCACGACAAGGTCACGAACAGTATTAATTCCCACTGACTCAAGACAGTTCGTAGCACGAACAGACAGATTCAACTCTGCCAGGCTCTTGTTCAGTTTCTCTTCCAGTTCCATATCAACAGGGGAGTACCCTGTTGACTCCATCATGCCCTTCAACCCGCCTTCCGGAGCAGACTCAGGGCCTGGCTCGCGGTAGGTAATGAAGCAGTTGAGATGTTTGCGGAGGATTTTGGCTGCTTCCACCAGCGCCATGGCAGGTGACACAGTTCCGTTTGTCCAGATCTCCAGATTCAGCTTGTCGTAGTTAGTTCGCTGACCAACACGTGTCTCTTCGATCTGGTGCCGAACGCGCACGATTGGCGAGAACGCTGCATCCAGGGGGATCACGCCGACTTCCGGATCATTCTGATAATGCTCAGAAGCCGGGACGTATCCACGTCCGTTCTCAACAGTCATTTCGATGTTGAAGGGAACGTCATCCGTCATTGTCGCAATGACGAGATCCTTGTTGATGACCTCGATCTGATCATCACAAATGACGTCAGCACCGGTGACCACACCACGTGTGTTCTTTTCGATGCGTACCGTCTTGGTTGACGCACTGTGATTCTTCAGGACAAGCGACTTAAGGTTCAGGCAGATGTCCGTTACATCTTCCACAACACCTGGGATCGTGGTGAATTCGTGCTGAATGCCCTGAACACGTACGCGGGTAATCGCGGCACCTTCGAGACTGGACAGGAGGATCCGTCTTAGGCTGTTGCCGACAGTAGATCCAAATCCACGCTCGAAAGGCTCGGCAATAAACTTGCCGTAGTATGCAGTCAGAGTATCTCGGACCGGGTAAACACGACTGGGAAGTTCCAGACCACGCCAACGGATTCGCATTGCAATTCTTTCCGGATGATGGGTGTCCCGTGTCGGGACCAGAGCAGGAGACAGGCGGTTGAGACCAGCTCAGTTCAGACACGTCGTTTCTTGGGAGGTCGACAGCCATTGTGAGGCAACGGCGTCACATCCTCAATTGAGCGAACAGTGATGCCGGAGGATTGTAGTCCGGTAATAGCACTTTCTCGACCGGACCCAGGCCCCTTGACCCGAATCTCGATTTCGCGAACACCACACTTGGCAGCACGCTCCGCCACCGTCTCAGACGCTCGCTGAGCGGCAAACGGCGTGCTTTTTCGGCTGCCCTTGAAGCCGACTGTACCAGCCGTTGCCCAGCACAGTACGTCTCCGTTGGTGTCTGTCATCGTGACAATGGTGTTGTTGAACGTCGCCTTGATGTAGGCGATCCCCTTGGTCACGTTTCGGCGAATTCGTTTTTTAGTTTTTGCCTTAGCCACAACTGATACTCACATTCTGAAGAGGAAACTGATGAAACACTGACACGCCGGCCTGATCACGGCCCGTGCTGACGGACCTGGACCGGAACGATCCTAGTGCTTCATATCCTTCACACCCTTCTTACCCGCGACTGTCTTCTTACGTCCTTTACGCGTTCGTGCGTTTGTCTTGGTACGCTGCCCTCGTACTGGCAAACCGCGACGATGTCGAATCCCTCGGTAACACTGGATCTCACGCAGACGGTCAATATCCTGCTTCACTCGACGGCGAAGAGGCCCCTCTACGATGTAATTCTTGTCCAGATGGTTAGTAATCCGGGCTACTTCGTCTTCCGACAGTTCACTCGCACGAAGATGGGGATCAATCCCGAGCTCGTAGCAGATGTTTACCGCCTGAACACGACCGACGCCGTACAGGTAAGTCAGCGAGATATACGCTGGCTTGTTGTTGGGAATGTCTACACCTAGGACACGTGGCATGTCTTACAACTCCGACAGATTAGCCCTGACGCTGTTTATGGCGTGGGTTGGCTGAACAAATGACATAAGTACGGCCACGTCGCCGGACTGTCTTACAGTGTTCACAAATGCGTTTAACGCTGGATCGTACTTTCATGATCTGTTTCTCCCGCTACTCGTCTGCTTCCAGCAGGCCCGAGTAATTTCGCATGACAAGATGCGAGTCGATTTTCTGAACCAGGTCCAGTGCCACAGAAACAATAATCAACAAACCAGTCCCCCCGAAGAATGTCGCCACCGCATAATTACCTGTGAGGGTTGTGGAAACGACTGTCGGGAACACGGCAATCAAAGCCAGAAATGCCGCACCGATATATGTGATTCGAACCATGACCTGTTCAAGGTGAGCCGCCGTGCGTGCCCCTGGACGATACCCGGGAATGAAGCTTCCGCTGTCCTTCAGGTTTTCCGCCATGTCCTTTGGATTAAAGGTGATCGCAGTCCAGAAGTAACAGAAGAAGTAAATCATCACGATGTAGCACAGGTTGTAGACAAACCCATCCCCGGGACCGAATGCAGTCGCAAGAATGGAAAGGAACTCGTGGTCCCAGATCTTGTTCACCTGATTGAAGACGAAGTAGGGAATCAAGAGCAGGCTGCTGGCAAAGATGATGGGCATCACACCAGCCTGATTGACTCGCAGCGGCATCGAATGACGCTGTCCACCAACCTGTTTTCGCCCCCGGACGTGCTTCTGACTCTGAATCGGAATCACTCTCTGCCCCTGAGTAATGAACACAACTCCCCAGATCACGGAGACAAACAGAGCAGCCAGAACGAGGAGTCGCTCAATACCGTGCGTGCCCTGTCCAATTCCAACCAGACCACCGTCTTCAGTCATGAAACCGCTCAGGTAATTCCCGGCAGTCAAAGGGAGCCGAGCAAGGATCCCTGCCATGATCAGAAGGCTGATTCCGTTGCCAATTCCATACTCATCAATCTGCTCACCGATCCACATCAGGAACACAGTCCCGGTGGTCATGACGAGCGTTCCCATAATGAGCCATGGCCAGGTGTTGTACTCGGCAAGAATCAGCTCCTGCCCCATCGCACCTGAATTCAGAAGGAAAAAGCTCTGCAGCATGCAGATTAAGACCGTTGCATACCGAGTATATTCATTGATTTTGCGTCTTCCCGATTCGCCCTCCTTCTGGAGAGCCTCAAGAGGCGGATAGACCGTCCCGAGCAGTTGAAAGACGATGGACGCCGTAATGTACGGCATGATGCCGAGACCAAAGATTGATCCGCTGGTGATATTACTGGCCGAAAAGACCTGCACCATTTGCAGCATGCCACCCAGACCATCTCCGCCACCAGAATTGATGGCCGAATGATCGATGAACGGCAACGTGATCGAAAAACCCATCCGGTAGACCGCCAATAACCCGAGGGTCAGGAAGATCTTCCGTCGAAGTTCCGGTACACGAAATACTGTGATTAGCTTGCTAAACATCTGTCTATCCGAAACTTCAGTCCATTCGAAGCTTCAACCATCCAGTTACACGCGGTCGAACCGTCCGCCGGCAGCAACAATCTTTTCCTCTGCCGATCGAGAAAAGTGGTTCGCTTTGACAGTGAACTTCTTGGTCAATTCGCCATCGCCCAGGACCTTCAGGGCGTCATGACGGCTGGGAACCATTCCCTTGCTGACCAGCAGTTCTACTGTAATCTCGGTTCCGTCGTCAAACGCCCTGTCCAGTTGCCCTACATTGACAATGACAACCCGGTCGGCGAATGCAGCATTATTGAAGCCGCGTTTCGCCACCCGGCGGAAGAATGGCATCTGGCCACCTTCAAACCCGTGACGTCGTCGAGATCCCGAACGGCTGTAATAGCCCTTATGCCCGCGACCACTCGTTTTTCCATGGCCGGAGCCGGGACCACGTCCGATTCGCTTGCGAGGCTTCCGCTTCTGAATTCCGGTATGTACATCATTCAGAATCATGACAGTGACACTCCTCGCAGACGCTCAACCTGTTCACGCGTCTGCAGCTGCGACAACGCATCAAACGTTGCTTTCACCAGATTCAGAGGATTGGAAGACCCAAAACTCTTCGTCAAAATATCAGTTACGCCTGCCGCCTCAAGAACGAGACGAACACACTCGCCGGCGATGACTCCTGTACCGGGTTTCGCCGGCAACAGCAGAATACGAGACGCTCGAAAGTGGCCCGTGACCTGGTGAGGAATCGTGCCATCTACAATTGCATATTTCTGCTGAGAGCGGTTGGCCGACTTCGTAGCTTTCTCGACAGCGAGTGGAACCTCAACTGCTTTGCCATAGCCATACCCAACGCTTCCGTTACGGTCTCCGGAAACAACCAGAGCTGCAAAACTGAAGCGACGACCACCCTTGACCACACACGCACAGCGTCTGATCTGAATTACGGATTCGCCGGAATCTCGCTGTTGTTCAGTTACTGACACAATTCACCTCAAACGACGGCAGTTCGCCTAGAATTTCAAACCCTGTTCCCGAGCGGCATCTGCAAGCGCGGCAATCCGACCGTGATACCGAAACGACCCGCGGTCAAAAACGACTTCCTCAATGCCCTTCTCTTTGGCTCGTTCTCCGATCAGCCTGCCTACGGACTGAGCCGCTTCGCAGTTACTGGCCGGCTTTCCGGGCCCGCCAACGGACGCTTCCAGAGAACTGGCAGCAGCGACTGTTCGACCTTCCACATCGTCAATAATCTGTGCATAGATATGACGATTGCTCTTGAAGACCGACAGGCGCGGACGCCCGTGGGCGTCGCGACGGATCCGATTACCGATCCGATTATCACGACGCTGTTTTCGTTTTGCGAGTCGTTTTTGAGCCTTCATTGTTTCAACCACATATCAAATGCAGGTCAGAGAACTGACGCTACTTGGAACCGAATGCCTTACCCGCCTTACGACGCACCTGTTCGTTCTCGTAACGAATACCCTTACCCTTATAAGGTTCGGGAGGCCTGACAAGCCGCACGTTTGCAGCAAACTGACCAACCGCCTGCTTATCGCAGCTTCTGACAATCACATTGGTCGGTGTTGGAACCTCGACATCGACTCCGGCAGGAATCTCAAGCACCACCGTGTTTGCGAATCCAACCTGCAACTGCAGCTTATTGCCAATCAGAGTCGCGTTATAGCCGACCCCGACAATCGTCAAACGACGCTCAAACTGCTTTTGAACGCCGTCCACCATATTCTGAATCAGACTACGCGTCAGGCCATGCAGCGCCCGGTTTTCCCGAGCATCGTCGGGCCGAGACACCTGCAAAGCATTGTCCTCGATCCCCACACTCATGTTAGGATGAACGGCCAGTGTCAGTTCCCCCTTGGGGCCCTTCACTGTCACGTCCTGCCCGTCCTGAGTCACCGTCACACCGGACGGGATCTCAACCGGCTTTTTTCCAATTCTGGACATAAGACACCATCAATTCCAAAGCGGTCTACCAGACCTGACAAAGCAGTTCGCCGCCGACGCCTTCTTTACGAGCCTCGCGGTTGCTGAGCACTCCGCGAGATGTAGACAGAATGGAAACTCCCAGTCCCTGGCGGACTTCCTTCACGTCTTCCACACCAACGTAAACCCGACGACCTGGCTTGCTGATCCGTTCAATGTGCTGGATCACACGCTCTTCGTTTGGTCCGTATTTCAAATTCACCCGCAGCGTTGCCACTGGAGCATCTTCAACTTCAACAACTTCGTGATCCCACACGAACCCTTCCCGTGCGAGCGCCTCTACTACACGAATCTTCATCTTCGACACAGGCATATCGACTGATGGGTTTCTCACATGGATCGCATTTCGAATTCTCGTCAGCAGATCCGCAATCGGGTCGGTCATCATGGCGTTTGTCTCTTTCTCTTCCGGCCGGGACTACCAGCTGGCTTTCTTGACTCCAGGGACCAAACCGTCCAGACACAGGTCTCGGAAACAGATTCGGCAGACCTTAAACTTGCGGTAGACACCCCGTGGGCGACCGCACAGATTGCAGCGGTTCTCCTGTCGAGATGAAAACTTCGGCGTACGCTTTGCCTTCGCGATCTTTGCCTTGCTTGCCATTGCTTCTAACTACCTTCCAGGTTGCTGTTACCTGTCTGAGTCTTCATTCTGAAATGGAACACCCAGCGCCTTCAGCAGCGCGTGGCCTTCATCATTATTCTTTGCTGTGGTGACGATTGTGATGTTCATCCCCTGAGGGTGATTGACCGTCTCAGGGTCAACTTCAGGAAACACCAACTGTTCCTGCAAACCACAGTTGTAGTTACCCCGACCGTCAAAGCTCCTGGGATTCACTCCACGAAAGTCACGTACTCGCGGAAGCGCGAGCGTAATCAGACGATCAAGAAACTCGTACATCCGCTTGCCACGCAGCGTGACTCGGCAGCCAATAGGCATCCCTTCACGCAGGCGGAAACCGGAAACTGATTTCCTGGCACGGCAAACCTGAGCCTTCTGACCACTCAGAGTCGTCAGGTGGTCAACCGCAGCATCAAGCCGCTTTCGGTCCTGAACGGCCTCGCCAACCCCCATGCTGACCACAATCTTTTCAAGGCGTGGAACCGCATGTACGTTGGAATGCCCCAGCTCTTCAGTCAGCGCTGGAACTATTTCCGCTCTGTATTTTTCAAGAAGTCTTGCCATCTCTCCAATCCCGAAGGTTTGTCACCCGGAATTAAACCACTTCGCTTGCCAGGCTCACAATCCGCATGAACTTTCGATCCCGTAGCTCACGAGCAACGGCACCAAAAATTCGAGTGCCACGCGGGTTGCCATCGTTGTCGACGATGACCACAGCGTTGCGATCGAATCGAACGTAACTACCATCCTCGCGACGACACGCTTTGCGGGTTCGGACAATCACGCCCTTCACCACAGAACCCGTCTTCACGTTGGAACCTGGCAGTGCCTTCTGAACACTCACAACGATGACATCACCAACAGTGGCATATCGACGTCGGGACCCACCCAGCACCTTGATACAGCGCACCAGCTTGGCACCGGAGTTATCCGCCACGTCCAGGATTGTCTGCATCTGAATCATGAGCTCACCTCAATCTGCCCTGAAAGATCAGGGCTCACAATCATTCTTCTTCTGCGGAAGCTTCCGCTGTGTCTTCCGTCGTCTCTTCAGCAGATGCTTCTTCTGCAGGAGCCTCCAGCGGCTCATCTTCAGCAGAAGCAGCTTCCTCAGCAGCGCGAGAAACGTCAGTTGCTTTCTTCACGATGCGGACAAGGTCCCATCGCTTCGTCTTTGAACGCGGAGGACACTCCACGATCTCTACAACATCACCTTCTGCTGCCTGTTCTTCTTCATCGTGAACGTGACAAACAGTACGAGCACGAACAATCTTGCCGTACTTACGATGCTGAAACCTGCGTTCGATCTCAACTCGCAGCGTCTTGGACGCCTTGTCACTGGCAACTGTGCCTGTCAGAGTTCTTTTCATCGCCAACCAAACCGATCCGGACGAATTAACTTTGTGAGGCGGCAATCTGCCGTTCACGCTGAATAGTTTTCACCCGAGCAATCACCGCCCGCAGCTTGCGAACGTTGCTCGGAGTATCATTTCTCTCTGTCGCCGTCTGAAAACGAATCCGAAACATCTCACGCTGCGTTTCCCGCAGCTCATGCTCCAGCTGTTCATCCGACATTTCACGAAGTTCACTGGCCTTCATCACTCACCTCACAACCTGTACCAAATCTACTGAAGGACAGGTCGTCGCCCAACAAGCCGAACCCGCACGGGCAGCTTGTGAGCAACACGATTGAAACAGTCCCGCGCACCAGCCCTGTCAACACCCGTCAGCTCGAACAAAACCGTTCCGGGCTTAACGATTGCCACCCAGCGATCCGGCTCACCCTTACCCTTACCCATTCGAGTCTCGAGGGGGCGAGATGTCACTGACTTGTGCGGAAAGATCCGAATGTAAACTTTACCGATGCCACGCACATACTGCGTTGCCGCGATACGACACGCCTCAATGGTCTGAGCGGTCACGTGACCTGCTTCCATTGACTGCAGGCCCCATTCACCGAATACCACTGTGTTGCCACGATGGGCATCACCTTTTATACGTCTTCTTTGGCTTTTTCGATGCTTGACCCGTTTTGGCATTAGTGCCATCTGCAGTCTCCTCGTCCGAATAATCCCCAAGGTCGATCCAGACTTTGACGCCGATCACACCCTGTGGTGTCTTTGCTTCTGAAAATCCATAGTCCACATGGCGACGCAGAGTCGACAGTGGAATTGAGCCACGACTGGCCTTTTCCTTCCGAGACATTTCCGAGCCGCCAAGACGACCAGAAAGCTCCACCTTAATCCCATGCACGCCGGCATTCATGACTTCGTCGAGAGTCTTCTTAATGACCCGACGAAAACTCCCACGTTTTGACAACTGCTGGGCAATCTTGCTCGATACCAGCTTGGCGTCGCGATTGGCATTGCCAATCTCTTTGATCTTCACCTCCATGACTTTGCCGGTCAGGTCCTCAAGGTCCCCCTTGAGACGATCAACTGACTGGCCCTTTCGCCCAATAATTACACCAGGCCTGGCTGTCCACAGATGGACAACCACATCACGGTGTGTCCGCTCGATCTCTACCCGGGCAATCTCAGCGAATTCGTATCGACTGTTAATGAACTGACGAATTCGAAAATCCTCGGCCAGCAGGTCGCCGTACAACCGCTTGGGCGCGTACCAACGACTACGCCATGTTTCCATGACGCCAATTCTAAATCCGGTTGGCCTAACCTTTTGACCCATAATTAACCCTCAATGTTTCCTTAGGGAACCATCCACAGTAGCGTTTAGCCCAGCTCCGGGGCTTCCACGCCCACATGAATATGTGCGGTTCGACGGCGAATCAGAAACGCCATTCCACGTGCCCGGGGCTGTACCCGCTTGAACATTGGACCGCCGTCTACGCGGCATTCCGCGATCTTCAGACGATCCGGATTCCGCACGCCACGATCCTCCGCATTGGCAATCGCACTCTTGAGGACCTTCTCAAGAAACCGCGCGCCGCGGTTTGGCACGTACCGAAGGGCCTCGACACCGTCGCCGGCTGTCATGCCACGAATCAGATCTGCAAACGGACGCACTTTCGTTGCCGAAATTCGAGCGTGCCGATGTGATGCTGTCACCAAACTCATGACTACTTCTTACCCTTCGCACCATGACCACGAAATGTTCGAGTTGGAGCAAACTCGCCCAGCTTATGGCCAACCATATCTTCCGTCACATACACGCTGATATGCGCACGTCCGTTGTGCACCAGGAATGTATGGCCAACGAACTCAGGCGAGATGGTTGACGCCCGAGCCCATGTTTTGACCGGCTCTTTCCGACCTTCCGCATTCTGCTTCTCAACCTTCTTCAGAAGCTTTTCATCAACGAAAGGTCCTTTTTTGAGCGAACGACCCATGAATCAGATCCTGTACTTCCCAGCCAGCTAACGTTAAACCTTAACTTCACCATACCGCCGCGAACGTCGCCGACGAATAATTGCCTTATTGGAAGCCTTACGCTTCGCGCGTGTCTTCCCACCCTTGGCCAGACGACCAGTCGGACTACAGGGATGTCGACCCCCGGAATTCCGCCCTTCACCACCACCCATCGGGTGGGCAACCGGGTTCATAGACGTACCACGAACATGTGGTCGCCATCCCAACCAGCGACGGCGACCCGCCTTACCGTACACAATACTACTGTGCTCTGAATTGCCGACCACACCAATGGTGGCGCGGCACTTGCTTGGCAGACGCCGCACTTCACCACTCGGAAGAGTGACCTGAGCCCAGCGACCCTCCCGAGCATTCAGAACTGCCCGAGTACCAGCACTACGAACCATTTGTCCGCCGCGGCCAGGCTGCATCTCTATGTTATGAATCTCGGTGCCCAGCGGAATCGACGAAAGCGGCATGCAGTTACCAACATTTGGCTCCACACTCTCGCCGCTCATCACCTTTGCGCCGGCAGCAACACCTTCCGGTGCCAGAATATATCGCTTCTCACCATCCTCGTACTGCACGAGCGCGATTCGGCAGCTGCGGTTGGGATCATACTCGATGTGAGTCACGGTGCCTTCAACACCATCCTTATTCCGCTTGAAGTCAATAATACGATAGAGCCGCTTATGCCCACCACCACGATGACGAGCAGTGATCTTGCCCTGATTATTGCGACCACCAGTCTTCCTGGCGCGAACTGTCAGCGACTTCTCCGGACGCTTTTTGCGATCCGTGATCTCGGCAAAGTCAGACACAGACGCCCCGCGGCGCCCTGGTGTCACTGGCTTGTAGAATCGAATACCCATTGATCAATTCCTAGAAGAACGAAATCCGATCGTCTTCATGCAGTTTGACGATTGCCTTTTTCCAGCTACGAGTGCGACCCATTGCGATTCGCGCCCGCCGAGGCTTTCCCTTGCGAGTCTGAGTCCGCACGGCCACAACCCGCACTTCCCACAACTCCTCAACCGCCTTTTTGATATCTACCTTGGTTGCCTGCGGATGCACCTCAAACGCATATGCATTCAGGGCCTCAGAGGCATGAACACCCTTCTCCGTCACGAGCGGACGACGGATGACCATGTGAGACTCAAGCTGGATTCCGGACTTTGTCGCAGACATAACTTTAAAACCTCAACTACTCCGCCGCCGCAGTTGCACGGCCGAGCAATGCATCCATCGCAGAAACAGTCACTACAAAGTTGCGATTCCGCAGCAACGAGTAAGCATTCAAATCTGACGCAGGCAAAATCTGAACACCCGCAATATTGCGAGCCGACCGATAAACGTTCTGATCAACACCATCTGTGGCAATCAAAACAGAAGAGTCAGCCACCCCCAACTGAGACAGAGCCCCGGCAACAACTTTCGTCCTGGGAGCATCACACTTCCACTCGGACAGCACAACCGCCTGCCCATCCTGAAACTTGCTCAAAAGAGCCATCTTCATAGCCAGACGAACAGCCTTCCGCGGAAGACGATATCGATAGTCACGAGGCTTTTTCCCAAAAGCATGCCCACCACCACGACGAACAGGAGTGCGTGCGTTACCCGCACGTGCTCGACCAGTCCCCTTTTGGCGGAACAACTTCTTAGTGCTCCCCTTCACCATGCCGCGCGACTTGGTCCGCACAGTACCCTGGCGAGCACCAGCTTCATACATCACAACAACATCATGCAGCAACTGCCGATTAATTTCACCGGACACAAGATCAGTCGGATCAAACTCATACGACCCAGACTCACTGCCATCCATTCCGCGAACAGGCACACTAATCATGACTGCACCTTCTTCCGATTCTTAGCGGAGTAGCGAACAACCACAGAACCACCATTCGGCCCCGGAATCGCACCCTCAACAAGGATCAGATTATTCTCCGCATCGGCGCGAACCAGCTTCAGATTGCGAACAGTCACGCGATCCCCACCGTAACGCCCCGCCATTCGAGTCCCCTTAATCACGCGGGCCGGATCAGCAGACTGACCAATCGACCCCGGATGACGGTGAACACGCTTCACACCATGGGTAGCTCGCTGGCCACTAAAGTTATGACGCTTCATAACCCCCGCATGACCACGCCCCTTGGACGTGCCAATCACATCCACGAACCGCCAGTCAGCAACAGCATCAGCCGACAGAACCTGACCAACCTCGAGCCCATGACTGCCATCCTCGCAGCGGAACTCGCGAACAAACTCCTGAGGCTCACAATCAGGCTTCGGAACAGCCTCAACCCCAGCAGCAGCTCGCTGCTTCTGCCGACGACCGGAAATATCCGCAACGTGACCACGCTCCGAACGCGACGCAAGGCGGCGAGGCTTATCACCAAAGCCCAACTGCACAGCGTCGTAGCCGTCTCGACTCACAGTCCGAACCTGAGTCACCACACAGGGACCAGCCTCAATGACCGTCACAGGCACAATGACGCCGTCGTCATTGTAAACCTGAGTCATTCCAATTTTTCTACCAAGCAGACCAACAGGCATTACAGCACCCGTGCGCCGAATGACAAAAGAATCCCAGCCACACCTTGTGGCGGTCCCAGCATTTAAACTTCAACTCGTTCAGATCAGGCCTTAATCCTGATATGCACACCAGCAGGCAAAGACAACTTATTCAACGCTTCGATCGTCTTCGCTGTTGGCTCATGAATATGAACCAGTCGCTTATGGGTCCGAATCTCGAACTGCTCACGTGACTTCTTGTCAATGTGAGGGCTCTTCAGAACCGTGTATCGCTCTATACGCGTGGGCAGTGGAATCGGCCCATGCACAATGGCTCCGGTGCGTTTCGCCGTGTCGACAATGTCCGCCGCCGACTGATCCAGCACCGAATGGTCGTAAGCCTCCATCCGAATTCGGATATCATCACCAGCTGGCACTGTAAGTCACCTTCACCAAAGAGTTTACGTAAAATCACCACACCCCGAAAGCGGGGAATCGCACATGTTAGGGACGAAGGCCCTGCATGTCAACGATCGGAACTTTAGTTTCAAAAGTGTTTCGCAGATTATCGGCTACCGGAACTATAGAGTTGAGTCCGGTGGTGCCTCAGAGTACCGACAGGGCTCCATTGAGTAAGATGCCCGTCCCTGAGAAAGACTGCGAATCTGGGAAGAGTACCCAAACATCTCAATCAACGGCACTTCCGCCTTCAAAATACACAGCTCACCCTGCCGGCCCGAATCCACAATCATCGCCCGTCGAGCATTCAAATCTGCCTGAATATTCCCGAGGAATTCCTCAGGCGTGACAACCTCCAACGCCATCACCGGCTCCATCTGAACGAGTTTGCCGTCCTGCAGAATCCGATTAAACGCCTGAGTCACAGCCGAGCGAATCGCGGTCTCTGTTGTCTCTTCTTCCCGGACTTCCGCAGAGGTCACCGTCATTGAGAAGTCCATCAGCGGGAATCCAAGCCGGCCCCCCGCATTTGCCGCATCCCCCAAAGCCTCCATCATGATTTTTTCGAAGGTCGAGGGAATTACATCCGGCTTCAGCTTGTGCCCGATCGCAATCGGGGAAGCCGCTGCATCCTCTTTTGCCTCAAGAGTCAAAGCAAAGAACAGGGGACCAGCCGGAGTAGTCACCTCAAACCGAGCATCCACCGAAATCGGCTCTGCCAGTTTTTCCCGATGGCTCACGCGCGGCTTGTGAACCCGCACTTTCATATTGAAATCCCGCTCCATACGGTGAATGACCACTTCGAGATGGAGCTCCCCCATACCACTAATAATCGTCTGACCCGTCTCCTCATCCATGCGAGCAGTAAAAGTCGGGTCCTGCCGCTGCAGCTTTTCAAGAATTTGATTCAGCTTCTTTCGATCCGCACTGGACTCAGGCTCAATCGCCATCGAAATCACAGTATCCGGAAAACGAATCTGCTCCAAAAGAACCTGATTCTGTGGATCACATAAGGTGTCACCGGTTGCAGTGTCCTTTGGCCCCACAATTCCGCAGATATCCCCGGCCTCAACCCGCTCCACCTTTTCACGTGAATCAGACTGGATGTGCCAGAGCTGTGTGATCAGCTCTTTTTTCTTTGTTCGAGGATTAACCAATCGAGAGTTACTCTTCAGAACCCCCGAATAGACCCTCGCAAAATACAAATCCCCATGCGTTTCAGTCTGAATTTTGAATACGAGCGCGCTGACCGGTTCGTTGACAGTCGCCTTCCGGGTGATCACCGCCCCCTCTGACTTTGGCGACGGATCCATCCCCTCCACGGGGGGCCGATCGAGCGGGCTTGGCAACAAATCTGCAACCGCGTCCAGGACGGGCTGCACCCCGATGTAATCCAGAGAGGATCCGCAAAACACAGGCTGAAACGCACCGTCAATCGTCCCTGTGCGTAATGCGCGAGTCACCAACTCCGGTGGAACACTGGATTCCTCAAGCAGCAACTCCATCACCTCTTCATCAACGTCTGCCAGAGCATCCAATAGCTCCGCCCGCATCAATTCAGCATCTTCGCGATGCGACTCCGGAATCTCTTCGACTCGATATTCAGCTCCTCGAGACTCGGCATCCCAGAAAACCACCTTCATCAGCATCAGATCAATGACACCGGTAAACCCGTTGTCATTTGTTGCCGGGCCCTCCCCGTATGGTATCTGAACGGGCAACGGGGTCGCCGCCAGACGGTCCGTCATCGCAGAAACCACCCGCTGGAAGTTAGCTCCGATCCGATCCATCTTGTTAACAAAGCAGATCCGCGGCACCTGATAGCGATTCGCCTGCCGCCACACCGTTTCGCTCTGGGCCTCAACCCCTTCAACAGCACTGAACACGACCACCGCGCCGTCAAGGACTCGCAGACTACGCTCCACCTCAGCCGTAAAGTCGACGTGCCCGGGCGTGTCAATAATGTTAATGGTGCGATCTTTCCACTCGCACGTGACGGCTGCGGAATAGATCGTAATGCCGCGTTGCGCCTCTTCCGGATCAAAGTCCGTTTGAGTCGTCCCGTCATCGACATTCCCCATCCGGTACGAAGCCCCCGTGTAATATAGGATTCGCTCCGTGGTAGTCGTCTTACCGGCATCAATATGAGCAATAATGCCGATGTTTCGAATTCCGTCGATTGAACGTGCCATGATCCGTACTTCGTGCAGGTGGCATAAAAAAACGCCAAACAGGAAAAGGCCTGCCTGGCGGTGTCTGTGTTCTGATTCGACTGATGCTTACCAGGCGAAGTGCGAGAACGCCTTGTTGGCCTCAGCCATTCGATGCACATTCTCCCGCTTGTTCATTGCCTGACCTTCACGGCGGAATGCAGACAGCAACTCATCCGCCAGTGAGCGATCCGTCGGCCGACCCTTGCGACCACGAACTGCCTCCAGAATCCAGCGAATTGACAATGCCTGCTGACGCTTTGGACTCACAGGAGTCGGAACCTGATAGGTCGCTCCACCGACGCGGCGAGATCGAACTTCAATCGCAGGCTTCACGTTCTCGATCGCTGAGACGAAAACGTCCAGAGGATCCTCTTCGGGAAGCTGCTCTTTAATTCTGTCCAGAGCATCGTAAACCACGCGAGTCGCAATGCTCTTCTTGCCATCATACATCAGGCAATTGACAAACTTGCTGAGCAGCTTGCTGTTGTACCGCGTGTCCGGCTTCAGCTGAGTCTGACTGGCTGTAAATTTTCTAACCATGAGTCAATGCCGTGCGGGGAATGCCCCGTCCTGCAGTTTCAAAAGAGAGGTTATTTAGGACGCTTCTGGCCGTAACGGCTGCGAGCCTGGCGTCGATCGTTGACACCAAGCGTATCAAGCACGCCGCGGATCACTTTGTATCGAACACCGGGGAGGTCGCGAACACGACCACCACGCACCAGCACAATGGAGTGTTCCTGAAGGTTGTGGCCCTCACCGGGAATATAGGCGGTGCACTCTTTATTGTTCGACAGTCGAACACGAGCCACTTTTCGAAGAGCAGAGTTCGGCTTTTTGGGCGTTACAGTCTTCACCTGCAGACAGTGACCGCGTTTCTGCGGACAACCTTCCAGGAGAGGAGTCTTGCTTTTGGCCTTCTGCTTTTTGCGAGGCTTGCGTACGAGCTGATTAATTGTGGGCATGAGAGTTTTTCTTATTCGCCGCCACAGCTGCTGAAAAATAGAACGGGGCACTCTACCGGTGCCTACTTTGATCGTCAACCTTGCGTTTCCGCAATCAATCTAATTCCCTACATCCAGCCGCCGTTTCCACGGAATCGGCGGCCGCATGGTCCCGAACTATTCGTCGGGGGTCAGATCCGCCAGCGAAGGGGCACGAGGCTGATCATCATCATCCCGACGTCGAGCGATCAGGTCTGCATCTGACAGTATGTCGTCCCGAGCCGCCAGAATCCTTGCTTTTGCCTCTTCCTGCTCCCGAATCGCAGCGTCGTGAATTCGAACATGCGAATCCTGATGCAGATGAAATCCGGTTCCCGCTGGAATAAGGTGCCCCAGAATGACGTTCTCCTTCAATCCTACCAGATTGTCCACTCGCCCACCCAGCGCCGCTTCCGTGAGCACTTTCGTGGTTTCCTGGAAACTGGCTGCAGAAATGAAGCTTTCGCTCTGCACAGAAGCCTTGGTGATTCCAAGCAGCTGAGGAGTTGCTTTCGCCGGCCGAGGTTTGGTGAACTTGGCAGGGCTGGAAACCTCTGCATTCACCTCTTCAACCTCTGCGACGAGAACCATGTCGTCAATCTGGTATTCCGTGTCACCGGGATCCGTGATCCGGCATCGCGACTGCAGCTCTTCGTTGATTCGCTGCAGTTCGAACCTGTCGATCAGAACGCCAGGCAGCAGATCCGTATCGCCAACGTTGGAAATCTTGACCTTCCTGAGCATCTGAGCGATAACGATTTCGATGTGCTTATCATCGATTTCCACACGCTGGGCACGGTAAACACTCTGAATTTCGTGCAGCAGATACTGCTGCACTTCTTCCGGACCACTGACTCGCAGAATGTCTTCTGGTACCAGCGGGCCACGAACCAGAGCGTCACCGGCATCAACAATGTCGCCGTTATGAACGAGCAGCTGCTTGCCGTGGGGAATGATGTGCTCCGCCTCGGTGCCATCCTGACCACGGATAACAACGATTCGCTTATTCCGCTTCATCTCCGGCAGCAGCTCAACCTCACCGTCGATCTCAGCCACAACGGCAGGATCCTTCGGGCTGCGAGCTTCAAACAGTTCGGTCACACGCGGCAGACCACCGGTAATGTCCTGAGTACCACCCGATTCACGAGGTGTACGAGCAACAACCACACCCGCTGAGATCTGATCGCCGTCGCTGACCTGCAGCGTGGCACCTTCCGGCATGTAGTAGAAGTCGAGAATCGCCCCTGCACCATCTTCCACGATGACCTGCGGGTGCAAACCACCTCGGTGCTCGGTGATTGTTCGTGTGATGTTATCGGAGTTCGTTTCCTTTTCCGACCGCATCGTCTGGCCTTCGATACAGTCGTGCAGTCGGACAGTACCTCCAACCTGAGAGATAATTGGAATCGCGAACGGGTCCCAGTTACAGAGCGTCTGCCCCTCTGCTACCTGCTCATCTTCAG
The DNA here is from genome assembly GCA_913031625.1 of uncultured Planctomycetaceae bacterium. GTDB lineage: Bacteria > Planctomycetota > Planctomycetia > Planctomycetales > Planctomycetaceae > Fuerstiella. The sequence continues at coordinate 29,529 of CAJWGB010000010.1, read as the reverse complement.
TGACCTGAAGGACAGAACCGTTCGGTACTGTCTGCTTTTCAACCTCACGTCCCTTGGCGTCGACGATACTGATCTCACCGTTGCGGCCGAGGACCACTGGCTTCCCGTCAGCATTCATTACGCTGCGAATTCGAGTAAATCGGATTCGACCGCCACGTTTCGCGAGCAGCTCACTCTGCTCCGTACCAATTTGAGCCGTGCCACCGACGTGGAACGTCCGCATCGTCAGCTGCGTTCCCGGCTCTCCAATACTCTGAGCCGCGATGATTCCGGCAGCCAGCCCCTGTTCCACCAGGTCACCTGTTGAGAGGTCCATTCCGTAACAAAGCTGACACATCCCCAGAGGAGCATCGCAGGTCATCGGGCTGCGAACCTGAATTCGCTCCAACCCCATTTCCTCAATTTTACGTGCTTTCTCGACCGTGATCAGTTCGTCTTCGCGAACGATTACCTCGTCGGTAATCGGATTCACAATGTTGGTTCGGCTGACGCGACCTCGAATCGCATCTGCCAGACCTACTTCGACCTTCTCACCGCGATAGACAATCCCGCGAGTCAGCCCTTTGGTCGTACCACAGTCATGAGTCGTAATGACCATATTCTGACAGATGTCTGCCAGCTTACGTGTCAGGTACCCACTGTCTGCGGTCTTCAACGCGGTGTCCGCCAGTCCCTTTCGAGCACCGTGAGTTGAACTGAAGAACTCAAGCACTGAGAGTCCTTCGCGGAAGTTCGACTTAATTGGCGTCTCAATAATCTCACCACTTGGCTTGGCCATCAGACCACGCATACCGGCGAGCTGCTGCATCTGACCGACGCCACCACGAGCACCCGAGTTGGCCATCAGAAAGACCGGATTCACGTATCGCCCTTCGTCACGGACGTCATGCTTCAGCTGGTCCATCATGCTCTCGGTGATCTCGTCACGAGCTTTGGTCCAGATGTCCAGAACACTTGCATACCGTTCTTTTTCGGTGATCAGGCCACGCTGGAAACTCTTGGTGAGTTTCAAGACATCTTTTTCACCACCAGCAATTACCTGCTCTTTATTCGGAGCCGTCTTCAGGTCGCTCGCACCAAACGACAGACCACTGTCTGTCGAGGCCTCGAAACCGCACTTCTTCATACGGTCCAGCAACTCAATTGTTTCCCGACGCCCCAGTTCCAGGTAGCAATCCGAAATCACAGTCGCGAGGTCTTTGCTCCTCATCGTAATGTTGTAATACGACATGGCTGCAGGCAGGATGTCATTGAACATGACTCGACCCGGAGATGTCGAAACAATTCCTCCCTGCCGATATTCGCGAGCACCGTCACCCTTCAGTCGCTTGTCTTTGGGAAGACGCACACGCACGGTTGCGTGACGACCGATCTTGCCCTGCTGGAACGCCATGAAGACTTCTTCAGCAGACGAGAACACCATGCCCTCACCCTTATGTCCCTCACGCATCATCGTCAGGTAGTAACAACCCATCACGATATCCTGAGATGCCGTAATAATCGGGTCGCCGTTCGCCGGGCTGAAGATGTTGTGAGTCGACATCATCAACGTGGTCGCTTCAACCTGAGCTTCAATCGAAAGCGGCAGGTGAACAGCCATCTGGTCGCCGTCGAAGTCCGCGTTGAACCCTTTACAGGCCAAAGGATGCAGACGAATCGCGTTTCCTTCCACCAGCACAGGCTCGAACGCCTGAATACCGATCCGGTGGAGCGTTGGGGCACGGTTCAGCAGAACCGGGTGATTGCGAATCACTTCGTCCAGAATATCCCAGACGTCCTCGTCGCGGCGCTCAAGCATACGCTTGGCACTCTTGATCGTATCCGCATGCCCAAGCTCTTTGAGTCGCCGAATGACAAATGGCTGAAACAGCTCCAGAGCGATCTTCTTAGGAAGACCACACTGGTGAAGCTTCAACTCCGGACCAACGACAATCACGCTACGAGCAGAGTAGTCAACACGCTTACCAAGCAGGTTCTCACGGAAGCGACCCTGCTTACCCTTGATCATGTCGGTCAGGGATTTCAGCGGGCGATTAGAGCTTCCAAGAACCGGTCGCTTACAGCGATTGTTGTCGAACAATGCGTCGACAGACTGCTGCAGCATTCGCTTTTCATTTCGGACGATTACCTCGGGAGCATTCAGGTCAACCAACTTCTTCAGTCGGTTGTTTCGGTTGATAATTCGCCGATACAGATCGTTCAGGTCACTGGTGGCAAAGTTACCGGAGTCCAGCAGAACCAGCGGTCGCAGGTCCGGCGGAATCACGGGGATGACATCCAGCACCATCCACTCAGGACGGTTGTCACTATCAGCAAGCGCTTCAATGATCTTCAGTCGCTTGATGAGGTCCTTGGTCGTCGACTGGCTTCGAGTAGTCGCCAGTTGAGCTCGCAGCTCTTCTGACATTTCGCTGAGCTTCATCTGAAGCAAAAGCTTCTTGACTGCTTCAGCACCCATGCCAATTTCGAATGCACCTTCGCCGTAATCACGACGTGCCTGGCGAGCTTCATCTTCCGTCAGCAGTTCACCCGCGGTGAGTGGTGTCTCCTGAGGATCAATGACAACGTAATCCTGGAAGTAAACCACTTTCTCCAGAGAGGTTGTCTTCATGTTCAAAAGCGCGCCAAGACGACTGGGCATCGACTTGAAGAACCAGATGTGCACAACTGGTGCGGCCAGCTCGATGTGGCCCATGCGTTTGCGTCGCACGCGGCTGTGCGTCACCTTCACACCGCAGCGGTCGCAGATCATGCCCTTGTACTTCATGCCACGGTATTTACCGCAGGCACACTCCCAGTCCTTCTCAGGACCAAAGATCCGTTCGCAAAACAGACCGTCTCGTTCCGGTCGGTAAGTTCGGTAGTTGATCGTTTCCGGCTTCTTGACTTCACCGAACGACCAGTCCCGGATATTCCCGGGGCTGGCCAGACCAATACGGACTGACGCGTAATCGTTGACTCGATCGAAAGTGGTTTCACTTACGCCCACGTCTGACTCCTCAAATAAAATTCGTCGTTGTCTGGATCAGCGGAAAGAACACGCGTGATGAACAGTTGAATGAAATCAGTGACCAGCTTTTTCCAGCTGCAGATTCAAACACAGACCCCGAATCTCATTGTTCAACACGTCAAAACTGGCGGGGGTACCAGCCTCCAGCGTATTCTCACCCTTCACCATCGACTCGTAGATCTTGGTACGACCTTCGACATCGTCACTCTTCACAGTCAGCAGTTCCTGAAGGATGTATGCAGCCCCGTACGCTTCCAGCGCCCAGACTTCCATCTCTCCAAATCGCTGACCTCCGAAGCGAGCCTTACCACCCAGCGGCTGCTGTGTAATCAGTGAGTAAGGCCCGGTTGCTCGAGCATGCACCTTGTCGTCGACAAGATGGTGCAGCTTCAGCATGTAGATGTAACCCACAGTGGTCTTCTGCTCCATCGAATCGCCTGTTCGGCCATCCCGCAAAACAGCTTTACCTTCCTCAGGCAAACCGGCTTCCGCCAGAGCTCCACGAACTTCCTCTTCAGTGGCACCATCAAACACAGGGCAAACAGCTCGGTAACCCATCTTGCCGGCTGCCCAGCCAAGGTGAGTTTCCAGAATCTGCCCTACGTTCATACGGCTTGGTACACCCAGTGGGTTCAGAATGATGTCAACTGGTGTTCCATCTTCGAGGTAAGGCATGTCTTCCACAGGCAGAACCTTGGAAATCACCCCTTTATTTCCGTGACGACCAGCCATTTTGTCGCCCACAGAAATCTGCCGCTTGGACGCGACAAAGACCTTAACCATCTGCAACACGCCGCTCGGAAGCTCATCTCCTCGCTTCATGCTGTTCAGCCGATGATCCTCTTCGTCAATAATCAGCTCGACCGTCGACCACTCATTCTTCATCAGCTTACGAGCGGCCGTCTTCTTCTGAGCACTGCGAATGTCGAGTCCTTCGAACCACGACACGAAACCGCGAGCGAATTCCGCAACGGCTTTCTCATCATCCAGTGTCGCGATGTCACGACCATCAGGATCTGTCAGCGGCTCTCCCAGCTCAGCCTTCATCAGCTTCGCAAAATCCTTGAAAGCAGTAGTGATTCGAGCGTCACCCTCCTGCTCCATCTTCTTCAGATCGCTCTCGAACTTATTGCGTTCATGATCTGAAAGACTCATACGACGAGAAAACTTTTCGGTGTGAATCACGATCCCGCCAACACCACTGGGCACTTCCAGTGATTCATTCTTCACATCCTCACCCGCACGACCAAAGATCGCGTGCAGAAGCTTCTCTTCCGGCGTCAGTTCAGACTTGGCTTTCGGAGTCACCTTACCGACGAGAATGTCGCCCGGATGAACTCGAGTACCGATCTTCACAATGCCGTCTTCATCAAGATGATGAAGCGCCTTTTCACTGACGTTGGGAATGTCGCGAGTGAACTCTTCCGTCCCCAGTTTGGTGTCGCGAATTTCGACATCAAACTCGTCAAGGTGAATCGACGTGTAAACATCTTCTTTCACCAGACGCTCAGATAGAATAATCGCATCTTCAAAGTTGTAGCCCGACCATGACATAAACGCGACCAGCACGTTACGGCCCAGAGCGAGTGTCCCGCTCTTTGTGGCAGCACTGTCACACATCAACTGCCCGGCCTTCACTTTGTCACCCACAGCGACAATTGGCTTCTGGTTCAGGCAGGTACGCTCATTCAGGCGAACAAACTTCCTCAGTGGATAGTTGCGACCATCCACCTCAATTCTGTCCGCATCCACATAGTTGACGGTCCCCGCCTTTTCAGCACGCAGGAGCATCCCGGAGTGCTGAGCAACGAAGTCTTCCATGCCGGTACCAACAACCGGACGCTCGGTAATCAGCAGAGGCACAGCCTGCCGCTGCATGTTGGATCCCATGAGAGCACGGTTGGCATCGTCGTGCTCAAGAAACGGAATCAGACCGGCAGAAACCCCAACCATCTGGCAGGGAGCCACGTCTGTGTACTCAACCTGCCCTTTTGGAATCCAGACCACGTCACTCTTGTAACGAGCGAGAACGAGATTGTCCTGGAGCTCACCATCTCGAATAGGCGTGTCAGCCGGAGCAACATGAGCAAACGATTCCTCATCGGCCCTCAGCCAGACAACCTCATCCGTAACCTTACCTTCAACCACCTTTTTATAAGGCGTGATCAGGAAGCCGTAGTCATCAACCTTCGCAAAGATCCCAAGGCTCGAAATCAGCCCAATGTTCGTTCCTTCAGGAGTTTCAATCGGGCAAATTCGACCGTAGTGAGAAATGTGAACGTCGCGTACCTCAAAACCGGCACGTTTACGGTTCAGACCACCCGGCCCCAACGCACTCAGACGTCGCTCGTGAGTCAACATCGAAAGTGGATTGGTCTGGTCAACGACCTGCGACAACTCACTTCGGCCGTAGAAGAAATCGATAGCCGCGGAAACACTCTTGGGATTAATCAGAGTCCGTGGCGTCATGCCATCGACTTCCTTCATTCCCATGCGTTCCTGAACCGTGCGTCGCAGCTTCAGAAAACCCTTGCGCACTTCATCGGCAGCCAGCTCATCAATCGTTCGCAGACGGCGGTTACCAAGATTATCGATATCGTCAATATGCGCCGTTTCGTCATTCAACCGAAGACGCATCAGGTAACGAATCGCGTTGATAAAGTCTTCGGGGCGAAGCGTCATCTCATCATCAGGCACGTCCTGATTGAACTTGCGATTAATACGGAATCGCCCAACTCGTCCCAGTCGATAACGATTGAGATCGAAAAACTTTTCACGAAACAGGTCAGCCGCCTTATCAAGGTTCGGCGGATTACCAGGACGCAGACGCTGATAGATCCGCAGCAACGCCTCTTCGTGCGTGGACGTAGTGTCTTCCGTCAGTGAATTCAGGATCACAGGATCCTTGACATCAGTGGCCACTTCGATCGACTGAAGGCCGGAACCCATCAGGTCTTCAACCATCTGCTCAGTCAGCTTGCCACCGGCATCACAGAGGATCTCGCCACACTTGTCATGCCCAACCGGGAAGACCACGTCATCAACAACGTACTGTCCGATATACTTTTCCGGCTTGGAACGCGGACTAACCTTCAGATCTTCTGTCTCGTGATACAGACGAATCAAATTGGCGTCTGTTGAGTAGTCTGGTGACATTGCTCGCAGCAGTGTCATCGCAGAAAACTTACCACTCTGGTCAATTCGAACTGCAACCGCATCCTTCTTGGTCACGATCAGCTCAATCCAACTGCCGCGTTCGGGAATGATGCGGCAGGACTGTGTCTTGCGGTCGCTGCTGGCAGTCTCTTCTGCCATTACGAAGTCAACACCGGGCGAACGATGCAGCTGCGAAACAACAACACGCTCTGCACCGTTGATGATGAACTCACCGCCACCAATCATGATGGGGATATCGCCGAGATATACCTCTTCCTCGACCGGTTGCTCTTTGATAAGACGCAACCAGACCCGAAAGGGCATGCCATATGTCAATCGAAGCTGACGACATTCGGCAGGAGCGTACCGGGGCTTACCAAGTTCGTAGCGGACATATTCCACACGGAACTGCCCGTCGTAACTCTCGATCGGGAAAACCTCACGGAGAATCCCTTCCAAACCCTGCTCCAGCCGATCGCGCGATGAACGATCAAGTTGCAGAAACCTGGCATAGGATTCAGTCTGAATTCGAGTGAGATCGGAAATCTCGTAGTCGGCCTGGATTTTGCCGAAGTTGCGAACCGTATCCTGGTCGATGGTACGAACAGCGGGAACTGGCATAGGAGGTGCCTTCAGTTGTCAACAGGACAGACAAAACACGGAGAGTACTGGTACGGAGCTGGTATGGTCAGACAACATCGGTCACCATGCCGCCAACGCGGGCGCAGCGATTCACGGAATGATTTTTGAATTACGCAAAGCGCGCGACAAAAGACAACTGCCAAGGAGGCACCTGTCTTCTCTTCACCACATTCGGATGGCAATTGAGCTCTGATGATCCAACCAGCCGTCGACCAAAAGTCCGTTGCACAGCGATTCTCCGCCGCTAAGCGTAACAAATCGAAATCGCGTGTGCCACCTAAACTGAGCAGCTGAGGCGACTTGCGTCGCCTCAGCGCCCCAGCAAAGCTTCTCAACAGTTCAGCCACAAATGTGGCATCGAACTACTTGATCTCGACGGAACCACCGGCTCCTTCGATTTCCTCTTTGAGCTTGTTGGCATCGTCTTCCGAAATCCCCTCTTTGATGGGCTTCGGAGCACCTTCGACGAGCTCTTTGGCTTCCTTCAGGCCGAGACCTGTTGCAGCACGGACAGCCTTGATGACTGGAATCTTATTTCCACCATCGCTGGTCAGAATAACGTCGAATTCAGTCTTGGCAGCTGCACCACCACCATCGTCGTCGCCGCCAGCAGCAGGACCTGCCATCACAACGGCACCACCTCCAGCAGGTTCAATACCATGCTCTTCCTTCAGGTAGTCGACTACCTTTTTGGCTTCCAGCAGAGTCAGCTTGACAATCTGGTCACCCAGCGCCTTTGTGGCATCATCAAATTCCTGTGCCGGAGCATCTGCTTCTGCAGTTGACATAATTCCTTAACCTTTCGTTCTGTAAAGAAGCTATCGCCATGAAGGGCGGCCGGCCCTCCAAAGTGTTTCAATTGCAATTACCTGGACTACTCGTCGCCACCTTCTTCGTCGGCGATCGCCTTCAGACAGCCAGCCAGCTGACCTCCAGGCCCCTGGAGAGCACCTGCCAGCTGAGCCCCCGGTGACAGCAGCAAACCGGCAATCTGGCCAATCAGCTCTGCTCGCCCCGGACTCTTACTGAGTGCAGTGACACCCTTCTGATCAAGGCTCTGCCCCTCAACAGTGGCCCCCTTGACCTCAAGGCTCTCAATTTCCTTAGCCCAGTTGGTGATCTCCTTAGAAAGAGCCACCACATCCTCGCCGCCCCACACAAGGGTCGACGGCCCTGCCAGAATCTCATCCAGCCCCTCAATCCCCAGCTGTGCCAGAGCATTTCGAGCAATGGAATTCTTGACAGTTAACGCACAAATATTCTTTTCACGAATGCCCAACCGCCAGCGATTCGCCTCATTGGCATCCAGCTTTGAGCAATCCACAACCAGCATATCCCGATGCTCACCCAGGCGCCCCTGGATCTCAGCGATCAGCATGCTCTTGATTTCACGACTCATTATTCTTGCCTCTCACCGTGCCGATCAACACAGCATTCACGAGATGATCCTGATCAGACAGCTACTGAAATGGCGGGAGTCATCGTTCCACAGATGTTCATCCCCTTGAGGTAAACACCCTTACTGGCCGACGGCTTCATCCCATTTACCATCTGCAGAAGCGCGTCGATGTTTTCGTGCAGTTGCTGAGCCGAAAACGACATCCGCCCAACCAGGCAGTGAACATTGCCACCCGCATCAACGCGGAACTCAACCTTACCAGCCTTATATTCTCTTACAGCCGTCGCAATATCCTGCGTGACCGTACCCGCCCGAGGAGAAGGCATCAGACCACGAGGACCAAGCACTCGACCAAGCGGACCAACAACCCCCATCATGTCGGGAGCAGCAATCGCCACATCGAAGTCCAGCCAGCCATCTTTAATTTTGTCTGCAAGCTCTTTCCCGCCCACAGCCTCCGCACCAGCATCCTCAGCCACTTTAACATTGTCGCCCTGAGCAAACACAATGATCCGCTGAGACTTACCAATCCCATGAGGCAGCACAATGGAACCACGCACCATCTGGTCAGCCTGCTTAGGATCAACACCCAGCCGCAGAACAACCTCAACAGCCTGATCGAACCCACACGCCTTGACCCCCTTGGGGAGCCCCTGCTCGAGAGACAACAACGCCTCAACGGCCGGACCCAACTCAAGAGCCCCGTAGTCCGCTGCTTTCTTCACCAGAGCCTGCATTCGCTTGGAGCGACGAGCCATTTTTACACCTGCAAAAAGGGATTCACCTGTTGTGTTCTAATGCCAACCAGCAATTACTATTCAACAACCTCAAGCCCCATACTGCGAGCAGTGCCGGCAATCACCTTGACTGCCTGCTCCACAGAACTGGAGTTAAGATCATCCTTCTTAGCCTCTGCGATCTCAGCAAGCTGAGCCCGAGTGACCGTCCCCACTTTGTTCTTCAGCGGGTTACCAGACCCCTTGGCAATGCCTGCCGCCTTCTTCAGCAGAACCGCAGCCGGCGGACTCTTCAGCGAGAAGTCAAACGACCGGTCATTATAGACATTGATCACGACCGGAATCGTAACGCCCATCTGATCACGCGTCTGGTCATTGAACTGCTGAACAAACTGCCCAATGTTCACACCATGCGGACCAAGCGCAGTACCCACAGGAGGAGCAGGCGTTGCCTGCCCACCAGGGACCTGTACCTTAATCTGTGCTGTGAGTTCCTTACCCATTGCCAACCAACCTCAAATATCTCTAGACGGACTCAACCTGCCAGTAGTCGAGTTCCAGCTGATTCGACTGGCCGAAGAAGTCGATCATCACGGAAATCTTACCGTTGTGCTCATCGACCCCTTCGATCGTGCCCTCAAATGACTCAAATGGACCTTCTCGAATCTTGACTACATCACCAACAGAAAAGGCAATCTTAACCTTGGGCTGAGCACCCGACTCCTCTTCTGCCTTACCGAGCATCCGATCCACCTCATGCTGCTCCATTGGCAGCGGCTTCCCGGCCGATCCGGCAAAATCACCTACACCACCTGTATCGCGGACGAGGTACCAGGTTTCATCATTCAGAATCATGTTGATCATGATGTAACCGGGAAAAAGCTTCCGATCGTGTTCTCGGGCCTTTCCGCTTCTTGTATCCACCACCTTCTCCGAGGGAATCATGATTTCCCCGAAGGAATCCTCCAGCCCTTCCAGCCGAATCTTTTTCAACAGCGCGTCGCGGATTGTGCGCTCTCGGTTCGTCTGAACCTTGAGCACATACCACAGTTTTTCGCCTGATTCAGTGTCGGACATTATTTCACCGCCGCATCCACGACCGGAAAAAAAGGAAGCCGGGTATCCTGACCGCCTGCCTGGCTCATTGCAACCACAGCCCCGGCGAGACTCAGGGATTTGAAGCACTCGGCTCACATCCCTACCGCAAATCACCCGCCTACCCTGGCGTGTACTCGATAAAGTGGATCACACTGAACAGAAAACGCCAAAAGGCATCCACCAGAAACAGGAAGACCCCCATCAGCAACATTGTCGTAATGACAACCACGGTCGACCGCAGCACCTGAGGCTTGTCCGGCCAAACCACCTTTTCCCGCTCAGAATCTACAGCTGCAAGAAAGTCCACGAACCGAGGAAGATTCACAACCCGGAAGGCCACCCACGCAAGGAGCACCCAAATTCCGATGGGAACGCCAACTCGAACCCGTTGCTCATACTCACCAAGAAGCTCATTGGACAGACTGAAACAGCCAAACGCAGCAACGAGAACAATCCCAACGAAGGAAGCCTGCCGAACCAGACGCCCCTGATTCGGCTTATGTATCCTTGCACTGAACAGTTCCGCCCTAAAGGACGCAATGGCACTTTTCTCTGCCATCTCTCCCACTTTCCGCCTTGAGGATCACAACGCCTGACTGCAGCACAACGCAGAAACACGGACGGAGGGACTTGAACCCCCAACCTGCGGATTTGGAATCCGCTGCTCTGCCAATTGAGCTACGTCCGTAGAGGACCAGTTACTTCTTACGCGATTCCTTGTGCAGCGTATGACGACGAAGCTTAGGACAATACTTCATCAACTCAAGCCGCTCGGTACCGCGGGTTTCCTTGATCACTCGATAGTTGCGAAGACCAGTCTCCGTGCATTCCAGCCAAACATACTCTCGCACGAAACCGCCCTTTCAAAAAACCAGCAAACAGAAAACTGCCTGTCCACCAAACGACAAACAGGCAGTTGATCCATCAACCCTTAAAAACGAGGGTGAACTACTCGACAATCTTGGTCACAACGCCGGAACCAACAGTTCGACCACCCTCACGAATCGCGAAGCGGCTACCGTCTTCCATAGCAATCGGCTTACCAAGAGTAACCTCCACCTTGACATTGTCACCCGGAGTACACATCTCAGCCCCACCGAGCAGAGTTGTCGTTCCAGTCACGTCAGTCGTACGGAAGTAGAACTGAGGACGGTAGCCTGAGAAGAATGGCGTGTGACGACCACCCTCATCTTTGTCCAGAACATAAACCTCACCCTCGAACTTGGTGTGAGGCTGAATAGAGCCTGGTGCAGCAAGAACCTGACCACGCTGAACGTCGTCTTTCTTCAAACCACGAAGCAGAAGACCAACATTGTCACCAGCCTGCCCCTCCTCCAGAGTCTTCTGGAACATCTCAACACCAGTACAGGTCGTCTCCTGAGTGTCTCGCAGACCCAGAATCTCTACCTTGTCACCAACATGAACGATACCCTGCTCAATACGGCCAGTCGCAACAGTACCACGACCTTCAATTGAGAAGACATCCTCGACCGCCATCAGGAATGGCTTGTCCTGATCTCGCTCAGGCTGAGGAATGTAACTATCCAGAGCCTCCATCAGCTTCGTGACACACTCACTGAACGCCTCATCATCCGGATTATCCAGAGCACCCTTTGCATTCCCGTGAATGATGGGAATCTCATCCCCAGGGAAGCCGTACTTGTTCAGCTGGTCACGAATATCCTCTTCAACCAGCTCGATCAGGTCCGGGTCATCAACAAGGTCAACCTTGTTCATAAACACAACCAGAGCCGGAACATCCACCTGACGAGCAAGCAGAATATGCTCTTTCGTCTGTGGCATCGGACCACTATCTGCAGCAACAACCAAAATGGCACCGTCCATCTGAGCGGCACCAGTGATCATGTTCTTAATAAAGTCAGCGTGACCCGGGCAGTCGATGTGAGCATAGTGACGATTGGGAGTTTCATACTCCACGTGGCTCGCAGCGATGGTCACCGTCTTGGTCTCGTCACGAACAGTACCACCCTTGGCGATATCTGCGTAACTCTTCACCTCACCCAGCCCCTTGGCTGCCTGAACAGCAAGGATTGCGGCCGTAGTTGTGGTCTTACCATGGTCAATATGACCGATCGTTCCCACGTTAACGTGAGGCTTTGTCCGCTCAAAAACTGCTTTTGCCATCTCAAACTCCAGATGACGCCAACTGCCCTTTCACAGTCAGCACCAACAAAAACGTAAAGAAAACACAACCAAGAAACACAAACCTGGCACCCCACACGGGACACCAAACCACGCCAACCATACCCAAAGCTGCTGATGGGACTTGAACCCATGACCTCGTCCTTACCAAGGACGCACTCTACCAACTGAGCTACAGCAGCAATTAATTGGCTCCTGGAAGAGAGCGGGTGAAGGGAATCGAACCCTCACGACCAGCTTGGAAGGCTGGAGTTCTACCATTGAACTACACCCGCAAAAACCTTGACTTTCCAAGCCAGACCCTCTCGCTTACAGCTACTCACGATTGGGGGCGGCAGGATTCGAACCTGCGAAGGCGTACGCCACCAGATTTACAGTCTGGCCCATTTGGCCGCTCTGGAACACCCCCCTCTGTGTGTGACACAACGGAGACTATTCCGCTGCGGAATGTAGGCAATCAGACTCTGGCAACCAACAATCCTCAACTAAAATGCGAAAGCTAGCGGAGGGACTTGAACCCACAACCACCGGTTTACAAAACCGGAGCTCTACCAATTGAGCTACGCTAGCGCAGACCGACCGCCGTGGCGAGCCGGGCAGTATAGCAATCGACTTACTGCAAACAAGGCCGAACCCTGATTCACAGGATTTATGAGAAAACAGTCTCGGAAAGGTTCGGCGGAAAGCCATTCCCATTCCCAAATCCGTCAATTCAAAGGAGCTCAGCACTGCGGTCACAGATCACAATGCGGTTCTTGTCGGCGTGCAGCAGCCGGAAATGAAGCCAATTTCAGACTGCACGAATATTCAACCCGCCACACCCGCAATTGAGACCACCGGGCATCCCGGACACACAAATCACCCCGGCCAATGACAAGACTCGGGCCGCTATTCAGCTGATCTTAGATCCCGGGGATATCCACCCCTTTAACTCGAGCTATCCTGCGCAGCTTCTCAAGGGTGCGGACCTCAATCTGACGAACGCGTTCCTTGGTCACCCCCAGCCTGTTGCCGACCTGCTCAAGCGTCTCCGGCTCAGTACCTTTGGCGAGCCCGAAGCGGTACGAAATCACCTTTCGCTCCCGGCCATTCAGCTCTTCGAGGATCTCCATAATGGCAGCCCGCTGAGCCTTATTGACCAACTCGTCAGCAAAAGCATTGCCGCGACCATCCTGCGAATCGTAGAAGACCTCCTCGTACCCGGTACGAAATCGGTCGAGCCGAGTGTGCTCAGCGGGCACACTACGAGCATAATTCTTCATGATGGCCCACGACGCGTATGTCGAAAACTTGTTGCCTCGAGCGTAGTCAAACTTCTCGATGGCGCGGATCAACGACATATTGCCGTCGCTGACCAGCTCAAAAAAGTTCACCCCTGGCTTCAGGTGCCGTTTCGCGATCGACACAACCAGCCTGAGATTCGAGCGAGTCAGCAGGTTTTTCACCCTATTCGCATCATCCAGCAGCGCCTCCATCCGGCGTGCCACTCGGGCATTCGCCCTGCCGTCATTCAGCTCCTTCTGGAGCTCCGCGGCCCGGAATTTGAGGTAATTCATTTTCCGAAAGTAGTACTGCTCCTGTGGCTTGTTCAGCAGCGGCACCTTGTACAGCTCTGCCAGATAGGCGGGTAGCCCTTTCGGAACACGCACGGAGGACTTTTCGTCGTAGGCAGGCGGCTCGCCAAGAATGGTAGACTCGGCGTCATCCATTCGGAATTCCTCGGAATCCATGTACTCAACCGGCATCGCCCTGAGTCGACGGACGCGGACATCTGCGAGGATCGACTGAATGGAGGACTTAGTGCGAGAGAAACGCCGAGCGAGGTCCTCAATAACCACGCCCTGAGCGTGCAGGTCAAATATGAGCGATTGATGCTCACCCGAAACCTGAGCTGTAACACGTGGAAAAATGGCGTTTTCCGGGTGAGCCTTGTCAAAATCACGAAGCGTGTAACGGATCGTCTCAGTCGCTCGACTGAACCGCTCACCGATTCGCCGACTGACCTCCGTTAACCCAAGCCCTTCCGCCGCCAACTCGCGGGCGGCCAAAATCACCTCCTGTCGCTCTTCCTGCGTCATCTGCCGAAAGCTGCTGCCGCGATCAATCTCATCTCGATGATCAGCGACAAACCGATTGAGGATGCTTTGTGGAATTACAACTCTCAGACGCCCACCCACATTCATGCGGCGACTGGGAAGGCCACGATCACGCCACCGATCGACCGTTTTGGCCGAAACGCTGAACAGCTCACTCACTTCTTTTACTGTCAGCGCTGGCTCACCGAGCTCCGAAATCGGCTGATTGAGACTACCGGACAGATCCTCCACAAGACACCGGAGATCATGAGCGAGATCTCGGCCCTTCACGACGACGTCGGTTTCTGGCCGGTACCCAGTCACAGCAAAGCACACTTCGCCAAAGCGGTACTCAAGTCCGCCCTTCACCGAGAACAGAAAATCCTCGGCCTGGGAGATCTGGCGTGTTTTGACTGCCTGGGGGGCAAACCGAACCTGCTGTTCAGCAAGCTCGCGAATACGTTCGTTTCGGTATCGTGACATTTTGAACCTCCTTCACCCTGCCGGAAGACTCCGGCTGTCAGCACAAACCTGAGGCAAAGTTCGTGCCGGACGCGACATAACCGTCTTGATCATGCCCCCTTCCGATGACCTGTAGCCCTTCGTGGGCACGCGATTTCCAGCCAAATGGACTTTCTCTCATGTTTATAAACGGCATCACACAACGCCTGGATCTTGTAATTCCTGCATCCGACGACTGCGCCCGTACAACCGTTTCCCGTAGGCCGAATTCACCCTCCATCAAGGAGATACCGTGATATCCAGCAGCTTTAAGACACTTTCTGCCTAAAAACGTTCAGAAAAACGCCCGAAATGAACCAGTATTCACACACATGAAGAATTGACCAAAACCCTAAAACCTGAGATCTGACGCAACTCACACTTCAACCCTTACGCACAGCCGTGTCAGTGCGCCGTCACAGTGACGACCCACGGATCAAAATGACACAACTGTGTCGCAATCAGTCACGTGTTTCAAAACGCACACGGTTACGGTTGCCGCACGACAATGATTGTCCGAACGCTATTCGTAACTTCTGACAAATTATTGACTTATGTGAACAACTCAGAGCGGCACAGAAGTCTCATAATGGGAACGGCAGTTGCACTATTTGCCACTTACGGTTAGTAGACTGAACTCTGCAAATTCAACAATCGCCCCCTGAACTGGCAGGACCCCTCAATGGACGACCTTCAAATCCCATGCCTGGCCTTTGGCTCCGTGGTCGCGGCAGCGGGAATCGCGATGGTGGTCTTCAACGTCCGGGCTCATCGGCGCCACCAGGCAGACGAGGAACTCACGGATTCAGACCTTGAGTTCTTTACCCGTCAGTATTCCCGTCGCATTCAGACATCCGCACTGACTGTTTTGTTCGGTGGTGTGATCGGACTCTGGGGCGTGTTTAACGTACGAGAGTTCCCGGTTCTGGCCACCCTGTACCTCATTGGCATGTTGGTCCTTGCAGCATGGCTGGTACTGCTGGCGCTCAGCGACGTCCTTGCCACCCGCATTTACGCCGGAAAGCTGGATCGCAAACATCGACGCGTCTGCGATTCACTGCAGGACGCTCTCGATGAAGTTCGGGAAGCACACGGACTGGAGCGGAGCACGTCGACAGACGTGTGAAGGCTCATTCCCCGAAGCCCTCTACGGTTTCACCCACTGACATCACACCCAGGCCGTGCGGTAACCGGCTCTGTTTTTGAGCTGCCTGCCATTGCGGGGGGGGCATTGGCTCTGCCGACGGAGCCAAGTCGCCTCGTTTAACCGGTCGCCGAAGCCGCACGCGTCGAGCGTTCGTGCGGCGATGCATTTGTCGCGGGCACCCGTCGCCTACGGCGCCTTAAACTTCACTGGCAGTGGGTATCCCAGCGTGTCCTGATTCGATTTGAATCCATTCCCGTCGACATCTACGAAGACTGGATTCGTCACGGCGGCCGGGTGGCTGCGGCCCCATGACGGCCCTTCCACATCACCGATAATCTCTGTGCGATGGCCGGTCACGACGATCAGGTGAGCATCTTCCTTCAGGGTTGCTGAAAGCTGCTTCTCAAACTTGACCGTTCCGTCCCCAAATGCATCCGCATGCTCGTCTCGGGTAAATGAAAGTTCAGGACTCTTTACCCCGTTCACGAGCACAAACACCGTATCGACATCGAGCCAATCCGGGCATTGCACCTTGATACCGATCGTAACATGCCCATTCTTCGCCTGGATGTCGTCGCCATAGGTTGCCGCTTTGGCTGAGTCACTGTTAAAGGTTGCTTCAAGGAATGGGCCATTCGACATCAGTACCTGTCCGGCCTCTGAAGCTCGTACGATGTCCATGGGGTCAATCTTCGACGGATCGTCTGTTTCAGAACGAATCCAGTTCCGCAGCGGACCACTGCCGTGAAAGTTGTAGTGCGCGTCCGTGTTCACGACTCCATAAACGCGAAAGCCCTGGTTCAGGAGCTGCAACCAGTTGAACATGCGATTGTTACCCGCCGGTTTTCCACTGCGTACATCGAACTGTTTTCGGGCGAGCATCCGATCGATCGGGTGTATCTCCATCACGTCTATATGCTCAAACGAGCGTGCGTATCCGCCGTCCGGTTTGCCGTCTCCGGTTTTGTCGTAGAACAGCCAGCCGATATCAGGATGGTTCTGCTGAATCAGTTTCTGACTGCGATCATCCCACAGGTGCAGCCGTTCGATCTGCGATTCGGGACTCACGTCCGTCACCGGACCTCCTCCGTCCTGAGTTCTCGGACGGTGGATCATCGGAAACACATTCTGATGGTTCAGCGGTAGCGGAGTTCCCGTCAACTCCATCCCGGTCACCGTCCCGATAAACTTTGACAGTTTCAGCCCGCTGATGTGTTGCTCATAGGTACTCACCCGGTTGTGTTCCGTACATGGAGCGAACTCAATGTTGGCCGCGGCGAGGTTGAGAATTCTTCCCAGCTGACTGCCGGTGTTGTCCCCGGAAGGAGAACTATGACTGTGGAAGTCACTGCTAACCCAGCCGGGAGTCTTCACGGAGTGATTGAGTTTCACGTTAAGCTGATTCTGCTTTCCCAGGTCCAGCTTTGTGAAAACAGCATCGTACTCAGGACCTCGACTCACAATCACGTCGTATGTGCCGGTGGCCATGCGACGTTCAATCGTTCCGTTTGCCGTGTAAGCCAGATTCCGGACGAAGAATTCTCCTGAGTCAGGTCCCCAGTCAGGCGTGGGGGTACCATTGGTTCCTCGGAACTCCACCTTGGCAGGAATCGGTTGTCCTGTCTCATCGGTGACTGTTACCTGAATAGTACTCTCGCGATAGTCGACGCACCGCAGAATGAAGCCCTGATTCTGCTCAGCATTAACCTCAATCTTTGTATCGCTCGACTTACGAACCGTGATTCCCGCAACCGATACGTTGACCGAGTAAACACCCGTTGGGAGACGAACGTCAACCCTGCCATCTTCGTCTGTCACACAGGTGCCCCGTTCACCATCTTCAGACAGCAGTTGGACGCGTGCATCTGAGATGGGTTCTCCATTGGCATCCTGAACTGTCAGGATGACTGCATCCTCGACATCGATGTCGCCCAGATCATCGATGGTGGCACGAACGTCAGGCAGATCCCGCCCAACAATGATGCTCCGCTTGAGCGTAAATTCCTCGCCCGGTTCAAGAGAGCGCTGGGCGACTCCATCGAGTTCGTAACTGAGCACACTTTCTCGTGAGTTGCTGTTGGAACGGATGGTGAATCCCGGAGCAATCACAGCGTATGCCTGCTGCCAGTGGATATCGTGAATGAAGAACAGCTCATGACGACCATTGGAAGACTTGATCATGTCTTCGTTGCCCCCGTCAGCACGAATGTCGTCTTCCAGCGGCAGAGTCATTTTCTTTGCAGAGGTGTTCTTCCATGTTGTCGCCACCTGAATGACAGGCAGATTGTCGAGGAACGAGTACCGCACTGAGCAGGAGAGCTCAGAATCAGTTCCTTCAGCGCTCACGATCACGCGACCGTTCTTCGCAGTTACGTCAGTGAATCGAGTCTTTCTTCGGCCCGGGTAAAACGCACTGAGCTGATCGCTTTCATGCTGTCTGACTGCAAAGTCAATCAACGCACCACCCACTGACCGGACTGTCATGTTGGCGTTGCGAGTAATAACCGGACGAGCGATGACGGCTCGAGCCGCTTCATTGCCGAGTGCATAATCGCCGTAAATGGCGTCCACTTCCTTGCCCGCAGGAACAAGGCGGTCGTAATTTGTTTTGGTAAGCTGCTGGGCGACGGCCCCCGGAAGCAGAAGAA
The DNA here is from genome assembly GCA_913031625.1 of uncultured Planctomycetaceae bacterium. GTDB lineage: Bacteria > Planctomycetota > Planctomycetia > Planctomycetales > Planctomycetaceae > Fuerstiella. Next base: position 10,953 of record CAJWGB010000010.1, on the reverse strand, counting down.
GAACGATCAATGCAGAAGGACACAGACGAATCAACATGAGGGACCTTTGGTCGATTGAGGATCAGGAGGCGGGCTGGCGATTATCAATGCCAAAGCGTGGCGCAGCAAATGAGTGCGAGGATGCGATTCGGAATTGCGGCCGTTTTGCTGGCCAGCCGGCCGCCCTGTAGCTGGGCTGTGTGAGCCCGGACCTCAGCAGCATCGTGCACCGCTGACGCCGTTTCGCGACTTCCAGTTCATTGACATGTTTTGCCGCCGGACTTCGCCACTCCGGCCTACAGTCCGCCGGGACGAGCAAGCGAGGGCCGACGCTGTGATCGGACGTGGACAAGCCGACTACTTCCTGCGCAATCCATCTTCTTTGAGGGGAGTCGGAATCAGTTCATCGATCTCATCGATGCGTCGCATCGTCTCGTCGTCCAGAATCAGATCTTTTGCAGCCAGACTTTCGTCGAGTTGCTCCACAGTGGTCGCGCCAATAATCGTTGATGCCACGAAGTCATGCTGTCGGCTCCACGCAACAGACAGAGCTGTCAGAGTCACCCCAATATCGGCAGCGATCGGTCGCAGCAGTTCCACAGTCTGACGCGAACGACCATTCAGAAAACGCTCGAGTATCTTCTGCTGTCGCTCACCTGCCGTGCGATAGGCAGAGAATCGAGCTCCCTCCGGCCAGTCATCTGTGTACTTACCAGTGAGGACTCCCCCGCCCAGTGGGGAGTAAGGAAGCAGACTCACCTGCTCCTGCCGACATACCTGAGCCAGTTCACTTTCGCACCGCCGATTAAGAATGCTGAAGTTGTTCTGCACTGAGTCGTACCTGCTCAGGCCGTGCTGTTCCGCGGCCCAAAGGCTCTTCATCAGTCCCCAACAGGTCTCGTTACTGCATCCTGCTGCACGGATCTTTCCCTGTTTAATCAACATCGTGAGTGCATCCAGCACATCTTCGTACCGCGCTGAATGGTCCGGCCAGTGAGTCTGATAGAGATCGATATAGTCCGTCTGCAGGCGACCCAGACTCTCCTCCACCGCTCGAACGATCTGAAGTCGATCCAAAGCTGTCCGTCCATGGCGGACAGGAGGCACAAACCACCCATGTCCGGGCCCGGTAATTTTTGTCGCCACAATCACAGCTTCGCGGGGCTTGGTCTTCAGCCATCGCCCGACGATTTCTTCGGTGATGCCGTAGGTCTCCACTTTCGGAGGCACCGGGTACATCTCGGCCGCGTCATAGAAATCGATGCCGGCATCGAAGGCACGATCCATAATCTCGAAGGAGAGTTTCTCGTCGCACTGCGCTCCAAACGTCATCGTTCCCATGCAGATATCTGTGACAGAAATACCGCTGCCACCAAGTGTTCGTCGTTCCATGGTCTGCTCTCCGTTTGTTCCTGTATTCAGTCTGATTACGTGTGAGACCGTTGCGCAACGGCATTTATGCCCGTCCCATTGCTGCTCACTCGCGGATAAGTCGTTAGCTGCAGAACGTTTACGTTCGATTTGGTGTTTTGGCACACACCTGGCAAAGAGTCAAACGAGGGCCAGCAGGGAAGTCAGCCCGTGCAAACATCCAACCGCCTGAATGAGACGATTGCCCGCGATCAGCTCCCGCGCCCCATATGCGCCCTTGGAGAGACAAGGGCGAGCTGTCTCAATTCTGATCAGGCCATGACTCCACTCTTTCTGGAAAGGAAAGAACCATGACGATTCGAACCGTCCTGACCGGACTGCTGACCATTGCAGCACTCAACACAGACGAACTTCATGCACAATGTCTGCGGCGACCAGTCCCTTCCTTCTATCCGACACAGTCGTTTCCCGTTCATCGCACTCAACTGATTGCACAGCCAATCCTCCCGCAGGAAATCGCGCCGGATCCCGACAGCATTCGGTTCGGAGCCTGTGAACACGTGCCATACCTCACTGGAAAGCTCGAGTTCCTGCTGAACGACCTGTGCCTCGATCTGTACTACAACTACTCCCACAACGTCGAATTCCAGGCGACTTACACTGAGACCTACTCGCTGCTGCAGACGGCAAAGACTCTTCGCGTTTCAGCTCACCGCCTGAATGCGGTCACGGCACAACGACAGCTGGCGGGGGCGGATGCACTGCTGAAGCACATCTGTGACTGCGTGATGCCGTGGACTCGCATTCACCGCCGACAGGTGGGGTTGGGAGGAATGCAGACCAGGATGAAGATGGTGGAAGAGACTCTCTGCTGCCTGATGAAGGACATTGGAGTGGCACCAACTCCGGGACTGGACCAGGCACCTCCTCCGCCGACTCCGATCCCGCACGCGCCTCCAGCGGCACCGGCCCCCCTGAGCGTTCCGACACGATTTCGGTAGAGCGAATGGCTACTGATGAATGGCTACTGATTCGGCCGGCTGGATCGGAGATTGGGCTGATCCGGTCGGTCGAATCTTCGGCTGTACATACAGAGGCTGAAGAATCACCGCTCCAGTCAGTGCAATTTCACCGCAGAGGACACAGGGATTCACAGAGTATGCGCGGGGCTGGCGTGCAGTCTGTACGGTTGGCGCGGATTGTGGGAAATCTGCGGAATCGGCAGCGATCAGGCTGACTCAGCAGACCACAGGAATCTGAAATTCCCCTCCAACGCAGACCGAATTCCGGCGTATGCATATTGCCTGGCGTGCATCTCGTGCGCCTGAATTGCCATCGCGGAAATCGGATTCATGAACCAACTTCTTCTGCTCGGACTGCAAGAATCGACTCAGTGGTCACTGGTGTGGGTTGTCGGTGTGGCCCTGTTCGTCGGGCTGATCGTCTTCTCATACACCTCCCGCTCAGGGATTATTGCTCGTGCTACGACCAAAGAAGCTGTTCGACAGCCGCTGTTTTTCCTGATCTTCTTCATGGCGACTGTTCTGCTCGTCCTGAACACATTTATCCCCTTCTTCACCCTTGGGGATGACATTCGAGAACTTAAGAACACGGGACTCTCAACACTCCTCATCTCCGGGATTCTGCTGGCCGTCTGGACGGCAGGAAACACGATCACCAGCGAGATTGAGGGAAAGACAGCCATGACTCTGCTGTCGAAACCGATCAATCGTCGTCAGTTCATCATTGGAAAGTACCTGGGAATTCTGCAGGGAGTTCTCTGTCTGCTGATTCCACTCACCCTGATCTTTTCCTTCCTGATCTACTATAAGGTTGGGTTTGAAAACCGAGCCAACCTCGCAGGTGAGATCCCGGGCTGGTTCGACTGGATCAAGGTTGGCAGCGTCAGTCTGCCGGGCCCCAATATGGACCGGCTCGCAGAAGTGACTCAGGTCCTGCCGGGAATCATTCTGGCGTTCTTCCAGATTGCAGTCCTGACAGGGATCAGCGTAGCAGTGGCAACTCGCCTGCCCATGATCGCCAATCTGATCAACTGCTTTGTGATCTTCATTATTGGAAACCTGACTCCTCAGATGGTGGCTCACTCCAAGTCTTCCATCGAGAACGAGCAGGCAATCTTTGTCGCGAGACTTGTGGCGACAATCATGCCGTCGCTCAACTCATTCGACATCTATGGTGTGCTTGCCCGCGGAGGTTCCGTGCCTCCCACCTACCTCGCCACTGCCATGCTGTATGCGGTGGCCTACGTGGCAGCTACCATCCTGTTCGCCTTCATTCTGTTTGAAGACCGTGACCTGGCTTAGCCCAGCGTGAGAACCGCGTCTCAGAACAGTTGCACCGAACTGGCAGAGCCCTGCGACCCGTATGGGCTGATAGTGTTCGCCGTCGGGTATCCGCTGACCGCTTTTTCATCGCTTAAGTCGCGAGACTCAGAAGGTTTTCAGCAGGTCGCCTGAAGTCTCACGACTTCAGCTACGGCAGTTCCAGAACCGATACTGCGGACTACAGATGGGTGCGTGCGACGCAACTCGACTTAGTCTTCGGCCCGGCTCTGATCTCAAATCGTAGCATTCCACTCAGCAATCTCAGCGGGAACACGTATGCACGGGAGCAGATTGAGGCCCCGCTATCCGATCTTCCCCGACCATGGTTTCGCCACGACTTAAATCTGGTCTCTATGAGTTCTGGCTGTTTGGCATCAAGCAGGCATGGGCCAGTATCTTTGGCGGATACCTGCTGCTGCTGATTCTGGTAACTCGATTGTGGTACCCGCTCGAGTCACTGCACCGCTACGACTTTCTCTTCATCGCAGCCCTCGGATTTCAGGTTATCCTGCTCCTGTTCCGTCTGGAATCGCCCAGAGAAGCACTCGTGATCCTGATCTTCCACATCGTGGCGACGATCATGGAAGTGTTTAAGACCTCAGAGTCGATCGGTTCATGGCAGTACCCGGAGGAATTTGATCTTGGGATCGGCAACGTGCCCCTGTTCGCCGGCTTCATGTACAGTGCGGTCGGCAGTTACATCGCGCGAGTCTGGAAGATCTTTGATTTTCGATTCTCAAAGTATCCACCGAAGGCGGCGACGTGGGTCCTTGTGACTCTGATCTATGCGAACTTCTTCACGCACCATTACATCATCGACATCCGACTGGGACTGCTGGCGTTTACAGCGGTTTGCTTTGGCCGCTCAACGATCTACTTTCGCATGTATCGGGTGCATCGCCACATGCCGGTTCCGCTCAGCACATTCCTCGGAGCACTCTTTATCTGGATTGCGGAAAACGTGAGTACCTGGGCAAGAATCTGGGTTTATCCAAATCAAACGGAAACCTGGGTCATGGTTCCGTTCAGCAAGCTTGTCGCGTGGTTCCTGCTGTTAATTCTCAGCTTTGTTCTGGTCACTGCCGTCAACGAACCGAAGAAGCCGGACCACGAACTGGCTCTTTAGTCGCTGGCCGACCGTCCCAGGAAGAGAAACCACAGAGAGCACAGAGAAACCACAGAGAGCACAGAGAAACCACAGAGAGCACAGAGGAACGCCTCTGTGAAACTCTGTGGTCTCTGTGGTTAAAGCTCAGATCTACTTCAGTTTGAGACCATACGCATTCGAAGCGTTCTGCCAGAAATATTTCTCACACGCGTCGTTGCCCTTTTCAGAGAAGTACGCGTTCACGAGCTTCACAAAGCTCTCGTAATTACCGCTCTTTTTCGTACACGGCCAGTTGCTGCCATAGATCAGGCGATCTTCTCCGAAGTTCTGCCACAGAGGGTCAAGAACGGTGCGGTAGTGGTCCGGGTCCTGAGGGGCCGGCTGAAGTTTGCAGCGCTGATACAGACCGGAAACCTTGCAGTAAACATTCTTGTGTTTTGCCAGACTCTCCACAGCATCAAGCCAGTCCTGCCCCGGAGGATTGCCGTCGATGTCGTACCCAAGGACGTGGTCAACAACGATTCGCAGATTTGGAACCTTGCCCGCCAGTTCGTCGACTTCCTTCACACCCTCAACACCTTTGCCATTGGCAAGGATGTCCAGTGACAGTCCTGCCTTTTCAAGCTTTTTGAAGTTCGCGATAACCTGGGCGTCTGTGTAATCGATGGGCCCGGCGTTGCGAGCACGGATTCCGACGAAGCGAGGATCCTTGCGGAGGTTTCGCAGCTGTTTGCCGAAGGCTTTCCTGGTGGGGTCAATGTTGCCAACCAGCGCTACGTAGAACGGATCGCCCTTTACCTGGTCGAGGACCCACTTATTATCTTCGAGTCGGTCGCTGGCTTCAACAATGACCACGCCCGTGACTTTGGCCGCCCTGGCGAGTTTTGAATACTCCGCAGGCAGGTGAGGCTTGTAGAGCACCTTGTCATCTTCCGGCGGCCACGGCACACCATCCGGTCGAGTGGTATCGTACAGATGAATGTGAGTGTCAATCAGATGCTTGACCTCGGGAAACGGAAGATCTTTGAGCTCATTCTGAGCAAATGCGGAACTGCTGCAGGCTGCAAGAAGCAGAGCCAGAGTCAGAGGTTTCATGGAGGAGTCCTGTTGGCTGGATCAGTCTGGATTGACAAATTTCGTGAACCGCTGATCAATTGCGCCGTTCACTGGAATTCACTATAACGTCCGACCAACACGTCTCAACCCGTCCCTGCTGACTCCGGACATCTCCTGCACTCAATCACTCCTGTTCCATGGGACCCAACGAAGATCCCCGTCAAACAATCCCCGAACCCGTGGCGAAGATGCTGTCAGCACCATTGCCGCGGACATTCGTGGGACAGTTCGTTGACGGCTTCAAGACGCCATTCGTTGGGCTGAGACTCATGAATTCCATGAAGGGGCTGTGGCGTTACGGAGTCGCACCGGCCGTTGCCAGCCTGCTCGTGACTCTGGCAGTGGTCGTGGGGCTCATCGTCGGCCTCTGGTACGCATACGAGCCGCTCCATAATTATTTCGAACACAACTGGAGTGGCTGGGCACTGGAGATCCTCAGCTTCGTTGGCGTCATCGGGTTGGGAGTCCTGCTGGCGTTTACAACGTGGCTCCTGTGCCAGACAGTCTTTGTGGGATACTTCTACTCCGTACTGCTGGTCCAGGTGGAACAGCGTTTAGGTGTGCCGGCAGATCGACTGCAGGAGGCTCCGTTCGTTCAGCAAACCATTGACAGTATCGTTGACATCACGAAGTTCATCGTGATCTCGGTCGCCCTCCTGTTACTGGGTCTGGTGCCGTTTATCGGAACGCCCTGTGCAGCTGTCGCTGTGCCACTGTTCAACAGCCTCGTTGCTGGATACGAATTCCTTGATTACCCAATGGTGGTTCGCGGACAGCGACGCAAACAGCGTCGTCAATTTGCGAGACAATATCGCTGGTACACGATCGGAGTCGGAGCATCCATTCTTTGCCTGCTGCTGATCCCGTTCCTGGGCGCAATGATGCTCTGCACGACAGCTGCCGGTACCGCGGTGCTTTATCACCGCCTCGAAGAACATTCTCAAGACAGCACTTCTTCCGAAACTGGCAGTATCTGAAGATCCACAGTGGCCTCTGTTTCGCGTGCGATTCATGCAGGAATGAATCGTCTGGCGTTGAGAGGACCACACAACTCATGCCGAATGCGGGAAGACAGCTTCTCTGCGACGACACAGGCGCCGGAGTTCGCTGCGCTGGGTCCGGGTCTATGCTCTACTCGTGGCGCAATGCGTCGATCGGATCCATGTGAGCTGCCTGTCGCGCCGGGTAAACCCCAAACAGCAGGCCTACTCCCAGTGAGATAAACAGCGACAACCCGATCGACCATGGAGCAATCCGCGGCTCGAGGGAATGCACGATCTCGGGAAGAGCATCCGGTGACAGCATCGTCACAGCCCGCCTCAGCATGCGAAAAATGGGGCCGCACAGCAGGCCAAACAACACTCCAAGCAAGCCACCACCGCTGGTCAGCACAACAGTCTCAATAAGGAACTGAGAAATGATATGCTTGCGAGTCGCTCCCAGAGCACGACGCACACCAATTTCGCGCGTTCGCTCGGTTACCGTCGCCAGCATGATATTCATGATCCCAATGCCACCCACAAGCAGTGAAATTCCCGCAATCACAACCAGTAGCACATTAAACATTGCCCGGGTTCGGTCCGCCTGTCGCAGCAGTTCCTTGGGAATTACCACGGAATAGTCTTCCTGGTCATGATACTTCTGCAGCAGTGCTGTAATGATGCCGGCCGTGGCGTCGACGTTTTCTGTCTTTCGCACCTCCACAGTAATCTGGCTGAGTTCAACTTTCTCACCCTGAAAATCGTCTCCCACACGTTTGGCGACGAAGTCCCCCACCCGTTCTTCCAGGGTGGCCAGTGGAATATATGCGTCCAGGTTGTAGTCTCGTGAATCCAGACTTCCCCCAATCGCAGCTGACGCTTCGCGTGAGCGAGTCTGCCCGATGACTACGTAGAATTCACTCCCCACCCAAATCGTGCGACCAATCGGATTCTCGAACGGAAACAGTCGCTTCGCGGTTTCATCCGCAAGCACCACCACTTTCTCGCCATGGTCCCGACCGGCCAGCCAGCGACCGCGGGCCATCTCAAGCCGGTTGAGTTCGAGATAGTCTTCCGTGCAGCCCACAAGGATGGAGTCCGCAGTGCGGTTGTCGAGTCGCAACTGAAACCGGACTTCGCGCATCGGCACGATACGCCGTATCCCGGGAATAATCTTCTCGATGCGTTCGTGATCTTTCCGCTTGAGTCCATAGATCTTCATCCGGTTATTGCCGGCGAAGTCATCATCGGAGTTTGGCTTTCGTGTTCTGACAATAATATTGTTGGCACCAAGCTCTTTGATCTGCTGCTGAGCACGATGACTCACACCTTCCCCCATCGCAACCAGCCAGATGACGGTCGATGTGCCAATGAAGATTCCCAGCGCGGCAAGGCCCGCTCGCATCTTTTGAACGAGCAGGCTCTTGAGACCAAGCCGAACTGTACGAGTCAGAGAGTTCATAAAGCAGGTGACTCGGTGGCCTCGTCAGACGAACCATCGTCATCAGCATTCTCGCCCGCTAACGTCGCTGGTTCTTCGAACACCTCCGTGTCAGCTTCAGGTTCTATCTTGTCATCTGTTTCAGAAGACTTCAGCTCCGTATCTGTCTGCTCACCGGCAGGCCGTCCGGCCTTCAGAGGAGTCGACTCTGAAGAATCTTCGTCAGAAGACGGGGCTTTGCTCGGACGATTTTCTGAATCGCCCACCTGTTCGTCTCGCTGGTGTTCCGGCAGAAGGATTCTTCTTAATTCATCCAGAGCAGGCAGCCTTTGTCTGGAGTCTTCCTGCTCTTCCTTGCTCTGCTGCCCTGAAGTTTCTTTTGTTTCAGGCGTCACTCCTTCTTCGTGTGGCTCGTCGCCACTCGACTGCGACTGAGTCGCCTCTGCCTGTTCCTCTTTCTTCTTTTTGCGGATCTCGTTCATCCGCGTCTTGTCGCTGGGCCGGAGGACTTCAAGCTGCGCTTCCTGTACGAATGCAAGCGGATTGAGAATGACGTCCTCATCTTCTTCAACACCATTTTCGATGACGATAAAGACATCGTTGCTGTCGCCGGTTTCCACGCTTCGGCGTTCCGGTCCGGACTCCGTCTTTACCCAGCAGAATGCCCCTTCCATGGTCTCGATCACTGCGGCAACGGGGACCATCAGCACATCAGAATGGGTGGCCATCACGATCTGGACCTCGGCGCTCATGCCGGGTTTGAGTCCTTTTTCGTAAGGGAGTTTTATGATTGTGTCGTACTTAACTACGTTCCCCGTCCACCAGCCGGCTGGACTGGTCACAGTCGCCACCGAGCTGACTTCCGCCTCCACTCTTCGACCAGCAAAAGTCACGATGGCTTTGAGCCCCTTATGCACACGATCCACAACAGATTCATGAACCCCCACTTTGACCTGCATCTGCGTAAGATCGGGCATCAACAGCAGGATCTGCTCTTTATGCACGGTTGCCCCTTCTTCGATATCAGGAGCATTCTTCCATGCTGCGGCTGAAGGGTAGATCACAAGCCCGTCGCGTGGGGCTCGAATGACACAGTGTTTGCGTTCTTCCAGTGCCCGATCGCGTCGATGAACGTCTGCATAGGCTCGTTCGTGGTCCGCCTGGTGGCGGGCGATCGTTGCCTTGAGATTGCCTCTGAGTGTCTCAACCTCTTCCTCTTTTGTGTATTTATTGAGGACATCGATCTCTGTGTTCTTCAGGTCAACCTCCAGCGTGGCCTGTTTCACCTGAAACTTCTGCGCCTCAACTTGCAGTTCACTGCGAAATCCTCGAGCAAACATGCGCTGCGTATGTTCCAGCTGATTCTGAGCTGAAGTTAACGTCGACTTTGCCACGGCCAGCTGTTTCTCGAGCGTCATCAACTGCGCTTTGAACCGGCCTTTTTCATACTCTTCGATGGCGATTTCTGATCGTGCGACATCTGCCTGGGAACGGTAAGCCGCAGAAAGCGACCAGTATGCGTACTTGGTTCGTTCCGCGATTGATTCGTCCAGTTGAAGTGTATCCAGCCGCAGAAGCACCTCGCCCTTTTCGACCTGTGCCCCACCTTCAACGACCTCGATGACCGTGTTCTGGCCACGCACTTTACATTTGATTTCTGTGTTATTTGAGCTTTCAAGAGTGCCCTGCTCTGTGACCGTAACGGCAAGGTTACCCCGCATCACTTTGGAGGTGAGGTAGTCTGTGTTGACCTCGGGTTCGATGGCACGAGGAAGTAACGCACCCGCAGCAGCAGCGATCAGACACAGACCCAGAAGAAAGATGATCCCGGACCGCCATCCGGACTTCGGAGACGCAAAGTCCGAACGCTTATCCTCAACCTGCAACTCTTCAATCATTGTCTTCCCCTCCTGCCGGAAGTTCAGAAGCAGAGGTATCCGAAGTCTGACCGGGATCCGCCAGCGAACGCATGGCCTGAGCCTGCGCTTCGTCAATATGATCCAGCGGATTCAGAACAACTTTTGTACCTTCGTCCAGTCCCGACTTCACGACAATAAACACATCATTGCTGTCACCCAGTTCAATCGTCCTGCGTTTCGGTGGACCATCGGGATCAATCTCAATCCAGCAGAAGTCTCCCTGATCTGTTTCGACGACAGCCGCCACAGGAATCGTGAGAACGTCTTTGTGCTCTTCAACGATGATCTCAACCTCGGCACTCATTCCCGGCTTGAGCCCCTCGTCCGGAGGAAGGTCGATCACAGTGGAATATCTGACAACATTGCCCGTCCACCAACCAGCGGGCTGAGTCACATTGGCCACCGTAGATACGTCCGCGTCCAGGACACGGTCCGGCAGAGTGACACGTGTTGGCAGATGCGGTTCCACGCGGTCAACAATCGACTCATGCACTCCAACTTTCACCTGCATCTTTGTCAGATCCGGCATCAGCAACAGAACCTGATCGCGGCGAACGGTGGCTCCCACATCGATATCCGGCGCGTCCTTCCACGCAGCAGCCGATGGATAGATCACCAGTCCAGGCCGTTCCGCTCGAATTACGCAGCTTTCCAGTTCTTCAAGTGCTCGTTTCTGTCGAGCCAATTCCATCCT
>CAJWGB010000009.1 GCA_913031625.1 uncultured Planctomycetaceae bacterium | reverse complement strand
CACACCTTCCAGTTGTGATTCGTCGAGACGCCCGCTTTCGTGCAGACGGATGAGGGATGCCTCCGGGATCAGGAGAGGTGCATGTGTCCCCAGAAGCACTCGGTCTGGTGCCGTTTCACGGATGCGAGTGGGAACGCCGTCTGTACTGTCAGCGCGTGATGTGTCGAAGGAAACCTGATCGAGTTTCTGCAGGCTTTCAGGAACTCTGCCGCGCAGGTTCAATAACTGAACCCGGACCTGGGGAACGCTGTTCACAAGGCCTGCCAGTGGATTCAGTTCAACATCGGCAGCCCGCAGCGCCGGATGCTGTGTTCGCACATCTTCCAGCGTGACGGCAATCTGAACGAGCAAGTTGCCTGCCGCGGCTAATTGCAGCACTCGTTCTACAAATGGTTCTGTCAGAGCGTACCGATGGTAACCCGGCAGCAGGCGAATCGCGTGCACCTGGTGTTTCTCACGACAGGTACGCAGGTCCTGTTCCCAGTCCGGCAGCGTAGGATTGATTGCACCGACGGGACGAAACAGTGGGTGGTTCCGACAGGCATTCGCAAGCCGCTGATTGGCCGCTGAAATGTCTCGATGCAGGACAGCCTCAAAGGTGCTGGCCCACGCTTCCGTGATACCGAGTTTCTTCAGGTGATGTTCCATCGCTGCGGGGAGGTCGTTTGGTACTCGCCGAAACGGCCACGGAAACAGGCTGACGTTGGTGTCAATGATCTGCGTCGGCGCACTGGCCACTTCACGAGCGAGGGATGTGGCAGCTACCGTACCGGCAGTTGCCAGACAACGCAGAGTATTGCGACGAGAGGTCTGCATCTGACCCTCAGACGTTAGACCAGTTCAGGCATCGGTGTCGTGTTGTTCAGCAGATACTGAGGGCGACCTGTCAGATCATCCAGCTTCACAACATCGGGATTGATCCCCAGGTGGCGATACAGCATGGCGATGACTTCGGAGAAGTGAACGGGTCGCTCGGCGACTTCCCCGCCGATACGGTCAGTTGCTCCAATGACCTGCCCCGTGCGGAACCCTCCTCCTGCCAGCAGTCCACCTCCAACCTGTGGCCAGTGGTCACGTCCCGCGTTGTTGTTGATTCGTGGGGTTCGACCGAATTCTCCCCATGCAATGACTGCCACATCATCTGCCATCCCCTGATTGTGCAGGTCTTCGATCAGGGCGGACAAACCCTGGTCGAACTGCGGCAGATGTGTGTCTTTCATGCCATTAAAGTTGTTGGAGTGAAAGTCCCAGCGACCGAAGTTGAGCGTCACAACGCGGCAGCCCGCCTGGACCAGACGTCTGGCCATCAGAAAATGTTCGAGGTTTCTGGGAGCCCCATCGCCATAGTGTTTCGGATCACCCTTCCCATAGCGTTCGCGAATTGATTCCGGTTCTTTGGAGATATCCAGTGCGTCTGCCAGAGCTGTTGATGTCAGGATGTCGAACGCCTGCTGCGTGAGATTATCGAGCCCGTCGAGTGTGCCGCTGGCATCGATGTCTCGTCGGATGCTGTCGACGCTGGCCAGCAGCGCACGTCGATCGTCCAGTCGAGATGCATCAACACCCTTCTGAAGCTGCATGTCGTTTCGCGCCGGTCCGGACGGGCGAAATGCTGAATGAGCCACCCCCAGGAATCCTGGATGCCCAGGGGAACCATAAGGCGGATGGCCAGCATTGGGAGACAAGCCGACAAACGGAGGAACAGAGTCATTGCGCGGTCCGAGAACTCGTGATGCAACTGACCCAACAGAGGGCCAGCCACCGGCCGGCTGATTGGGGACCGGCCGTCCCGTATAACAGATAAATGAGTCGTGGGCTCCGCTCGGTGAACCAACCACACTTCTGAGTGGGACACACTTGTCCATAATGCCTGCGAGTCGCGGCATGTGTTCGCAGATTTCAATTCCCTCGACATTCGTCGAAATGGGCTTGAACGAGCCACGAATCTCTGACGGTGCGTCCATCTTCAGGTCATACATGTCCTGGTGGCCGGGAGCACCACACATGTAAATCATAATGACAGCTTTGTCAGACTTGCGGATTCCTGCACGTTCTTCCGCACGAAGCAGCTGAGGAAGCGTGAGCCCGCCAACGGCCAGCGTTCCGGCACGCAGCATGTCCCGACGAGTGACACCATCGCAATGAGATTTGTCCCTGGCAGACCTGAGTCCAAAGATGGAAAGCATGGCAGGATTCCTGAGGAAGGAGAGGTGGGGCCGAATACTCTGTTTATCGGTCGCTGACGCTCTTTGCCGCCGAGCAAATTCGGTGCTGACAGTATACCAGAGGGATCAACCCTTTGGAAAGGGTCTGACTCTAAGGGTTGTAGGCCTGCCGGGCCGCTGTTTGATTTTCAGGTCCGATCCACAGATGGGCACGGATGAAACACAGATTGGGGTCTGGCGGCTTGCAGGAGTTCAATCGGGCGTTGAATCTGAGTCGCGAAGCGACGGTACCCAATCGCTGCGGGCGTCAGTCCGCAGAATGTTGGGTTTCTCATAAGCCGTGAAACGGCGGCAGCGGTTCTTAATTCGCCATGAAGTCTGTCGTCGAACGTCTGGATCACCACAGAGGGCACAGAGGGCACTGACGGCACTGAGCAAATTTGCAGATACGCTGTCGCTAATTGTCTGTTATTCAGATTCTGCGGGCTTATGCCCGCAGCGATATGCCGGCGCAGCTTCGCTGCTGAACCATCTGTGTTTGATCCGTGCCTGTCTGTGGCCAATGATCCAGGGCCGCCGTGCTTTCAGCCTACTTTTTCAATGGCGACTGACTGCCGATCCACTCTGCTATATCGACGATGACTTCCTCCGCGACATTGCCAGCTGCGTTGTACTCTTGCGGGCGACTCTTACCTTCGCCCGTTATGAACAGATGATTCAGGGTTGGATACGATTTCAGCAGGACACGCTGCTTCCCCTTGAATGCCTTCTTCCAGCCAGCGAAGTCTTCCATTGTCACCTGGTAATCACGTTCGCCCTGCAGCACCATCACCGGTCGAGTCATCCTGGCTGCTGAAGTTGCCACGTTATACGAATTGAGGTGTATCCAATAGGCAGGGGGAACGGCAAACGGCAGTTCGCCTCTGGCAGTTGTTTCGGTCAGCTTGTCGGAATCCACTAACGCGACCTGTTGAAGGATTTTTTCCTGATGAGCCTTCTCCTCCGGAGTCACCTGTCCGTCAACTGCGACAAGGTATTTCGTTTGTTCGGCAATCAGAGTCTGCAACGGTTGAGTATTGCCGGCAAGGCACACAAATCCGCAGGCGTCTGGCTGCAGCTCTGCAATGGCAGGAACCAGCATTGCTCCGAGGCTGTGCCCAATCACGAAGACACGCTGTGGATCTATTTCGCTTCGTTTGCGAAGCAGGTCAACAGCTGCGACCGCATCGTCGATGGTCTCCTCCTTGACGGTTAGCTTTGCGTTCAGCGCCATCAGCACCTGATGCTGCCTTGTCCGTTTTTCATATCGCAATACTGCGATTCCCCGAGTCGCAAGCCCGTGAGCGAGGTCGCGGAACGGCTTGTTGGGACCAATTGTTTCATCGCGATCATTGGGACCGGAGCCGTGCACCAACACTACTGCCGCCACTTTACCCTGAGGGTTTGTGGGGAGAGTGAGCGTTCCCGGCAGCAGCAGGGCTCCATTTCCCAGAGAGACTTCTTCTTCCCGAAAAGCATTCTGCTTCACGTAGGCAGGGCTTTGATATTGTTCGGCCGGAACAAAGAACAGACCTGCAATTTGCTCTTTGGCGTCAAACACCACTCGGGCTGCAAGGTCTCCTTTCTCAAACTCGAGCGTGACGTACACGATCTCGTACTCTCCAGGAGACTGTGTCTTCGTCTTATCCGCCTTCTGTAGTTTTCCGTACTGTCGGGTGAGATCCGTGTGAATCTTTTTGACAGCCGACACCGGCAGACTGCGGGTCATGGTGGCATCGAATCTCGTCGCTGCCTCCTCGTACTTTTCATCAAACACCTGCTGCACAAATGTCTTCGCGGCGGTGATGCGTGTTTGGTCGTCCGCCGCAGCAGCAGGGGCAAGAGCGAGGACGGTCAGGAGAATACAGATGCCCCGCCCGAACGCCGATCCGAGTTGCCATACAAGCATGGCACCAACTGGGTCGACGTTCCGCAGCATCGGTTGCAGCACTGGTTTCAGGTGTGACATGTCAGATTCCAGCCGAATGAGGATCAAAGTGGTAAGTCACCATTGTAATGCAGTTGGCCGGAATTGAAGGTTTGGACAGAAGTCGTGATTCCAGGGACGTCCTTCTTTCAGCCAGAGGCCCTCAGGGCCCGCGTACTGGCCGGTCATGACACGAGATTCGACGCGTACGCCTGCTGCTGCCGGCTAAACGAGTCAGCTCCAGGCACTTCTTCGTTGAACTGAAGGCTCGCAGGTACCCGCGTTCTCTTCGCGAATGAATTGATTCACGACAGAGGACTCAGAGAAACACAGAGTGAAATGCTGAAGGGAGCTTCATGTCTTATCGGTCTCATCTGAATCGGGATTTGGGACTGCGACGATCGTCCATCCGTGTTGCTGCACCAGTTCTGTGAGTCGCTCGGGAACCTGGCTCAGTTGGTCCACGAACACGACAACATCGCCTGGACAGGCTGCCGCAAGGACCACACGATTTGGAGAACGCCACTCTTTTTCTTCGCGCCAATCGATTTTTCCATTGCGACTCCTGGCAGGCTGGTGAAGCCAGGAATTTCCACGTGATTCCTGTCCCTGATCGACCACGTACTGAACGGACCGGCATCCGTTTTGTTCCAGCCATTCTTTTCGGACGGCAATTCCCCATGGCTCAAAATCGAAGTGCTGCTTATGACGTCGAAAGATCCGGCGGTGTCGAAACTCGTTGAGCGGAACAGCGGTCCACGAAACTGCCCTGGTTTCAAGAGTCAGAACTGTGGTTTCGATACGCTGCGTTGCCACGATTCGAATCAGGCTTGCCAGGGCGGAACGATCAGCGAGCTCGCTGCGCAGCAGAAGTTCATCAAGGTATTCGTTTTCAGATTGATTTGACCATGGGCCGCGATGTGGGCGAGTCCAGTGACACAGCCATTCGCTCGGATGAGTGAGTGGCCCGTGTTTCAGAGTCACAGTTCGATTGCTGGAATTGGATTCATCCTGTGCTGGTGTTGCCAGCGGTTCGAGGATCCACGGAATCGCGCCCGCTGCAACAAGACTCCTGTCAGCACTCGCTGGATTCTTCCGGCCTCGCAGGGCCACCAACATGACGGGCTTTCCGGTGGTGATCTGATTGTGCAGGAGCTGTTGGCAGTTGCCGTTGACAGTCGTATGCAGGCCAACAAGTCGAGTGCCACAGACCGCAAGGATACGGTCCGGCAGCGGCAGGCTGGAAAGATCTGCCGCGGGTGCACAGTCAGTTAATTCAATCCTGGGGGAAACTGCGATCTCTTCACTCTCTGGTGAGTTGATGGCGAGCCATTCTGCAATGGACTCCGTCGCCATGGATTCTCTGTCCGGTAGTCTGAACTTCAGTGAGGGCAACTGCAGGAGTTCGCAGAGTCGTCTCATGAAGTCTGAGGCCGTTGCTCCCGGAACACACAGCAGGCTTGCTCCATCTGTGGCCGACCGGATCGCCACTGTACGCAGGGCATCGAACCACCAGGGGACCGTGTCCTTTCGCCTGGGCAGGCGAGACGACAGAATTGAAACGCGTGCCGACGGCCATCGCCCCACAAAGATCCGAGGTCCAAGCACCTTAATGGTATTCGTGAGCGTCACACCCGGAGGTGTGACGCACACCCGAGGTGATTCCTCATGATCCTGGATCCTTGCTTTGTGTTGGAACATGTGCAGGATCCTGGAACTCATTGCCTGAGTATGCCTGGTGTCGACGATGCTCATGAACTGATCTGCAGGTTACGGAAAGGAAGCGAGCACTTCAGTTCTGTCTATTGCAATCTGGACCGGAAGTCGGACACAGAATCTGTGCCTTGTGCTCGGTTGGTGAGCAGCAGTTGGTGAGAAGTGCCAACTCCCGCAGGATTCACTGCGGACTACAACTCCTGCAGATCATCCAGCCTTCTGAGGATGGATCTGAATTCCTGATTCTAAATGCATTAACCGCAGGCTGTCTGGCCTGCCTGCAGACGCCAGTTGTCTGCTGCATCCGGTCAACGAATGAGCGTCGTTGATTCGGACCCTGAATCCGAAAAAATAGTTGCTGAACGCCTGAGTCCCGTGACTGACGGGACCTCTGAAGACGTCCACCATCAGAAACTATTCATGTTACGGGGCGGTCTCCTGACCGTCTCATCCCGGGAATTCCGGCGAATTCCATGACACAACGTCTCAGCGGCTGATCACTGCTGAGCACGAGTGAAGCCAGGCACTGCTCTTTCTTTGGCGGCATCAAGCGTTGCCTTGAGCTTAGCCATTGTTTTCTGGTGTTCCGGCTTCTTTGCGAGGTTGGTCAGTTCTTTGGGGTCGGTCTCGTAGTCGTACAGTTCTTTCCCCCAGACTCCATTTCCCCATTCAGTATATCGATACCGTTCCGTACGAATCGAATATCCCATCACGCGGCTCTTTGTAAACTCCTTGTGCATTTGTCTTGCCCGACTGACGGTGACGCTTAATGCTCCCGGCTTTGCGGAAGCTGTCGGATCCTTCAGCATCGGAACAAGACTGGTACCTTTCAAGTGATCGGGAGGAGTGACTCCTGCGAGTTCCGCCAGCGTCGGATACAGGTCAAGCAACTCGACAGGACCTGTCGCTGTACGACCATTCTGACTGACGCCCGGAGCTGAGACGATCATTGGGACGCGACACGAGCCTTCAAACAGGTCGCTCTTTTGCCAGAGCCCATGGGCACCAAGGTGATAACCATGATCGGAGATAAACACAACGATCGTGTTGTCCGAGAGATTCAGGTCTGTCAGTGCCTGAGTCACGCGTCCCAGCTGTTCATCCATCAGTGAGACTGAAGCGTAGTATGCCTGGATGATATCCTTGCGCTGTGCGACCGTGAGTTCACGCTGCCCCGGGCGATCATGAAGTGCGGCCAGAGGAATGTCGTCTCGGTCAGTGGGGATCTCCAGTTCAGGAATGATCTGATCAAGGGGGTACAGATCGAACAGACGAGCCGGGGCAACGTAGGGTGTGTGAGGACGATAAAAGCCGACGGCAAGAAAGAATGGGCGCTTCGTTCGCTCAGGGTGAAGTTCCTTCATAATGCGAATGGCTTCTGTTGCAGCGACACCGTCGGTGTGTTCTTCCGATTCCTGATCCACCTTCAGCCACGACAGTGTGCCACCAAAACGGGATTCGATGGGGGCATCCGGCCGGATACTGTGTATCTGCTCGTGAACTTCGCGGTCGATGCCTCGCGGATTAAAGCGGATGTCCCACGATGCGAGATCATCTTCTCCATCCGTGCCGATCTGATTCGGGACTGCATAGTGATAGAGTTTTCCGATGCGAATCGCAGTGTATCCGTGGTTACGAAACATCTGCGGCATCGTGACAACATTGGGATGCTGTTTTCGAAAGTTGCCTGCATTGTTGAGCACACCGGTTTGATCCGGATAGAGACTCGTCAGAAACGAGGATCGACTTGGATTGCATACCGGATATTGAGCATACGCGTGCGTGAACCTGACCCCTCGCTTTGCAAGACGATCGAGAGAGGGGGTCCGGACCAGTGAGTGTCCGTAACACGACAGGTCACAGTTGCAGTCGTCCGTGACGAGGAACAGGATGTTGGGAGGCAGTTTTTCGTCTGCAGTTGCAGTTTGGGCAAACGCCAGAGCAAGAAGCCCGATCAGGAATCGCATGAGTGTTTTGAATTCTGTGTTAAGGAGTCGAGAGCCGCGTGGTGCAGTAACAGTGCTCTGATTCCGGATGATACGGGACACTCTGCGGAACTGCACGGAACGGCATTGATTGTTGGCATGAACGCCCATTCCCTGCGCAGTATGAGTCGTGTGCCGCAGAAATCACTGGGTTGTCAATTCGGCACAGGTTTTGCATTGCTCTGTTGCAGACATGAACACGGATCGTTCGGAGCAACATTTCAGGAGCAAATCATGGTTTCCAAGACGCTCACACTGGTCCTCGCAGGAGGAGTCGGATCGCGACTGTTTCCGTTGACGGCTGATCGCGCAAAACCTGCCGTTCCGTTTGGTGGCCAGTACCGGATCATTGACTTCACTCTGAGCAACTGCCTGCATTCCGGGCTGCGACAGATCCTTGTGCTGCCGCAGTACAAGTCGCACTCACTGATGAAACATCTGCGTGACGCCTGGTCGGTGCTGAATCCGAATCTGAGTGAGTACATTACCCCGGTTCCTCCCCAGATGCGGACGGACGACTCCTGGTATCAGGGAACGGCAGACGCCATTTATCAAAACCTTTACCTGTTGGAACGCAGTGGCGCCCTCCATGTTGTGATTCTCTCTGGCGATCACATCTACCGCATGGACTATGCGGAGATGCTTCATCATCACACGTTCTCCGGAGCAGATGTGACGGTGGCCTGTCGACCCGTGCCAGTGGATGAAGCGTCTTCCTTTGGGATCCTTGGAACGGACGAGAACCTTCGCGTCACGCAGTTTGATGAGAAGCCGCCCGTACCCAGATCAATGCCCGATGATCCGGATTTTGCGCTGGCGTCGATGGGGATCTACGTGTTTTCGATATCCACACTGATGGAAGCTCTGCAGACAGACCATGCTGACGATACATCGTCTCATGACTTTGGACACGACATTCTCCCGCGTGTGATTCATGAACGAGACGTAGTGGCTTATCAGTTTGGAACAGAGAAAGGACGCGTGACGGCTGATGGATACTGGCGGGATGTGGGCACGATTGATTCTTATTATGAATCGAACATGGACCTGCTGGCACCAGTTCCTCCGATTGATCTTTATCAGCAAGACTGGAGAATTCGCACGGCCGATGCCGGCAGTCCACCTGCTCGAACGTGTAACAGTACCGGCGGTCCGGAACCCAGACTGATCAATTCCATTGTCTCGCCAGGAGCTGTTGTCGACGGCGGTGTTGTGGTGAATTCAATCCTGGGGCCTAACGTTCGTGTCGAACCTAACGCACATGTCGTCGACTCCGTCTTGTTTGATGATGTCACGATCGGACCCGGAGCGCGTGTGTATCGCGCGATTCTGGAGAAGGGCGTCAACGTTCCGACTGCGGCAGTTGTGGATATTGATTCCGTGTCTACCTCAGACTCATGTACGGTGTCACAAAAGGGAGTCGTCGTGATTGGACGAGGGTACTCTGAGTGGCTGTTGCAGTGCGACAGATTTGCTGCTGCGTTTCATATGTAACGTCGTAGCCTGACGCTCCGCGTCGGGCACTCTGTTCCTGACAGCCCATGCTGACGCTGATCTCTGTGTTCCTCTGCGTGCTCAGTGGTGAATTCGTTTTTGACCACGGAGTTTACGGAGATCCGCAGAGAGAGCGGCAGAGCCGTGGCCTACATTGATTGATCTGCTCATTTGTGGGGCGGTCTCCTGATCGTCCTGCTTAGCTGCTGACGCTGATCTCTGTGTTCCTCTGCGTCCTCAGTGGTGAATTCGTTTTTTGACCACGGAGTTCACGGAGATCCGCAGAGAGAGCGGCAGCGCCGTGGCCTACATTGATTGATCCGCTCATGTTGTGGGGTGGTCTCCTGACCGTCCCACCCAATGTCCCGGGAAAACGGGGGCCTGCTTTGATTGGGTCCAGGCCCCGCTTTAGAATCACCGCCCGTTTCGGCACCCGCACTCATGGGTGACGAGCAACTCTTCCGATTTCGTAACAAAAGAACAGACCCATGAAGGCCATCGCCGTCAAACCGGGCACACCCGACAGCGTTCATCTCGCCGAACTGGAAAAACCATCGGTCACTGATATCCCGAATGGACGTGGCGTTCTCGTCCGCACACTCAAAGTTGGAGTTGACGCGACTGACCGGGAAATTAACGAAGCTCAGTATGGTCAGGCGCCTCCCGGGTTCGATTTCCTCGTCATCGGTCACGAGTCCTTCGGTATTGTCGAAGAAGTTGGCGAGAACGTGAAACGCGTTCAGCCTGGTGACTACGTGACATGTACTGTCCGTCGTCCCGGGGGCTCGATTTTCGACAAGATTGGTCGCTCTGACATCACGAGCGAAGAAGAATACTACGAACGCGGGATCAACCTGCTGCATGGTTATCTGACCGAGTACTTTGTGGACGACGAAGAATTCATGGTTCGGATGCCAGTCGGGCTGAAGCATCTGCATGTGCTGGCCGAACCCATGAGCTGTGCGGCGAAGGCCGTCGAGCAGGCCATGCTTGCTCAGCAGCGACTGCAGGTCTGGGAGCCCAAGCGTGCATGGGTGACTGGATCAGGTCAGATCGGCCTGCTGTCCACGCTCATTCTGCGACTGCGGGGAATGGAAGTCTGGACTCTTGCTCGAGGGAAAAAGCCAAATCTGAAAGCAGAAATCGCGGAAGGAATGGGATCGCACTATGTCAGTACTGCTGACAAGTCTCTGAAAGAACTGGCTGATGAATGCGGCAAGCCGGATCTAATCATTGAAGCGACCGGCAGTAGTGCCGTGGCATTTGAGTGTATGGAAGTCCTCGGGCACAATGGGTGCATTGTCTGGACCAGCATCACGGGTGGTGAACGGAAGGTCGATGTTCCAAGTGACAGTGTGAATCTGAACTGGGTACTCGGAAACAAACTGCTGGTTGGTTCAGTAAATGCCAACTTCCGGCACTTTGAATCAGGAATCTCTGACCTCGCACTGGGTGACGTGACTTACCCCGGGGTGCTCGAGAAGATTTTGACAAGCCCGGTTGATGGACTCGACAACTACGCTGAGATGATGCGTTTGCTGGTGGAAGACCGAGATGCACTCAAAGTGTATGTGAACGTGGCAGAAGGCTAATCGCAGCGCTAAAACCCGGCACAGGCAGTTGTGTCGCGTCCGTGTTCCAGAGGGAGTTACTGTGTAAAACTCTGTGTTTCTCTGTGGTGAATTCTTCCTGAGTGCACAGGGTTTGCGGGCAGAGCCGTAGCTCGCTTTGCTCGGGATGGCCCTATTGTTTGCCGGGGATTACGCGAGGGCCGTTCTGCGGCTTCTTCTTTTTGCCGCCGAAGGCCCAGAACTCTGAGGGCACATGAGCCGCGTGAAAATACTCGCGCGCCTGTTGCACGACTTCCGGGTTGAGTGCGGCTACGTTGCGTTCTTCACCGATGTCCAGCGACAGGTCATAGAGTTCAACTCCCTCCCGGGAATCAGCACTCCTGAGATTCTGCTGAACGGCCTTCCAGTTGCCAAAGCGGACTGCTCGTTTGCCGCCTCGCTCGTAAAACTCCCAGTAGAGGAAGTCGTGCTTCTGTTGAGTTCCCTCACCGGTCAGTTCCGCCACCATGCTGATCCCGTCGACGCCAGCCGGAGTTTCCACACCCGCGAGTTCGCAGAACGTGGGGAGCATGTCCCAGTGAGCAGACACGTGCTGAGAACGTGAACCAGCTTTGACTTTTCCTGGCCAGCGAGCGATCAAAGGAGCTCGGATTCCGCCTTCATACAGATCACGTTTGAATCCTTTCAACATTCCGTTGCTGTCAAAGAAGACCGGATCGTGGCCGCCTTCGCGGTGAGGCCCGTTATCGCTGCTCAGCAGGACAATCGTGTTTTCATCAATCTCCAGTTCCTTCAGGAGACTCATCAGGTCACCAACCCCTTCGTCCATCAGCGTCATCATGCTGGCGAAGGCAGCGATTGGGTTTCGGACTTCCGGCCCTCTGTACCTGCCAATCTTCTCTTCGAATTGAGGAAACATTTTTCGCCATGGAGCCATGTATTCTTCCGGGGCGTGCATGGCTGCGTGTGGAATCGTGATCGGCAGGAACAGAAAGAACGGCTCTTCTTTGTTGGTTCGGACAAACTCCAGGGCTTCATTCATGATGACCGGCGCGGAATGCGTTTCTCCGTCCTGCTCCACCTTTTCCTTATTCCGCCACAGATGGGTCGGGTAGTAAGTGTGCGCTTGTCGCTGGCAGTTGTAGCCGAAGAACGTGTCAAAGTGGTCGGCAGGATCACTCGGTGAGCCGGGCGCGCCCAGGCCCCATTTTCCGAAGGCTCCTGTTCTGTATCCTGCTTTCTTCAGCAGGCGCGGAATCGTGACAATGTCCGCAGGCATCGCTGCCTGGCCTTCCGGCTGAACTTCTCGATTGCCGCGAACATAGGTGTGCCCGGTGTGCAGCCCCGTCATCAGGCTGCAGCGCGTCGGAGCGCATACGGTCGATCCGGAATAGTGCTGAGTGAACTGCATTCCCTCGGACGCGAGCCTGTCAATATGAGGCGTACGGAAGAGTTTCTGCCCATAGCAGGAGAGATCGCCATAGCCTGCGTCGTCCAGCAGAATGTAGACAATGTTGGGCTTTTCAGCTGCAAGGCAGAAGTTTTGAGCAACAAGAATCAGAAGGAGGGGCAGGTTGCGAAGCATGGGCGTCTCAAACGGATGAACGGGCGGACACCGCAATTCTACTGATCACCGAAAAGATGAGAAGTGCCGTAGCCACGATGGTCGTGAAGTGTGAGAGGATTCACTTCAACCTCGGAGCGGCGGCATACCCGGCCTTATCCCCGTCCGGTCACCTTTGCATACACTTCGCGGATTCGTTCCGTCATGTACTCATGCCGAAATTGATCCGTGAATCGCTCCCTCCCGGCTGTCCCGAGTTGTACTCGAAGATCTCTGTCTGCTACCAGGCGGAGCAGGGCACTGGTCAGTGCCTCCTGATCGCGTGCCGGAACCAGTATTCCGGTCTCGTCGGTGACGCATACTTCGTGAGCTCCGTCTATGTCGAAGCTTACAATTGGCTTTCCACAGATCAGTGCCTGAGGCAGAACACGCGCCAGTCCCTCCCACACACTTGTATGAGCGGCGATATCCATCGCGTGGATGTAGTCAGGCACTTCATCAGGGGGAACGAGGCCTGCAAATATGAAATGCTCAGTAAGATCCAGTTCCTCGATGCGTCTTCGGTATTGATCCTGAAGGATGCCGTCACCCACAAAGAGGAAGCGGACCTGAGGATGCTCTTTGACGATCGCCGGGGCTGCTTCGATGAGGTACTCGTGCCCCTTGAGGTTGAAGAGTCGAGCAATCTTGCCGATGACGATGTGCTCATCTGTCAGCCCCAGTTGCTGCCGAACTTCTGAGGCGCTACGCGTTGGATTAAGGAATCGGTCGACGTCCATCCCACTGTAGATGGTGGTGTATTTGTCCGGCGTTCCGATGCCCGCATCGAGGTACTGGCGAGTCATTGCGTTACACACACAGATAAAGTGCTGGCACCACGGCTCTGCAATCCGTTCTGCCATGCGGTAGGCTCGGTACAGCACTCCCGGCTGGCCATAGTGAAACGCGGCCCCGTGAATCGAATGCACACACGGAATGCCGAGTGAATATGCGGCACGGCGCCCGAGAATACCCGCCTTGGAACTGTGAGTATGAACCACGTCCGGTTGGTAATCCTTCAGCAGGCGTTTCAACGCTCGCAATGCCTGCCAGTCCTTCAGGGGATTCAGACTACGCTGCAATTCCGGAAGGATTTGCAGATCAAGACCGCGATCGCGTGCACGCTGCTCCAGAGTCCCTTCCGGTCCCAGTCCCGGCCCGGTGATCAGGCAGACCTCATCGCCGTGAATGTGATGCTGGTCATCCACATTGAAGAGCGTGTTCTCCTGAGCACCGCCGATAATCAGTCGTGTGATAATGTGGGCGGTACGCATGAACCGCATTCCTCTTGTGCTCGATAACCACGTCCGGTGTGGCCTCTGTGCGACTCCGTGTCCTCAGTGGTGATTCCTGTTT
The DNA here is from genome assembly GCA_913031625.1 of uncultured Planctomycetaceae bacterium. Lineage (GTDB taxonomy): Bacteria > Planctomycetota > Planctomycetia > Planctomycetales > Planctomycetaceae > Fuerstiella. Next base: position 41,126 of record CAJWGB010000009.1, on the reverse strand, counting down.
ACCATAGAGTTCACTGTCAGGCACAGATCAGACTAAATCTATTTTGCCGACACTCGTTCCTTCAGCTTCGCGATGTCAGCTGCCATGGCTTCGCGGGCGTTCCGAAATCCGTCGACCGTTGGGGTGCCTGCATTTACGTATTCCAGCACGTGTTTCTCAGCGCTAATGAACTCTTCACACACATCCGCAATCTGATCTGCAATGTCCTGAGGAATCGTACTCACACCATTGCAGTCACCATGCAGCAGATCGCCTGGATAAACGGTAATACCGCCGACGACGACCGGCACGTTGACCGACAAAATGTGACAGTCTCCGTGAGAACAGCACGTTCCACCCGTGAACACGGGGTAGTTAAGCTCGCGTACCTGGTCGAGGTCTCTTCCTGTTCCGGATGTGATCAGACCGGGTGAACCGAATGCCTTGTACGTGCTGCACATGACTTCCCCGAATGTTGCAGCTGCGGACGGAACATCGAGGTCCTGGAACACGACCACTGGCGGGCCAGGACAATCTGCAAATGCTGCCAACTGGTCATCCAGTCCGGAATACGCGTCTCCGGCTCGCGGTGGCGAAAGAGCTCGAAACGTGGCTGTTGATGCGTAGCCCACCATCGGAGGGAGTTCCGGGAAACAGGATTCGATGTGACGATCCATGTAACCGGTGCTGCGCGGTCGAACATCAAACAGCTCGATCACGTTGCACACCGTGGGAGTGTCATACTTCTGCAGAGCGGTCAGCTGTTCCGGAGTGAGTGCCATTCGAGTTCTTTCCGTTTGGCTGGTGCCGCAGACTTCAGCTGACGGGCGTCAGTGTGTCGCCTTCCTGCGGTCCATTCTTTGTCAGGGTCAGAATCTCAGGCCCATCTTCGGTCATCAGCAGCGTGTGTTCAAACTGTGCTGAAAGTGAACCATCCATCGTGCGGACTGTCCAGCCGTCTGACTTGTCCTGACGTGTTTTGTAGCCACCGATGTTCAGCATCGGTTCAATGGTGAAACAGATTCCGGGCTCAAGGAGATCTCGGCTGGCGGTCGGGACAGGAAAGTGAGGAATGCCGGGGTCCTGATGAAAGTCCTGACCGATTCCATGCCCCTGATATTCGCGGACGACTGATAGTCCGTGTCCCTGAGCAAAAGATTGAATTGCTCGACCAATCAGAATGACAGGGCCACCTGCTCGAGCCGCATGGATCCCCTTGAACAGGGATTCAAACGTGAGCTGCACGAGATTTTGAGCAGCCTCCGAAACTTCGCCGATCATGAATGTCTCAGACTGATCGCCGTACCAGCCGTCGACAATCGTAGTGATGTCTACGTTGACGATGTCGCCCTGTTCCAGCGGACGGTCATTGGGAATCCCATGACAGACAACTTCGTTGACGCTCGTGCAGATTGTTTTGGGGTATCCATGGTACCCAAGGCATGCAGGAGTATGTCCGTGATCCATCGTATACTGGTAGGCCAGCTTGTCCAACTGATCCGTGGTCGTGCCCTCGCGTACGTGCGGGCGCAGTTCGTCCATCAGCTGCGCGTTGAAACCGCTTGCAGCTTTCAGCTTTTCGACCTGTTCCGGATCGGTATATCGAGGGATTTTTTTTCGAAAGCCAGGCAAGGGGAGCTCCGGGGACGGCTGGAAGTGCAAGCAGAGATTATTGCCCTGGTTCACAACCGCCTCAAGCGAACCAACACTCCCTGCTCAGTCTTCTACGCCATTGTTTCCGAAAAGATCGGCGACAAGTCCCAAATTGGCCGGAAACCCTGTCTCTGAGCGGTGTTAGTTCCGCATGTCGGGAGAACGGCCGATACTGCTTTGGACGGACAACGGGTACTGAACTGAATGTTTCCTGTCCAGGATGAAGTAGATGCCGTGCTTGCAGAGCGGCTCTCGTCGGTCTTAGGATTGTTTCCATGACGTCTACAGCAGCAGACCAGACTTCTCCCGGTAGTGCCGCAATTCCAGTGCTGACAATCCACGATGAAACGTCTGAACGACAGGACCTGGCAAAGCGGGCCGAAGTGAAATACGCACTGGACGTAGCGGATATCGGCAAGCTGCGCAGCAACCTTGCTACAAACTGCCGCCGACAGGTTCACAATAACCCAGTGTCGGTCGTCCGCAGCATCTATTTTGATGATGCGGCCCTCAGTTCCTGCCACGCCAACCTGGATGGGATTGGCAGTCGCCGTAAGCTGAGGCTCCGGTGGTACGACACACTGGCTCCTCGGAATGAGTTCTACCTGGAGATTAAGTGGCGTGAGACCAGGGTCACGGGCAAGCATCGGCTGAAGGTGCAGTCGACGAAGCCGGTTGAGCAGATGACATGGTCCGAGCTCTACGCATTGCTTGATCCGGTCGTTCCTGAGCACTTCCGGTGTGCGCTGTTGAGGTTTCCGGAACCAATCATCATCGTGCAATATGACCGGGAACACTTCACGTCGCTCGACGGTCAGTTACGTATGACCCTGGACTACAACCTAACCTACTACGATCAGGTGGGAACGACACGCGTCTCAACTCGGTTCCCTCAACGCCTGGGAGACCTTGTGGTTGTCGAAGGCAAGGTGCCTGTCGGACATGAACCCGATCTACGCAGGCTGTTGCACCCGTTCGTCCCTCGTGCCACTCGCTGTTCCAAATACGTTCATGGATGCAGTCTGCTGAACCACGTGCACTTCGTGGACTGACACGCTGAGTGGAACGGCGCCAGCCGCCCGGTCGAGCGCTCCTCAGACGGTGCATTGCCTCGTCGCGGGTGGCACCGGAGGGCTTGCGAGCTTCCGCTATGCCTGGCTGGTGACTCCCACCAGCAATGGAATGTCTTGGACTAAGGGACCATTCGGATCACCGCGAGACATGGGGGCGTACGAGTCCCGGCAATACGTCAGCATCCAGATTGGCCGTTTTTCCCTGCTCGAGGTATTCCCACGCGATCGCTGCCATGGCTGCGTTATCTGTGCAAAGTTCAGGCGGAGCAATGAGCAGCTCGACTCGGTGTCGGCGACACATGTCGGTCAGCTGTTCACGGAAATGCTGGTTAGCGGCGACGCCACCTCCGACACACAATCGTTTGTACCCCAGTTTTTTGAGTGCCTGTCGACACTTGAACACCAGCACATCGGACACGGCTGCCTGGAATGAGGCCGCCAGGTTGGGGACGCATTCTTCCGGAGTATGGTCCAGTTGTTCGGTCCCTGGTACACCTCGAGCGGCATACAGCACGGCAGTCTTGAGGCCACTGAAGCTGAAATGAGGCTTGTCCGCACGCATCATGGGGCGAGGCAGCTGGTAGGATGTTGGATCGCCTTTCTCTGCTGCTTTCTGAATGGACGGGCCACCCGGATAAGGGAGGTGCAAAATGCGGGCAACTTTGTCAAAGGCCTCACCAGCCGCATCGTCCGTTGTTCCGGCGATCAGTGTCGTATCGGTTGCAGATCGACAGTCGTAGAGATTTGTGTGCCCACCACTCACAACAAACCCAACACACGGGAATGCGGACTCCTGCTGACCCATGCCGCACGCGTAAATATGTGCATCGATGTGATCCACTGTGACGAGCGGGATGTCGAGGGACATGGCCAGTGTCTTGGCAGCCGTCAGGCCAACCAGCAAGGATCCAACGAGACCAGGTTCTGAAGTGACTGCTACTGCGCACAGTTCTTTCAAATCGGTGTCCGCAGCTTTGAGTGCCTCTTCAATCACGGGAATAATTCGACGCACGTGGGCGCGCGAAGCGATTTCCGGCACGACGCCCCCAAAGTCGAAGTGCAGTTCGTGTTGAGACGCCACAATGTTGGACAGAATGGTCCTGTCTTCTGCCACAACTGCGGCGGATGTTTCATCACACGAAGATTCAATGGCGAGGAGTTTTCGCATGCCGATTACTCGTCAGCCTCACCATCAGCATATCTCAGCGACAGGATCACACTTTCATTGTCGTGCCCCGGTGTTGGATAGCTGTCGATCAGCTCAAGGTGCACATCGTCCAGCAGTCCGGCCTCGGCTGCCTCTTCGACTTCCGCTGAGTATCTCGGGCCTTTGATGAGCAACATCTGGTCAAAGGCACCTTTATTCTGCTGAAACCAGAACATGAGCTTTCGCAAGGAAGCAACAGCTCGCACTGTCAGAATGTTGAATGGCTGCTTCTTCAGCAGTTCTTCCGCGCGTCCGGCGTGAACAGTCACGTTCAGCTTCATCTTTCTGACAATTGTCGAAAGCGCGTTGGCTTTCTTCTGGACTGACTCCGCGAGCGTGACCCGAATGTCGTCTCGAGTAATCGCCAGGGGAATCCCCGGCACTCCTCCCCCTGACCCGACGTCAAGGAGTTTCAGTGAACCCTCTTCAAGTTCAGGGATATGTTGTGACAGACGGAGCGTATCAATGAGGTCTCGTGCCACAAACGCGTCGTAATCTGTGTGGCGAGTGAGATTCAGACGCGCGTTCCACTTCCACAACAACGTGCAGTAGCGAACAAGGGCCGGGTGAAACTCTTCGTCAAGTTCGACGCCGTAACGATTAAGTGTTGCAACAAGCTCGGACGTATCCGGGAGGTGATGTGACACGAATCAAACCAGTCCAAAAGCCGTGTCCATGTTGGCTGAAATCTCGCGGAGGCGGTCCATGTTGCCGCCCCCAACTTCTGCCGCAGCCCAGCCCGTGTAATTGATCTCCAGGAGGGCCTTGCGAACGTCCTCCCAGTCGAGGTCTCCCTCCGTGATCTTCGTGAACTTATTCTGCTCACGCGAAAAGCCCTTCAGATCCAGTTTCACGATGCGACGACCAAGCTGACGAATCCAGTCGCCCATACTGCCGTACTTCCAGTGATTTCCGATATCAAACTGGAGACCCACCCACGGCGAATTCAGTTCATCGACGTACTTCACAAACTTGTCTGCGGTCTGAGTATGGTCACCGTTGTGGTCGTAAAGAAATTGATTCCAGACGTTTTCAATCGCGATGAAGCACCCCAGTTCGGCTGCCAGCGGGATCGCCTGCGAAATGTTCTCGATGGAACGCTGCCAGCATTCTTCTTCCGTCCCGTCAGTGCCGCGGCCCACGACCAGCAGGAGCGTGTTGCCGCCGACCGCGTGGGTCTGACGCAATCCTTCCTTCAGTGATTCCAGTGCTTTGGCACGTACTGCCGGATCCTTGTCGGTGTGACGAACTCCCCAATGTCCGGCGTTTACACTGCCGTCCACGACCAGACCGGAATCTTTGATGGCAGCCTTTGTTTCTTCAATGTTGATTCCGGGGGCATTCAGTTCCACCCCCTGAAATCCGGCTTCTTTGGCGGCTTTGAACTTCTCGGTGAGGGACCCCTTCACTCCGATCATGCCGATCTTCAGTGTCTTATAGAGACGACCTTTCAGTGAGGCCGGCTCAACAGGAGCCCCCATGGCAGGAATTGATGTCGCAAGTGCTGCTGCGGCTGATGTCTGAATGAATCCACGGCGGGAGAAAGAAGTCATGGCAGATTCCTGATTGATCGTCGGATGATGCGAGGAAGACCAGCGTTATACCGTTGGCGGAAAGGAATAAACAGCCGCTCGGCTGTTCGCTGCCAGTGTTTTTCTCCGTGTAGAGCTGAGCGGCTGCTCCCAGTTCAAATCCTGTTGCACGGTAGAACGCGACGGCTGCTGCGTTTGACGTGTCGACAGCACTGGTGCTGGTCTTTGGGACTTCGTTCCATTCCCCGTCGATCAGCATGGTTGCCAGTCCACGACGTCGGTGTGAGGTGGCAACTCCAACGTAGGACAGCCAGCCATCGTTATTTAGCATGACCCGTGCAGCCAGTGAGTCGGTGGATCGGCGTTGAGTTTGGCTGTCGACCCTGCCGCTTCTGATTCGAACCGTTAAGGAAAAAGGCCTGCGCTGAGCCTGATCTGGAGCATTCTCTGATCAAGGACAGGTTTTCATGTCCACATTTAAATGGCAACCGCCACTAGTGTGTGGTGCCCAGAGACAATTCCATTTGTGGAGCACATTCATGAAGAAGGCCGATTTGAAGCTTTGGTTGTGGTGTCTGACAGCGACTTCGCTTCCTTGCACACTGTTCGCCCAACAGGCACCGGTGCCGGACCCTATCAGCACTCCGGCAGCTACTGTTGAGAAACAAAAGTGCAAATGCGATCTGAAGGCGTTAACCGCAGACGAACTGGCATCCGTCGGTCCAGTCTCTTCATTTGGAGATGATACCAAGAGTGTCATGAGTCCGTCCGGATTTACCAGGCCCAATCCGAAGGATGAATGGAGTGGAGAACTTCACGCAGGACCCACAACCCGCTGCGAAACGTAGTCCAGCCCGTCACGACGGCTGACGCCAGACAGAAGAATGCGGCCTGTTTTGTCAGGATGCTCAGGCACAGAAAGAGCAACGTCAACAGGATTGGGATCATCTGCTTACTACGAATACAGGCACAAAATGCTGATTTGCTGAATAGATGCAGGCCCTACTGCTGTCCAGTTCAAGCCTTATCTGAATTTCGACTCAATGAGTCAGGCTACCACGAGGATTGGAAATCAACTCAATAGTTTGACGTGCCACCGTCCGGAATTGCAATGGGATTGCCGTACTCTCAGTGGCGCGTAAACGAGGGTATTGATGCACGAAGCCGATTGAGTCGATCTGCGATGGTCCTGAGTTATTTCACAGTGAATCAGGCTGCTCTGGAGGCCTGCAGAGGCTGCCCCCGCAGGAAGAGCCAGGCTATGGAGTGAAGAGACGTCGTGGTGTCACTCTCTGCCCAATCAGGCCGTGTTGGTGATGGTCGATCCTGTTCGAATCGCTCTGGATGTCAAACTGGGGTGCCCTGTGAGAATTTTCGGGTTGTTCCAATAACTCGGGTGTTGCCTCACAAACTACTCCTGCGGGGTATAGCAACAGGGCGGAATGATTTATCCGTCCAAACCGCAAAAGCCGAATTCTGAGACGGAGGCTGTCACGTCATCGCGCTGTGCGGTACGAGACAGCAGATCTATCACTTCGGCGGTTGGCCCGCTGAACGAGGGAGGAAGAAGGGATGCTTCGCAAGGGAATCGTGGCTCTGATGCTTGCCGCGGCCAGTGTTGGCTCGCTGCACGCTCAGGAGGCCGACAAAAGCAATCGGCTGATGAAGCTCTTCCGAAGCTCATCGCCTGCTCAAACACAACAAACAACCAAACAGGCTGGTGTTCGTCACGCCAATGTCGCGGATGCTGAAAAGCAGGTCCCGGAAATTCGGCAGACCAGCCAGGAAGGAATTGCCCGACTTCAGCCCGCGGAAGCTGCTCCACAGCCTACGCCTGCCTCTTTTGTACCGGCCGGTTATCCTCAGGGAGCCTTTGTGTTGCCTGCTCAGCAGGTGCCGGTTCACGTTGTATCTGCCCAGCAGGCTGCGGCTATGCAGGGAGCATACCAGGTCGGGCCACCTCGTCAGGGAGCTTCCATGTATCCGGCACCTCGCCCGGGAATCCCGGCTCATGTTGGTGGCACAGCGATCCACAACGCATCATTTCATCCACATGAAATGATGCATGCTCATCGGTACCGGGCACTCTACGGTCCTTACTATCACAAAGTGAAGGGCTGCTGGGTTCTGTCTCCATTCGGTATCTGGTCGAAGGAGAACTGGAAACTCACAGGGACCATGGTCGACGTGCAGTACAAGTCACGGATCAGCCCATTTGCCATGTTCCGTCGACCTGTCGTTCACTGACAGCTGCCGACAGATCTTTGAATCAAATCACCCTCTTGAACAGGTATTAAGTCATGCGAACAGTCAGCCTTCTTCGGGCATGCTTCGCTGCGGGGACAGCAGTCCTGTCAATGTGTCTGCTCACACTGACCGCTTCCGCAGAGACACCAGCCTCAGCCGGAGACTCCGGCAGCTCTAATGCCGGAGTGGTCAGCATGGCCAGTCTGGCAAAGTCCGGACAGCCGGCCAACGTCTTTCGAACGGCTCAGTTTGTTCCTGCGACCGCAGCAGGCGTCTTCTGCCCCGCCAGTTGTACGGACAACTGCGTGGACAATGGATGCAACAATTGCACATCACATGCGTGCAACTGCCGGACGTGTCGAAAGCAGCGTCGATGCGGGGCACCTGCTTCCTGCCAGAGCTGCCAGAGCTGCCAGTCGTGTCAGAGTGGCCAGGCCTGCCGCAACGGTGCGTGCCAGAACTGTCGAAATGGTGCCAACTGCGATCAGTGTGATGACGGCAACTTCCTGACACGTCTTTGCAGTCGCAGCTGTGACCGACTGTTCGGATGGATGGTTCCCAGCGGCTGTTGTGGTCAGGGGTGCCCTCCACTCGGCAAGTACAAAATGAACTACGCCGTGAATCCTGGCTATGCTCACCCTGCAGACAACGCCGCTTACGGAGCTCAGGGTTATGGCGTGCCGATCACGGTGCCACTGGCGCCGAACGTACGCCAGTCATATAACTACAGCTCGGGCATCCCAGCCAGCCGAATCACACCGGTTGGGCATTATATCCCAGGCCACACAGCGACTCGGCTGCCGTGCCAGACATGGTAGTCAGTCAACTCAGGGCCTGAGCCGGCCTCGTTGTCGACTCAGGTTCACTTCGGATCAATCACCGCCCATGCGGATAACTGTCCATTTGGACGGACACTCTCCTGGAGAAGGATCTCATGATACGCAACGTCAAAACCCTGTTGGTCGCAGCCGTGATGCTGATTCCAGCCATCGGAACGTCTGACGACATTCAGCAGGTTGTGGCCAGGAAGAATGCGGACTGCACTCCGGCAAAAGTCCGTAAGATTGGCAGAGTGAATATGAAAGACTGTGGTGAGTGTGCTCAGGGCTGCGACACAAATGGTCGCGCCGGGCGTACTGGCCGAGGGGCAGCGTGTCCTCCGGGAGCATACTGCAACGCTGGTGGAGCAGCAGGAGCTGCCGGCAGTGGTGGTCCCAACGGTCCCTGTTATGTGGACCGCAAGGGTAACTTCTACAATGCCAATGGTCAGTGCCTCGGCCACTCAAGCACATACGCCAACGGAGCATATGCGGATTGTCGCTATTCACGCCGCGGACAGTTTGCAGAACGTTGTCGGAACGGCGAAGGATTCGTCGGTGGCCTGGTACATTGCTGCAACAGCAAGGCCTTTCCGGATGATGGCTGGGCTCCTCCTCTGAATTATCCACTGCAGCGGACCGGTTATGGGTTCGGTGGCTGGCACGGAAATCAGGGGCCGTTCGTTGGAGGTGCTCCGATGGTCTATCAGGCAACTGATACGACGCAACTGGGCTACAGCTATGCCAACGTTCCTCAATGGCAGCCAGAACCACATCGGCTGCCACCCGTACCCATTCCGTCCCACTATCATCGACGTGGGTGTCTGAATCTTCAGAACAACTGCAACTATTGCAATGTTCAGGGACACATCATCCATCAGCCAGTTCCTCAGCATCAGCCAGTTCCTCAGCAGCAGCCACCTGTGGTTAAGCCTCCACAGCCGGACGTTGTTGCTCCGCCAGCTGTGACTGGTGCTGGCAGTCCTCGGGTGCAGCAGGTCAGCCAGAAAAAGAAATCAGGTCTGTTCAGCTTCCTGCGACGCTGATCCGACCGTCGGTCTCTGACCGACACGAAAACCTCCCGGACGGTGTCTTTTGATGCCGTCTTTCCTCCCAGCCTGAATGTGGTTTCACATTCAGGCTGTTTTTTTTTTGTTTCTTCAAAGCAAGAGTCTCGGGAAACGTGACAGGCCAGCGGTGCGGGGGTGTGGTTGATGTTTCCAGGAAATTGGTCCGGGGCGAGCAGGGCGAGAGTCGGAGACAAGTCCGCAAATGTGTAATGCACAACCGACGAACCAGGCCTGCTGCGGATGTGGCCCCGGCATACGCACATGGCTTGTATGCTACGATTCCACACGTGATGAGCTTTGACCATGAGCGGTCAACATGGTGTCGTCCGGGAAGAGGCGACCGCATATCCGATGTGGATGGTACGTTGTTAATGAGGCTCTTTCGTGATGGATGGCTCGATGGTGAAGATCAAAGCTGTCATCTTTGACCCATTGAGCACCCTCGTTGAGCTTACGTTGAATTCACGCCCGTACTGAACTCGTTGCCTCGTGTTGGATGCGCCGACTTTGAAGGACTTCTGTTCACAGACAGGTTTGGCACCGCAGACTCCATTATTGAACTGCAGAGACAGAGTCTCGACGTAATGGGAATCCGCCTGTTTGATGACAGTCTCGAGGTTCTACAGCAGTCGAAACGCTCCGGAATACAGACGGCTCTGGTGTCCATCAGGTGTCTCCTTATCGCAGTTGTGTTGCCGATCCGGGGCTGTAGAGATTCCTGGATGTGTTTGTGTACTCGTGTGACATGGGTCTTGTGAAATCGCAGTCTGAAATCTACGAACTCGCGCCTGAGCAACTCGGCGTGACGTCGCCGCACTGCCTGATGACTGGTGACAGTTAGCGATGTGACATCGACGCGCCGTTGGCGTTGGGGTTAAGAGTCCTTCATCTGCGGCCCAGTGAGAGTAGTGAGGTTGGCAACGCCGTGCAGTCTTTGACCGAATTGCCTCGGTTCCTCGGTCGGAATTGATGGCTGTCAATGGAGCAGCGGACTGACCCGCGAACGTGGAGAAGGGTGCGTTCCGTTCATCTGTGGCCCATCAACTCGGCATGTAACCCTGGCTTGCAGCGCCCGGGCGAACGGAATGTGTGGGGACGTTGCGTTTCGGCACCGTTTCGAAAACGCAACGGACCGGACGATTCCTCAATGGTGGGGCACTGATCGTCCAGTGTTTTCTGCGGAATGCAAATCCGGGCGTTCCTGGGAGAAAGAGCGGCAATACTCCCTTCATTCGCTAAACGGAATTGTTAACCTGTATTCTCAGGTCCCCCCATAATACCAAAACCTATTACCTTGGAGAGTGAAGATGTCTCGTTTGTTTGCTGTCGCCGCTGTCGCGGCTGTCATGCTCGGGTCCGCGAATACAGCAGAAGCCGGCGGCCTGTTCGGCCTGTTGGGCGGTGGTTGCAAGCCTGCCTGTTGTGAGCCAGCACCTTGCTGCGAACCTGCTCCTGCTCCCTGCTGCGAGCCTGCTCCAGCACCATGCTGTGATCCCTGTGCTCGTCGATGTGGTCTGCGACTGCCGAAGCTTCGTCTGCCAAAACTGTGTCTGCCAAAACTGTGTCTGCCGAAGCTCCGGCTGCGACGAAGCTGCTGTGAGCCAGCCTGTGCTCCAGCTCCAGCACCGGGCTGCGGAAGTGCGATGATCACTCCTGCCTATGGCTACGGTGTTGCATACACAACAACGCACTGGTTCTAAGCCAGACCTGGCTTTATGCCAGACGATCAGGGCGGATTTGACCCTTCCGTTCTGAAACCCAAACGACCCAGAGGCCTCCGTTATTGCGGAGGCCTTTTTCGTGCGCGTTTTCGTTTAGCGGCAAGCCGAAGACGCCAGCGGTGCAGACGACCAGGACCAGGTTTTACATGCCCGCGGGCTGGTGTCAGATTGCCCCCGACGATTCATGGAGAAACCCACTGACCCCTGCGGCTTGCCATTAAACCAACTTGCTGTCGATTGAGGCGACCAACGTTGAACAGGCCAGACCTCCTCTGTGAATCCAATAGATCAGCTCTGGCTGGACACTCTGTTCCACACACGTATCCTGTGCAGGCATATTCATTCACCGACAGGTCTTCTTATGAAACAGCTTCTTGTCATTTGCGTGGCGGCCGCATCGACTGCTTCAACAGGTCATTCCCAGTCTCTTGTCGCGGACGGTGCCAAAGTCGTCAAACTTGCAGGTGATATGAAGTTCACCGAAGGCCCCGTTTGGTTGCCGGCGGAAAAGAAACTGGTTTTCTCCGACATTCCGAATAGCCAGCTCATGGAGTGGAGCAAAGCCGGTGGGCTGAAGAAGTATCGCGTTAGTAAGAATTCCAACGGGAATATCATCGACTTCGAGGGGCGAATTATTTCGTGCCAGCACAGCGGCCGAAACGTGATTCGAATTGAAAAAGACGGCACAGAAACGGTTCTTGCGTCCAGCCACAACGGCCATAAGTTCAATTCACCCAACGACGTGGCTTTGAGATCGGATGGTTCCTACTGGTTTACTGATCCACCGTGGGGGCTTCAGGGGCCACATGACTATCAGGGGCACTGGGTCTTTCGACGCGACCCGAGGACGGGGCAGTCAGTGCCGGTCATTAAAGATCTTGCAATGCCTAACGGAATCGTATTTTCGCCGGACGAATCACGAATTTATGTCGCCGATACGGGAGGCCATCCTCGACATCCGGACGCTGCCTTCCACGAGTTGCCGGACGCGATTCACTGTTATGCCGTAAAGCAGGATGGCTCGCTTGGAAAGAAGCTGTTTGCGATCGATCAGGGCAGTGACGGCATGGCTGTGGATGTCAAAGGAAACATCTACACCACGCATGGAGGTCACGTCACAGTCTTTGATGCGGATGGAAAGCAACTCGAACAGATTGCAGTTCCGGAGAATCCGGCGAACTGCTGTTTTGGTGGGCCCGAATTCAGAACGTTGTTTATTACTGCGCGCACGTCGGTCTACAGTGTCCGCTTAAAAAATGAGGGCATGCGGACAGGACCGTCTGAAAAGTAGTGGAGGAACAGGATGACTTTGTCAGTGAGGTGGCCGTTCCTGAAGTCCTAAGGCAATGGAATCGAACGCTCCCTCTGATGCGAGTACGAACAGATCTCCGCTGACTTTCTTTATGTCTGTTCTGCTTCCGAGTGGCCGTCACTCTTCGGACTGCTGAATTCGCTTAAAGCAGGGATGCCAGATCAAGGGCAGTGTGCTGCCGTCCCCTGCGACCACTCCATGCCACGTGACGTGAATACCGCCCGCTGGTGACGAGAATCTCCAGTTAGTCGTGGAGAAAAAACAATAAGTCCCCAGTGCAGCGAGAAATGAACAGGCCGAAAGCTGTCGGCGTCCAGCAAGCCCGGTCACGATCCACATGCGGCAGAATCCTGTCATCGCAGCGAACGTAACGAGTAACAGGGGAAATGATACGGCAACGGAGAAGACAACCAGCAGAGTTGCGGCCAGTGGAATCTTGACACTCAATTGCGACTCGAATTCGTTACTTGCCGCAGGCGCTTCATTCGACATTGGCATTTGTGGCCGAGGTCGCTAAGACACGCACAAGGACTTCTGCTTCCGTGACGACCTGATGGCCTGGTTTGGCGTCCAGCTTTCCCGAAGCACGGAACTTCAGTCGATGAATCCCAGGCTCGACATCCTTCGGCAGCCTGACCGTCGTGGAAGTGTTGATCGCTCCGGCAGGTATTTGTGTTGGCGATGGCTCAAGGCTGTAGTCTCCCCCATAACAACATGTGAGGGTCATTTCGTTCCGCATATTGCTCGTCCGACGCACATCAAAGTCGACCGAGACTGTCTCACCAGGACGGCATTCAAGCTCCCTCTGCTTCGCCCTCAGCTGAACCACAGTTGGCATGGTCCGGATCATGTTTCGGTTCTCGGCCACTGCGATGAACGAATGTTGTGTTCCTGTTGCGTCGGTGAACCGCGTCCATGCCTGAGTGTACAGTTGAGACTGACTCTGGATATTGATATGCATCGTCTCAGGCAGATAGATGGGCATCATGAACTCGGAATCAGTCTGCTCCAGCTGCGTTTCAGGAAACTCGATCCCATCAAGGTCTCGATTCTGGCGATCTGCCTGTTGCACCGTGACGGTTCCCTCAAAGCCACTCAGTCGCTGGAGTGTCATGCCATAGGGATACACAGTTCCGCGATGCGCGTATTGATATGCCTCAAGGCAATAGAGTCGAAACAGCGGCTTGTGGCGAACCGTCAGGACCAGCTCGTTTGAAAACGCAGAGTCCAGACTGACACCGGTGCTGTCATGACCACGGTGAGTGAATCTTGCAGGCACAACATGAGATACATCCCCGACCGTTGCCATTCCGTTGATCTGAACCACGTACCTCCCGGTCGGGACGTCGTCTTTCACCCTGAACACCAGTTCTGCTTTATTCGTTCCCTTTTGAATCGCCTGCTGCTCTGCGATCACTCCGTTCGGAAGACCCACAGCAGAAATCTGAATGTCGTCTGTGAACCCTCCGGTGCGGATACTCGTGAGAGGAATCTTTAGCGTGGCGCCCTGAGTAATGCCCAGGCAGTTACGCCCCGCCGAAAGTTTGAATCCCGGATGAGACTGCTTGACCTGAACCTGGCAGACGGCAGTTGAAGGAACGGACGGTGGTGCTCCGTGGCTCCGTACAATAAGTCTGTATGTGCCCGGACGAACACGAAAATCATGCTGGACTTTAATGGCCCCTGTCACCGCAGCTGGAGGGAAGCGTTTGATGACAGTGTCTGAAGGGCCGCGAAGTTCTGCAGAAATAATCTGGGCACTGGACAGCCCGTCTGGAATCACGACTCTGACGTTAAGGTGCGTTTTCTCTTTGACCGGGATCTCACATATCAAAGGCTTACCTGGAGGCAAGCGGCTGTTGAGTACTGCACCGACAGGGACAGTTGTGTCGTCACGGACAACTGTGTCTGCTGCAATTACGGCCAGAGTTGGAATGGTTGCCAGCTGCTCGCTGACCAGACGAACCTGAGTGGCCCCTTTTTCGGGGAAGACCTCTACCGGAATTGTCTGAAGATCTGTATTTCCTGTGAGTGCCAGCACCTCAATCCTGGAAACACGGCCTGCCGGGACTGAGACCGGGAATACGCTGAGCGGAACGGCTTTGTGCGTCAGATTGATTCGATAAACGTGTGCCGGGCTTCCCTGGACCGAAACATTGCCCACTCGCAACAGATAGATTCCTTTATGGGGTGCCCGAAATGCGGCGACCGGATCATCTCCCAGAAATGCTCGCTGCAGAGTGAACTGATTGCCCGACTCGTCGACAACCGCAACGATGGGTTCCATCCTGGACCCAAGTCGGCGAGCAAGAACCTCAATGTGCACAACCTGATTTGCCTCAAGCTCAAACTGAAAATAGTCGAGGTCACGTTCTCCGTGAATCTGCCCGTTGACTGTGACCGGCAGCTCGACTCTGTGAGCCTGATCACGGGTTGAATTGGATTCGGACTCAACAACCTCAGGCAGCTCACCAACCACAAATGGGAGACTGCCCGAACTTCCACCAGCTGCGCAGAACGTGTCCCAGAGAGCAGTTCCTGTGCGGGCGTCCCCGGAGATCTTTACACGAGCTTTCCATTGCCTGGGGTAATTGACCGGGACCTCCGTCGGAGGCCGACGTGGCGAGGGCTGTCCTGCATCGAAGATCTCCTCTTCGAGGTGGCAGTCTCCTTCAATCCCTGGTCCCCTGATGTAGAAGCGAGTGCCTGGCGGAGACTGCTCGGTGACCACGTGGACATCGATCGCGGACCCACGCCTTCCGCCAGCAGGAAAAATGGCCACGCTGTCGGGAAGCTTGGTTGGCACCGGTTGTGCCATGGCTGGCACACACATCACGACAAGCAGCCCGGCAAGGGCTGAGAACCTGATTGGATTCATCTTCATCTCCCTTTTGGTAGCCTCATTATGCCATAACGGGACTCAGGTTCGAAGCGGGAGGAAGCGTCCCCCAATGGGAGTGACGATATCTGAACGCGATTCGCCGTTTTAGGAGGAAACGTCGCTGGACGGTCCTGACGGCAACCGCCGGAGCACCAGCAGGATCGCGCAAAAGACGCCGACGGGAATCCACCACCAGACAGGCCCGAAGACAGCTGTAGCGTTGAACATCATGAAAGCTGCCACCGCGTGAAACCAATAGCCGGGCGATGCCTCCGAGTCACTCTTCGCTTTTCGGAGGCAGATCACAGCATGGATCATCCATGCTGTCAGAAAGAGATAGTTGATATAGAGTCCACCACCCCAGTGAAGTCCTGTGACGTGGTGTGTCATCACCGCCGTATGCTTAAGAGCTGCTGCGTGACTCCAGTAATGTTCAAACTGAAATGCACACAGGACGTGCACGACGCACATCAGCCACGAACCTGTCCACAGGTACTGCCAGCCCGTGCGAGATGAAGTGCCGAAGCATCTGATGACAGCAGCCGCATACAACATCACGCTGATGCGAGCCGTCCAGAGAATCAGACTGGCACCTGGTTCCGAACCCATCGTTTCAGTATCTCTGCCGCGTGACACGGCATAAAAAAAGATGAGACCTGTCGGCCTCATCCGGGGCGTTGTATGTCTACCCTGATCGGGCTATTCGAGGATCTTTCGCGTGTCCTGCACAATCGAAGTGATCTTGTCTTTCGTCAGATCCTTCCCATTGTCGCTGACAGCGTGATTGGCTTTGACGTCTGACTCAACCCACATCAGGACAGTTGTAGTTGCCTTTTCGTTGATGCGGTATCGAGCAGGGCCCTTTGTGTTGTGATAAACAGTCAGCGGCATATGGCGAATCTTGTGTTCGGCAGCAAGTTTACGCAGTTGGTCCTGCTCGTCATGAGGTTTGTCGGTCAGCAGCACGACAAACCCGGCCATTCGACTGTCACGATTCTTTCCGATTGTAGAGTCAATTTCACGAATGAGTTTAATGGCGTTGGCGTCCAGTTTCCGTGCAAACACGCTGACAACCGGCTGGTTGCCGTAGCGGCAGCGATAACAAAGCTCCAGGCCGGCGGCAGGCCCGGTGATATCTGCGACGTTAAATGGACCTGGGTAGTCGCCAACCGGCAGGCCGGACTTCAGTTCACCGGCGGAAATCGGAACGAGAGTGGCAAGACATCCCAATACGCTGAGTACATGCTTCTGCACAGGAATCTCCAAAGCAGGTGGAAGGGCAGAAGGAGAACTTACTGCCGAGTCGTCCGCAGTTGTTTGACAACACTGAGAACTGTCTTGCTGTCTGACTGCGGATTCACATCAGTGTTTCGGTCGATAATCTTCCCGTCAAGTCCAATCACGAAAGTCCAGCGCTGGGCCGTCACATTCCGTTTCAGACGCGTCGGTCGGCCCTGAATGATCCGCGTGATCTCACCCCCGGCACGAACCGGAACGCCAAATGCCTTCGCCACTTTTCCCTGCTCGTCAGCGATGAGAGGGTAGTTAAGCTGATGTGCTCGCTTGAACAGGCGGTGATTGTTGACGGAGTCACCACTGACTCCCACAACCTGGACGCCCATTTTCTTCAGCTCTTCGATCTGGTCGCGGAATCCGCATGCCTGTCGGGAGCAGACAGTCGACATGTCGGCAGGGTAGAAGTAAACGACCATGACCTTCTTCCCAATGTGCTCCTGCAACTCGAAGACTTTGTTCTGGTCATCGCGTGCGGCGAAATTTGGAGCCTTGTCTCCGATCTTGAGCGCAACCGGCGGGTTTTCTGCACGAAGCAGCCCCGGGGCGATACAAATGACGAGAAGAGCAATTCGCGACATGGAAGTGCAGGTTGCGTCAGGGCGACGCGAGGTGGGGTTGAGGTAGGGGCGGGTGAGCGAATATAAGAATATGGTCGGGAACGCCCGGTGGTCAAACCTGTGCTCCCAATTTGCTGGTTTTGGGCCAAATTCTGAAAACGCTTTCAGGGAAAAAGCGGCCTGGATCGCAGCCGCCGGCTGCTCGTGAGGCCACAAACTTTTTGTCGCTGAAGTCGCAGGACTTCAGGCTCCCCCCGGGATTTCGTCTGAAGTCTCACGACTTCAGCAACAGATGAAATCAACAGCCGCGCATCCCTCATTCGAAAACAGTTTGCTGGCGAGCCTCTGTCTTCAGGACTTCGATCGCAAATTCCCGACCAATCCTGGCCATGATCTTTGCGGAGCCAAGATAGTGGTAGCCGGCGTTCGACGTTCCCGCTTCCAGAGTCTTTCGCTCCGTGTCTGTCATTGTCGTTGCGGCGAATTCTTCCAACTGCTGCTTGCGCTGGGCGGGTGACAGACTTTCGTCCTTACTCAGGCTGCGGCTCTTGGATTTAATCTGCTCCTGTTTTCTGATCAGGGCATCCAGTTCCATGTCCCATGAGTCTGCGGTTTTGACGACGCCGACATTCTGAGCGAACTCCGGCATGGATGCTGGTGCAGCCATCGCCAGACGAAACTGTTCATGGACCGGTTTGATCCGCTGCTTTTCAGGACCATATTTTTCAATCGGGCCACCGACGCCCATGACGCCGATGACGAATGGCAATTTCGGTACGTTAAGATCTTTGCGAACGTCTCTGATGAAGTGCGAGAGTACGTCAGAGTACTTCTGATAGCCACCTGGACTGCCGCGATCTGGATAAGTCCCTCGGTCGACCATGTCGTTCCAACCCTGGAACCAAACGAAGCCGGAGAGCCGATAGCCGCTGCTCGCGTCGTAGTGTGGATAGACTCGCTTGATATCCTTCAGGACAGCTCTGACGTGTTCAATCATCAACCGGTAGTAGACGCCCGTGGCTTCCGCTCGGTCTTTGGTGATCTGGTCGACATCCTTGCCCTGCTTTTTGAATTGCTCAAGCTGTTTATCGCTGAACTCGTACGGACCTGCGCTGGGAGGCCTGAAGTTGGTGTTAATTGACTTACCGCCCCACGCCGTTTTGATGATCAGGATCGGTTCCTGGGTCAGCTGCTGCACATAGATGCCAAACGTAAACTCCGGGCCGATTTTTGGACCACGCTGTGATGCCCCATAGCCTGTTGTAAGCTGGCCAGACTTTTCTTCTTCCGAGCTGCCGATTGACGAGATCCACACATCTTTGCACACGACATCAGATCCGTCCGCGTTTCGCATGTCCTTCAACATGGGGGCGGTTTTGGGATCCATTCCAATATGGTCAATTGTTCGCACATGGGCGTGTCCCTGCATGTTGGACTGGCCGGCGAGTATGTAGACGCGAAGTGGTTTTTGTTCGGCAGTCGCATGTGAAGTAAAGAGCAGGGCGGTGAGCAGTGTGAGTCGAAGCATGAGTGAACCTGAATCTGTGGAATGCGGCAGCTCCTGACATTCTTGACGCTTTGAGGTGACAATGCGAATGAGGGACTGTGTACTCGCTGAGTGGCCTTCTCGGAATCGCGCTCTCGCCTGGTTGATCAGTTGAACGCCGATCGTCCGCGCCCCCCGCCACTTCGTTGGGAAGAGTGGGATGCGCGCGGGCTGACACGTCATTTGTCACGCGGCTTGTTCTTGAAAGGCCAGTCCTGGACGCCTACTCGGTTCGCCCATTCCTGCCACTGGGTCACCATCTTCGTGAGTCGATCCGGCTGTTCTTTCGCAAGGTCATACTGTTCCGTGCGATCTTCCTGCATGTCATAGAGTTCCCAGCGGCGTTCCTGGTTTCCGCGATAGGCTGAGACGATTTTCCAGCGACCGTCACGCAGTGCCTGGTTTCCGTGGTGCTCAAAGCCAAGTGGAGCGGTTCGATTGATTGACTGGCCCTTCAGGAGCGGCAGCATGCTCACGCCCTCCATTGGTTGAATCTGTTCTCCTGCGTGCTCCTTTGGATACGTGGTGCTGGCAGCATCCACGAAGGTGGGCATCAGGTCGATCAAATGTGTCGGGTCATGCGCAAGTCCTCCTCGCATGTTCCGGGAGATTCCTTTTGGCCAGTGGACAATCAACGGGGTGCTGATACCGCCTTCATAGCTGTCGTGCTTATAGCCTCGAAACGGTGTGTTGGAGGCATTGGCCCAGCCGACTCCGTAGGCCACAAATGTGTCCTCGCCTCCCGGCATGGTAGGCGGGCCAGTTCGGACCCAGCGACCGTCGCGCGTCTGCATGGGAGGCCAGATTTTGGTCTGCAGCCCGTCACGTCCCAGCGGCTTGAAGTCGAACTTGTCCCTCTTGTCCGAGTTGTCTCGCCGACCGTAACCTTCTGCACAGCCACCGTTGTCCTGCAGATAGATAACGATTGTGTTGTCGAGCGCGTTGGCTTTTTCCAGTTCATCGACGATGCGACCGATTCCCTGATCCATCACAGTGACCATCGCCGCGTAAACTTCCATGCAGCGGATGTCCCATTTCTGGTGCTCAAACTGTTCCCAGTCCACGGTTCCATTGGACATTGCCCACTTCCCATCAATGACGCCTTTCCTGATAGCATTTTCGTATCGCGTCTTTCGAGTCGGGCCATATCCACCGTCGTACACTCCGTCGTATCGTTTCACCTCTTTCTCCGGAGCATGCATCGGCCAGTGTGCGCTCGTATACGCTACATACATAAAGAAGGGCTCGTCCCTGTATTCCTCAAAGTGCTCTTTTACGTAGCGGGCGGCGTTATCGCTGATCGCGTCGGTGTAATAGAACGCGTCGGGCTGATACTCAGGATCGTTTTCCGGAGTGATGAAGGTATTGCCACGGCACAGCGTTGCCGGGTCATAAAAGCTGCCGGCTCCAATGATGGTGCCGTAGAACCTGTCAAACCCCCGCTGCAGAGGCCAGTTGGAACTGTCACCAGTCGGGGCAACGTGACGAGTGACATGCCATTTCCCGGACATATAGTTGCGATAGCCGGCCGGTCTCAGTGCTTCCGCGAGCGTAACACAGCGTTTATTGAGGTCACCGCGATAAGCATCCCAGCCACGGTCGCCGGTCATCAGACCAATCCCTGCCTGATGTGAATAGAGTCCGGTCAGAAGTGCGGCTCGCGTGGGACAGCAACGAGACGTGTTGTAAAACTGTGTCAGCCGAATTCCGTTCTCAGCCAGCCCGTCAAGGACTGGCGTGTGAATCTCACTGCCGTAACAGCCAATGTCTGTGTAGCCCATGTCATCAGCCATGATGAGCACAATGTTCGGGCGTTCTCCGGCCTGGGTCATTGTCAGGAATGTCAGGGCGACTACAGCTGAATTCAGGATTCTGCACATCGTTGCGTATTTCTTTCAATCGGGTGGAGTCTTCAGTCTACACAAATGAAACGCATGCTTCACCGAGTTGCGGCAGATGGACGGTGACGAGGTCACCTTTCTCGACCCATTTTGTCTGTACCACACTTCCCAGCATGACGATCCAGTCCGCAGGAAGTTCTTCGCCTCGGTGCCCAAAATCGTTGGCCAGCCACGCAAGCGCTTCCAGTGGATGCCCATTGATGATGTCTCGCCCAAAGCCCCGGCCGACGGGCTGACCATTGATCTGCATTTCACCGGCCACGTTTGCAAGATCAATCGACTGCCAGTCCGTGATAGCGGGGCCCAGTGCGATCCCTGCACCAAAGAAGTTGTCCGCCACCCATGTCCGCCAGTCCGGGATCCGGTTCTCAAAGTCCTCGTATCGATCATCCACGATCTCAATGGCAGCGTGAACCGATCGTACGGCCGAGGCAACGGAAGCAACGGTGTGATCTGTGGCGACGGAAATTCTCTCTCCGAGCGTCACAGCAATCTCACATTCCACTCCAACGTGGAGGTACGAGTCATAGGGGACAGAGGATCCGGATGAATGTCGCGTGGCCTCAAAGATGGCTCCCGAACAGGGGTGCTGCATACCGAGGTACTCCTGCATCACCTGAGTCGTACAACCGATCTTCGTCCCCACAACGGGGCCGAGTGGACCCTTTGCCAGTTGCGCATTCAACTCCCGCTGCAGCCGAACTGCGGTCACGGCTGATTCAGGGCGGCATTCGCAAGGCAGGTTCCCGATTGGGGTGGGAGGCAGATCGCGGCCAGTTCGAAGGATGTTAACTGCACGTCGAAGCGGTGGGGCATTCATTCTGGTTCCGGCACGTCAATCAATAATCGAATTGATGTTATTTTGCCTGAGTGCGAGCGCAGCGGAAGTGAGGGCCGATTGTGGAAATGGTTTCCGGGATGAGGGGAGCAAATATTCGTAGCAGTTGGGTGTAAAAAATCAGTTGGAGCAACCAATGCCGTACGGTCAAACGCATTCAATTCTTAGCGGAGCGGCGCGAGCCGCCCGGCCGAGCGCGCTTACGAGACGGGGAATTCTGCCGAACCCACTCCGTTCAACTCACATGCTGAAGGGAATGAACCATCAGTCCTGCTGCAACAGGCGTGCACGCAGTTCTCGTACGGAAGAAGAAACAGAATCGTCGCTTCGATTTCCCGTGGACGACATCACTGACCTCAACAGCCTGCTCCATGCCTGATCCGCTCGCTCCGGCTGGCCGCGCTTCAGAGCGATCTCCCCTTCTTCCTGAAGAATGGACTGCAGCCGAGCCTGATCGCCCAACGCCTCCGCAGCTTCGACAGCCCGGTTTACAAGAGACTGTCGAACAGTGGAATCCGACATTTCACGAGCAACAAGCCACAAGCCCACTTCCACAGATTGCTTTTTCTCCGGAGCACCTTTGATCCAGGCAGTCAGCCATTCGTCAGCATTCTGTTGCATCCTGGAATCCTGACTTCTCTGAGCGACAAGCCAGGTCGAAATCGCAAGGGAAAGGTTTCCGCCGTCAGGAGAAAGTGCGTTTCCGGGAGTCTTCAGGAATGTCTCGCGTACTTCCTCTCCAGCACCAGCAAGACGATCAACGATGACGCTGCTAATTCGATCATCGGGCTTCTGCGGATAGCTCAACAGCAGGTCGGGCGCAGCGGTGGGAGTCCCCTGGCTGAGCCATCGGACCATCTCTGATGCACGCACCTGTTCCAGTGCACGTCGACGCAGGGCTCCTGCCGCAAACAACAGGTCTCGCGGAAGCTCAGCGTTCTGCTGACGCGTCATTTCCAGAAACTCCAACGTGGCAACATACTGCTGATGACGCGCAAACTGGCGCGCAACCGAAAATAACTGCTCCGCTGTCACGCGTCGCTGCTTCTCCGGATCACTCCCAACAATTGCGCTGAGGTCTGTACGAGCCAATGTGTCGAGTGCCGTTTCCCGGGCCTTTGAAGCACTTCCCTCGACAATCAGTAGTTCAGTCAACATGTGACCTGCTGTACTTTCGTACGGTCTGACAGCCGGTGGCGCTGAACTCAACGCCCCTTCCAGCAGACTGATGAGCTGAGGGGTCAGCTGCCGATGCCGCTGGAGCTGTCCGGCGACCAGCATTGCAGCATCAGACGGAACTGCAGTGCTCGCTCCTGCCTCCAGCAGTCTGGCTGCGGCTGCGAGGTCATTGTTTTCTGCCTTCAACAGTGCCAGCAGCAATGGTCCTCCCTCCCACTCGGGCAGCTGTTTCGTCGCCTGCTCTACCTTTTCTGTAAAACGCGCGAGGGCATTCTGTCGACGAAGTGCGGGGATGAGTCGATTAAGTGTGCCGCTGACCGTACCTTCGCGGGCCGGTGAAAAACTGTCCGACTGGATATTTCCAATAATGATCTTCCATGGACTGGCGACAGCCTGTTGCCTCGTGGCCGGAATCAGGCCGTTCTGAACGTACTCGACCATTAGTGGCAGTTCCCAGATTTCCGGGTCGCTGATTTCCCCAATCAGAAACGTACGGTTGTTGGGGAAGAGCTCCCACGCGGACGCAAACAAGTCCAATGCCGCGCGCCGCAACTCGCTACTCCGGGGTGAGCCCTGAGCCGCCTTAAAGAGCCGCTGTATGGTCTCGTTCACAACAAAGTAATTGTTCTGTAGTTTTCGGAGATCCTTCTTCAGCAACAGATCCGCAAGATCATTGAGTCGGCCACCCTGATCGAAGGTATCGAGGTACTGATAGTAATTCAGCGCGTAACGCTGAGGGTCACGATCAAATACGGCAAGATACCGGTCGCAGGCTACTGTAAATCGTCGACTGCGTTCGGCTTCTTCAGCTTCAACAAGGAGTGAATCAACGGTGACCGGTTTCAACTCCAATAATCGAGCCTGATACTCCGCGAGCTGTTCACGATCCTGGATGGCAGAAAAATACTCCACAAGCTTCTCACATGCAGTGACAGACGTTCCATCACGCTCCAGCGTCTGTTTCAGTGCTTCCACCAGTGGTGCCAGCTGGTTGCCAGCGTGCAAAGTCTGGATTGCGGATCGGCGAATTGAGGCGATTGACTCTCCTCGTCGGTTGCCAATTTCCTGCCCACGGGTCTGCCGCAGTATCTGGTGGGCAATCTCACACGCAATCGTCAGTTCGGTCTCTTCCTTTTTCTGACGCATCAGGGCCACCATCACATCCATGTCGCCCCCCTCATTGATTGCAACTCGCTGATCGACCTGCGTCTGCAGTTCACGTCGTCCGAGTCTCTTGAGTTGTAAGGAGAGGCTGCCGGCAGTCGCTTTGTCCAGTCTGAGATTCAACAGTCCCCGAACAGCTTCATCTGTCTGTGCTGAGTTTCCTGTCGCCTCAGCAAGATCAAGCATGAGAAGATTCGTCTGCCGCACCATTTCATACCCTCGCGGCTGAATGGTGGTCACAAGCGCGAGAGCATCTGCGGAGGCTCCCTGTTCGTGCTGGTATCGGGCAATCAACAGGCGAAGCATTCCGTTGTCCGGCTGCAGTTCTGCAGCGCGAACCAGCCGTGTAAATGCTGATTCCTTCCTGCCTCGAAGATACTCGAGATGCGCAGCTGCAGTCTGGGCCAGTGAGCGACCAACACTGTCCGTTCGTGTTGCTGAAAACGAGTCACAGAAATCGATCGGGGCCTGCCGATTGAGCCCGCGAAACATCTGCGACACGTTGGCAAGAAACTCAATGTCGGCTGCCCCACAGAGTGACTCTGAATTCAACGCATCCACCTGCTGAATGGCCCAGTCTGAGTGTCCTCGAAGAATCTGGACTCGCTGACTGGAGTGGTACCCGGGTCCCGGATTCGCATCGCCGGTCAGCCGCGTTGCAGCCACCTCCGCTGCGGTCCGCAAATACACAAGAATCGCCCCTTTGACCGCATCCTGATCGTCCTGCTGCAGGGCATGCCATGCGGCCGTCGCAAATCGTCGCTGCCAGGGGAGCGACCTGTCGGAATTGGGAACTCGCCGTGCGAGTCCTTCCGCTGCAGAGAGCATGCGTGAAACATCTCCCGATGACGCTGACCACTCGAACAGCATCTGAAGATTTTCAATAGAATCGGCGGACTGCTCAATTGAAGCTATCAGTTCCTGAGATCTGTCCTCGCTATCGGCAAGCGACAGCTCACGTATTACCAGTTCAAGCCCATCTGTGTACGACAACCATCCGGGTTGGGACTTTCTCAGGCGTTCGAACGACTCAACTGTCGCTGAAAGAAATTCATCAGAAAGTGGAGTTGCCTCAGTCTTTCGAAATCGTGAATCAGTGCGATGGGCCACGGAATACAACCACGCCAGGTGCGCGTCATCCGAATCAACAGCACGCACAAGATGTGCAGATTTCATCAGCGATGAACTGTAACGTCCTTCAACAAGGCGAAGAGCCTGGATACTCGTCCAGCAATCCCATCGCAACCCAGTCGGAGCGCCCTGCTGTTCCGCGTCCGTCAGACAGTCCGACACAAACTGTTCCGCATCGCCATTATCAAATGCTCGCCGCAACTTCAGAAATGTGGCGATGCTGCGGGCTTCAGAGAACGTTTCAGCAGCCCACGGTCGTGACTCCGCCGTTCCTCCACCAGCAAGGTGAAGTCGCCGGCCAAACTGACGCAGTCGTTCGAGGTTTCTGATCAGTCCTGGTCGAGTGTCTTCTGTTTCCGATGCGTCGACTGTCGCGATTGACTCCGCCGACTTTCGCAGACGCCACGCGATCTGAGCACTCTCGACGGTGAGAGCAAGAAGTGCATCACAATGCTGCTCACACTCATCCAACTGCCCGCGTTTCCATGCGGTCACGGCCATTCGAAGGAGGCATTCCCAGTCATTTGGAAACCGCTCATTCATGCGCCGCCCTAATCCAGACGCGTCATCCAACAGGTTCATTTCAAGTGCATGATCGATCGAGCCAAGAATCTCCTGAGGACTGGCAAACTCACCCCCGTGCTTCATCCACTCGGCCTCAGACGGAGAGAGCTTTCCTGCTCTGACAAGGAGGCCCGCAAGTCGGGCAACTCCCTGCTTTGAAGGTTTCAGCTGATTCTGAAGGCGCTGATACTCAGCAGCAGACTCAAAATCCTGGAGCTGTTCCGAGAGGATTGTGGCTTCTTCCAGCAGACGAGCATCCGTGGTCAGTTGTGGTAAAGTCTGCAGGATGGCACGTGCCTTGCCAAACTGACCGGCGGTCTTCCAAAGTTCGACCCCGCAGATCACAGGGTCAATAGCCGACTCCTCTTCTCGAGGAAGTGCGTCAAGTCGGCCGGCCAGCTCGTCCAGCCGACCCGTCCGCTGAAAAAGAACAGTGAGGGCTCGCACCGCGACCAGTGCTTCCGGCTGCCCCTGCGAAAGCTCAAAGGCCACCCACCAGTCTGAGATGGCATCACTGGTCCTGAACTGTCTGGCGTAAGCGTCCGCCCGAAGTGCGCGAGCCCAACGGTCTGCAGGATTTCCCTGGACCGCACGGGTCAAAAAATCGACGGCGCGATCCGGTCGCTTCAGGTCAAAACAGACTTCTGTAACAAACTGCAGGCTGTCTTTACTGTTGGGACCTGACGAGATGAGTCTTTCAGCGGCGGCCAGAGCATTGTCAGCCCGTCCCAGATTCTGTTCCAGAGTAACAATGCGGCGTAGCGCACTGCTTTGATTACGAGGATCAAGCGACGCAATCTGCGACCATGCTGCAGAAGCGTCTGCCAGCTGACCACCACGTTCAAGGACACGCGCGGCAACAGTCCACGCCTCGATGGAATTTGACTGCAGGCGTGTCGCCATCCGGGCGGCAGATGCTGCACGCGTCCAGTGGTTCAAAGCCTCTTCAGTCCTTGCGAGGAGCAGCCAGTCTTCAGCAGTACCTGCCCCTTCGGCCAGCAGCTGTGCCTGTTGCCGAGCCTGGGTTTCAAGCTGTCCGCTCTCCGCAAGACACCGTAGGCGTTCGTTTAGAATCTGCTGACGCACGCGTGAATCGCTCGTCGCAGCCACAGCTTCATCCAGCTGTTCGATCGCCGAAATCGGATCACCACTCTCGCGCAGCTGGCGTGCGTATTCCACCCGAGTGGAAACAGTGACTCCCGTGCTGACTGCTTTGGACCATGCAGACAGAGACTCCTCGGAATAACCACGACCATGCAGTATCCTCGCCAGCTGGGTCCATTGGTCTGCGGATTCCGGATCGCGAATGATTGCCCGCCACGCCTTCAAAGCTTCCGTTGGATTTCCCTGTTGATGGTACAACTCGCCGAGATACTCACGGTAAGTAACAGCCTCCGGAGCGAGTCGAATGGCAGCTTCATAAAAGGTGATTGCCTGCGTCGAAAGGCCACTGTCACGACACAGTCCGGCGACTCGAGACCACGCAACTGCGTCCTCTTCCCGCCCCTCCAACTGTCGTTGCCATGCCTTGATCGCCATTTGCTGTCGCTTCGACAGATCCATGTCTGTGCGATTCAGATACAGGCGTCCCAGTTGTTCGACTTCTGAAATGCTCAATCGTTCCTGTGACTCAAGCAGCTCAATGGCTTCCTCGAACGCCTCTTCACCACGCAGCCGGACAATTAACTGAGACCGCACGTCAGCATTTCGTGGTAACGCCAGAACTGCCCTACGAAGCGAATTGGTCGCCTCCAATGGCTGCCCATTAAGAACAAGGTACCTGTTCAGCCGAAGAATCGCGTCAGTATCTGAGACATCCCTGGTGGACTGCATTCGATAAAACTCAATCAGCCCCGCCAGGTCTCGCTGTTCAAAATAGACCGCATCAAGCCGACGTCGAATTTCGGTAAACAACCATGATCCTGGTCGCACTGAATTCTGCAGCCTGATCAGGTTCTGACGACCCTCAGCTGTATCACCGGATCTGATCTGAATGTCAGCAATTCGTAGCTGCAGTTGAATGCGCTGTGTCGGTTCACGCTGTAGTGCTGCGGCTGCCGTCAGGCGCTTGATGGCTTCTGCTGTCTGTCCCTGCTGAATCAGCGTTTCGACAAGCTGTTCCTGAACCCTCGGGTCGTCAGGAAACACCTGTTCAAACCGCTTCCAGAACGCTGTTGAATCCTCGGCGGAAGCACCCGCGTAGAGAGTTGCAAGTTCCTGAAAAACAGCGTGCGCATCAGTTCTTGACGGCTTGTGTTTGAGGGCCCGTTCCAGCGCAGCTCGCGCAGCAGTCGTCTTTCTTTGTTTCTGCAGGATACGCCCCACATACCACGGCGCAAGATGGTCATTGGAGCGATTCCGTTCAGCATTTTGATACGCGTCCAGCGCAGTTGCGTAATTGGATCGTTCTTCCGCAACGAGCCCCAGCAGCATCCAGGAAGCACCATCGGCCGGACTATCCTGAACGGCACTCTCCAGCTCTTTCTGAAATGCGTCCAGCGACTTGTGGTCACTGTGCCACTTCAATACCCGCGTCAGCGCTGTCCCCTGCCGGGGGTTGCGCCGCAGCAGACTGAGATACCGTTCATAGACCTTTTGTTCCCGCGCGTCATCCCGGGCACTGACCGGGGGCAGTGTGAGACTTTGGTGCAGGAACAAAATAAGAACAAAAACGTGTCGGCGGGACATCACGCGTCCTGGCAGGACCTGAGTGGTGGGAGTGATGCATTCTAACCAGTCCCGAAACAGGCGCATTCTTTGGCCGTCGAATTCCCGGACTTCAGCGGAAAGTACTGCTCCGTGTACGAATAAGTCCGACCGCATTCTGAGGAGTGGGTGAGATTTCTGTCAGCCAAATCGTGGTTGGTTACGTTCTGACAGCCGCTCCTGTTGCCCCGCCTGAATTTCATCCCTGATTTCTGCATCCCAGACATTTCGTGGGACTTTTCTCCCAGGGAATCTTTGACTGCAGCGAAAGGGACCGAACACCAGGCCTGCTACTCTGAGAAGAAGTTTTGACAATGAGAGATCAATACCGGGCCGGTGAAGATTCTCCCGATTCCTGTTCCGACCGCTCCTCACACTACGACACACGTTACGCACATGCAGATTCCTCGGAAAACTTCTGGGCAATGGCACTGCATCTGTCCGTGTTCGCAAGCTACCTGATCCCTATTCTGGGCATTGTGATTCCCATCGTGATCTGGCAGGTCAAG
Source organism: uncultured Planctomycetaceae bacterium (assembly GCA_913031625.1). Taxonomy (GTDB): domain Bacteria; phylum Planctomycetota; class Planctomycetia; order Planctomycetales; family Planctomycetaceae; genus Fuerstiella. The sequence goes on along the minus strand of CAJWGB010000009.1, from coordinate 12,242 downwards.
AAGGATGTCTATCCATCAATCGATGCCCATGGCCGAGTCGTGGTGAACGGCATCATCTCCTTCTTCATCTTCCTGGTCTTGTGCGTCCCTCTGATCTTCCTGTTCCTCGTCGGGATTCCAATGATGATCGTGATTGGTATCCTCGCTGTCGTGTTCCCCGTCGTTGGTGGAATCAAAGAACCAATGGAGAAGTATGGCGGTACCCGTTGACCATTAACTTTGTCTGATCCAACGCACACCATTTTTGCCGTGCCGAATCCAAACTAATCAGGTATCATTTCCGCGACTCTTCATTGAGGAGGGAATGACCCTGACCAGTCACACTCATCAGAAACGCAGGTCCACACGCTTCGCACGACGCGGATTTGTTCGAGCGGGAGTTTTTGGCTCCACCGCTTTGACTCTTCCCACATTGCTGGCCGCAGATCAGGCCGGGAAAGCCGACCGCCAGCACTCGGTCGTTATGATCTATCTGCCAGGCGGCCCCACCCAGCACGAGACCTTTGACCCCAAGCCGTATGCGCCTCCAGACATTCGGGGCTCGTACGGCACCATCAATACCGCCGTTCCCGGCGTCCACTTTTGTGAACTGCTTCCCAGACTGGCAGCAATCTCGGATCGGTTTTCTGTTGTTCGTACACTGACGGGAATGGCAAATCGCCATGAGTCATTCCAGTGCTACACGGGTCGCCCGGGCGGCCGCGCTGGAGATGGTGAACCGGCTGGCGGATGGCCAACTTTTGGATCCACGGTCTCCACAGTGCTTGGGCCGCAGGCAGACGGAATGCTCCCGTATGTCGACGCTGCCCCCAAAATGTCGTATCGGCCCTATAACAATCGTGGCATTCACGACGCCAGCACAGACGTTTCATGGCCGGGATATACCGGCAGCGATCATATCCCATTCACTCTGGAAGGTGAGGTTGCAGCAGACTTGATCCTGAACGGAGTCGACGTCTCCCGCCTCAGCGACCGCAGACAGATCCTGAAGCGACTCGCACAGCTTCAGCGAACAGCCGATCAATCCGATGGCATTAATGCCTTCCAAAGGCAGGCCTTCGGGTTACTCACCTCGAGCCGTCTGGCAGACGCCCTTGACCTGGAGAAGGAGGACCCGGCAGTTGTTCAGGAATACGGCGACGTTCAGAAGACAGACCCGAGTTTCGGCGGAGCACCACAGAGCCCTCGCCATTTTCTCCTGGCACGCCGTCTGATTGAGGCGGGTGTTAGAGTCGTTACTGTTGCCTTCGGCGCATGGGACTGGCATGCCAACCGTGAGGGTTCCATCGAATACCTGAGCAAACGTTATCTACCTCGATTTGACCAGGCTCTGTCAGCCTTTCTACTGGATCTGGAAAAGCGCAGTCTTCTGGAAACGACATCGGTGGTTGTCTGGGGCGAGTTTGGCCGCACACCGCGAATCAATGCCAAAGGAGGACGCGATCACTGGCCATCGACCCAATCTGTTCTGCTTGCCGGCGGCGGTATGAAAGCAGGGCAGATCATCGGGACCACCGATGCACAGGGAGGGAAGCCCATCGATCGACCCGTCCATGTGCAGGAAGTGTTTGCAACGTTGTACCACACACTTGGAATAGATGTGAACGCCGTCAAGATTGACGACCTGAACGGTCGGCCTCGGTATCTCGTGGATGAAAACCGTCAGCCGATTGCTGAACTGGTTGGCCAGGACGGGTTGCAGAAGACCTAAGCCATGAGCCCCCCGGAGATGCGATACTATGGTCGAGTGGCCTACGCACCTGCACCAGGCGATTGACTCCCGGATTCACAGAACCCGGCAACATTGCATCCGATGACGACAGGCCGAGAGTCGGAATTACGCCGCCTGCTGCTGCCGACGACGTTCTTTACGCGACAGTTTACGCTCGGGCTGAGCAGACTGTTCGCCATCGCCTGACGCAGCCTCAGACTCGTCAGATGCCTTCTTCTCACGTTTAATGACAACCGGCTCAAATGTGGAAGGCTGATTCCGCGCGACCAGAACCAACAGCGGTGGAAGAAAGACCAATGCCACCGCCATACAACACGTAATTCCCACCGACAGAATTACGCCCACACTTCGCAGGCCGGAGTGAGAAGCGATCATCAGGCTTCCGAATCCGATTACTGACGTGAGGGAAGTTAGCAGCACTCCGTTCACGGTCTCTCCGGACGGCTTATAGGAATCAGCACCTTCCTTCAGCTGACGTCGATAGTCGTGCACCAGGTGAATCCCATCGTCGACACCGATTCCCAGGATCAGCGGTATGACAATCAAGTTAACGGGATTAAAGTCAACCTGCAGAACGCTCATGATTCCCAGCAGCATGACCATCCCACCAACGGCGGGAATCATGGCAATCAGAGTATCACGCAGATTTCTGAAGTCGAACACACAGGCAATGAATGCCACCATGGCCGCATAGATGCCAACCAGCATGTTGATATTCAGGGGCTGGTTTCGCTGCACCATCGTATACCCAATGAATCCAACGATGAGGCCCGGTGGAACCAGTGTCAAAAGCTTCTGCCCCGGCCGCAGAAACTCAAGCAGCAGGAACAGGCAGATTGCCACAAGCGAGTAGACGGCTATCGACTGATAACAGGCAACAGTCTCGCTGGCCGAGTCGTAGTTCTGAATTGGAGCACCGGTCGCATTGGGAGCGACAGATCGAACTTCCGTCACAAACGTTTCAAGGGCGGCTTCGTCCCACACGTCCTGCCGTGGGTAGATCTTCAACAGCCAGAGTTCATCGTCTCCGTCAACCTGATAATAGCGGTCGCGCCATGCCACCGGCAGATCATCAAACTCAACCGGCTCGACGGAGGTCGCTCGAGAGACCTGATCCAGTTCTTTCAGCAATGATTTAACCATCAGGGACTGATAGGCATCCACAACATCGGTCTGACGGCGAGGGTCGCGCAACTCGACAAATCTATTCAGGAATCGATCGAGTTTCGCGGCGGCTTCTGTCGCCTGCAGGTTGCCGCTCTTCCGGAGTGTTCCATAAAGACTGTCGAGGCTGCGTCCAACGACTTCATGACCGGACGATCGAAAGGAAACGGAGTTTGCAGAGATTCTTCCAAGACTTCCGCGTAGCTGGTCGATCAGTTGCACCTGCGACTGCGACGGTGGTGCTGGCAACTGACTTGGAAGATCTGTGACACGAGCAACGCTGTGGAGCTCCAGCAGTTTTTCTCGCAGAGCAACCGTTTCATCTCGTGTGCCGGCAATGGCCACTGCATACAGCACAGATTCGCCGGCCTGTGTCAGTGTGCGTTCGGCAAGCACTGACTGCTGGTCGTGATCCTGCATGTGCAGCAGGTTGGCATCGTAGTCGACTTTGAGCCCAACCTGACCATCCTCGTACTTAACCGCGAGTGCTCCGACGGCAACAATCCCAATCAGAGCAATAAAGACGGCCGCTCGGGGCCAGCCTGCCAATGCCGATCTCCATGCATCGCCTGACAACGGGACCGGCAGGTCCTCGACATCGACTTTCTCATCCGCCAGAGAAATCAGGGCCGGCAGAAACAGAAACGTCATCAGGGCACAGACAAGAATACCAGCCGCGGCAATAATCCCGAGCTCTGCAAGTCCGGGATACCCGGTGAGTGCGGCGCTTCCAAACGCAACTGCAGTGGTCAGAGCCGACGTCAGAATCCCACTGCCGACTGACTGCCCAGTCAGCACGATGGACTCGTCTGGTTCGTACAATTCCTGGCGGAGCGCCAGATAGCGACTGACAAAGTGAATGCCGAAGTCAACGCCGAGCCCAATCACAATCGCAACGAAGCAGACGCTGAGGATATTCAGGTGACCAACAACCAGCGTGGCAATGCCGAGTGTAACGGCAACAGAGTTGATCAGCATGATCAGTACGAGGGTCGGGTGACGAACTCCACGCAGGCCAAATGTCAGAAGCAGTCCGACACCAACAAAAGCGATCAGAACGGCTTTGAGCATGTCTGCGCCGGTGCCACTGACTTCATCCTGCTCAAGAACGGGCATGCCGGTCATTGAGAGTGTGAGCCGGGAATCAGTCCCGTCACGGTACTCGGCCTGGACTTCATCCAGATGCTCCCGCAGACGCGCGACAGTCTCCTGAGCCGTCTGGTCTGCCTGTTCTGTCCCGGCACCAGCAGCATTGACGTGCAGAAGGCCGACACGGTTGTTATCCGCCAGCAGGTAAGCAACATCTGCATCCTGCAGCGAATGCTCCATTTCTACTGAGACAAGGTCGGGCCATGGAGTTGTGAAGGCAGACTCATCAATTCTTAGCCGCTGCCCGTCCTTAATGAGGAACGAGTCGAGGCTGGCGGCGAGTCGGTTAGCATCAATAATTGCTCGGTCACCGTCGTTCGGCGTCAACTGACTCCCTGAGGTCGCGGCAGTCATCTGTCCGCGTTCCCGGCGGAGTGAAGCGCGACGAATTCGTGAACGCAGCTGATCAGCGTGACGTTCGATGTGCAGGAGTTCCTCCAGCCGACTGACCTGCCGAACAGTTTCCCTGAGTTCGTCTTCAGAAAGGTACTGCAGCCCCTTTCGCCGAAGCCTTGTCTGGTCAACTCGATAGAGAATGTCAGCAAAGTGTTCCGGCTCGCGTTCGAGTCGCTCTGCAAGATCGTCGAGCACATTCTGCAGCAGCGACGCATTTGGCTCCGGCGTACGGACCACGACAATGATGTCGCGATTACCGCTGAACGACTGTTCGTAATCCTGCCACGCCTGGTCCGGCGCCAGCAGGTCAGACCGGCTCGTCCGCAGTTTCAGGTCACAGATAGCGATTCCGGCCGCCGCACATCCAAGCAGCACCATACACCACAACGCCAGACGCGGTTTGCGCGCACCTACGCCGGTGATCCCCCCGAGCAATCGCGGGAGCAGGCCTGCCGGTTTGTCTGCAGTCTCAGCCAACGGTCAGCCATCCCTGTCCATGAGCCGAGCAAAAGTTGTGCATCCTGACCACAACTGTTCATCCTGATGTCTTCTGGCGGGGCGCAATGGCCTCGTCAGGTGTTGAGATTCCCTGCCTGAATAATCGTCATTTCTGGACTAAGTATTGTCATCAATTGACTAAACCGCCTGCCAGCGGGAGGAGCCGCCATTCAATGAGTCCCGGCAATAGTTGCAAAATCTGCCGACATGCGTCCATAGCAGTTTCCCGGACGCCCGATCCACGCTGGACCGGCAATTGGTGCCGACTCGAGTACAATCGCCCTTCCACATTGGCGCCCGAGGGATCTGCCGTCGAACCGAGCCCGGCTAGATTCGCACCTCTCCAAATCGGCTTCGAAAAGGCTGGTCTCATTGGCGCAAAAAAAAATGGACGCCGCGATTGCGACGTCCAATTTTCTCTTCTCTTCGGAGGAGGCATCCAGCCTACCTGTCCAGACTTACGGTGACGTACCCGAGATCGTTGGCTGAATTTCGAAGGTTTTTGACGAGCAACACCGTTCGACCAGTCTTTTTCGCGGAATTGAGGGTCTTTTCGAGGTCAGAGATATCCTGAATTGGAGCCGATCTGCCACGGACAATCAGCATCCCGGGGACCAGACCAGCCCTGTCTGCCGCTGAATTTCGCTCAACCCGCGTTACAAGGACGCCCCCGGCCGGGATGCCCACTTCCTGAGCATAGTCCTGCGTGAAGTTTTCGGCGGCAATGCCCAGAGACGTGATTCGGGCTTCTTCCCGTTCTGTCCGCGAGCCGGGGCCGCTGGATCGGATTTCACGATTGCCGAGGTCTGCGGGACGCTCCGCAACTGTGATTAGGAGCTCTCGCTCGCGGCCATCTCTCTGAACCTGAACCCGGTAGGTCTTGCCAATTTGCAGCCGCTGAACCTGGTTGAGCATGTTGCGGTTGCCGGAGACTTTTCGACCATCGACCGCAAGGATCACATCGCCTTCGCGGAAGCCTGCTTTGTCCGCGGGAGAATCTCTGACAACGCTGGTTACGGCAACTGCACCGGGTGTCTTCAGCCCGAATCCAGGTGCAAGGTCAGCACTGATCTCCTGCATGCCGATTCCAATGTAGGCCCGCTTCACCAGGCCGTTTGACTCAAACTGCTCTGCAACCCAGCGTGCCTGAGTCACTGGAACAGCAAGACTCACTCCATCGTACCCGCCACTGCGGGTGGAAATTGCCGTGTTGATTCCTACAACTTCACCTCGAAGGTTCACCAGTGGACCTCCACTGTTGCCGGGATTGATTGCAGCATCAGTCTGCAGGTACTCCTGAGTACTGCTATTCCCCATGGCGCGTCCCTTGGCACTGATGATCCCCTGAGTCACAGTCTTGTCGAGCCCAAATGGACTCCCAAACGCGAGTACCCAATCGCCGATCTCCATACGCTCGTCATTACCAAGCGGAAGGAATGGCAGTTTCTCATCGACATCGATTCGCAGCACTGCAACATCGGTCTGAGCGTCAGCTCGGACATCCTGAGCGGTGAATTCTCGTCCGTCAGCGAGACGCACAATCACGCTGCCCGCATTCTGAACAACGTGGGCATTGGTCATCACAAGGCCGTCCTCGTCGATGATGAATCCCGAGCCCATGCCGGACGGTGTTCGGTATTGCCGCCGAACGTTGCCACCGATCCGATTCCCGAGACCATTTTGTTCCAGGAAACGCCGGAGCAAAAGGTCATCAATTGAAGGTGAATTTCGCCCGGCTGTTTCCTCAACCACTTTGCCCGTCGTGCGAATACTGACCACTGCCGGAAGTGAGGCTTTGCTCACCTGTCGAAAAGCGTCTGACAGTGCATAAGCTTTTTGAAACCCCGGACTGTTTTGAACTTCGTCCGATTGCAGCCGCGTCTGAGCACTGGCAGCATTCCCAAAATCAACTTTCTGAATAACAACGGATGTCGCAATCGCTGCGACGCAGCCCAACAGAATTGGCCCCCAATGATTTCTCTGCATAACATTCTCCCAGAAGAGTGCGAGGACCGGGAATCCGGCAATGTGCAGCCTCACACAATGACCTGAACTGACAATCCGACGGTGTTTGCAATGCCCGCCTTACGGCTCATTCCCGCCAAACGCTGCTGATTCAGTTGCCGTGGCGATCCGGATCCGAGTGTTTTTCGGTGGAATCGTCACTGCACTTCCCAAAAAGCGGGATCTGCAATCCGATTTCGCGCCCCTTATTTCACTGTTTGCACGATGACGTATAACATAGAGATCTGCTTGATTTCCCGCCTTCGAATCCAACCGCTTCATTCTGTTATTGTGTCCAACTGGAATTCGTCAACTGATGACCGCCCGGCGATTCTTGCTCGCTGCGAAGAACGACTTGGTTACGTGTTTGAGGATCGTTCGATCCTCAAACGAGCACTGACACACAGCTCGTGTGCAACCACACGACTCGACTGCAATGAACGTATGGAATTCCTCGGTGATGCTGTCCTTGGAATGGTCATCTGCGACTACCTGTACGAGAAACATCCGGAGCGTCGTGAAGGACAGCTGACGCAGCAGAAATCACACCTGGTGAGCCGGGCAGTCTGTACTCAGGTTGGTGTCCGCCTCAAACTGGCCGAGTTCATTTTTGTCGGCAAAGGACTGGGGCAGATCCCCGATTCTCTGATCGCCGCGGCGGTTGAATCAGTCATCGCAGCCATTTATCTGGATGGGGGTCACGAGCCCGCCCGAACATTCATTCATGCTGCATTTGCAGTCGAACTCGAGACCTGCGACGAACCAAAGACTGAGAACTACAAGAGTATCCTGCAGGAAGAGACTCAACGAGACGGAGCGACTGTCCCAAAGTATGTAATCGAGGACCAGCGCGGCCCCGATCATGCGCGTGAGTTCTGTGTTGCCGTCATGATTGGCGAACGGAGTTTTCAGGCGGCATGGGGACGCAGCAAGAAAGAAGCCGAACAACTCGCGGCTCGTCATGCTTTGGAAGAAATGTCGTCTGACCTCGACACCGAGTATGCAGACTCAGCATCAACGGCTGACCCTTAGAACGTTTTCCCCAGCTGCAGCAACCTCTGTGCTCTCTGTGTTCTCTGTGGTGAAAACGGCCCACCCTCATCGCTCTGTTAAGCACAGAACACACACAGACTCACAGCGTATGTTCGCCATTGAGCTGGTCGATCAGAAGTGACAGCCATGCACTAAATCGATCTTCAATGCCTCCGGCAACTTCACTCACTTCGCTGTGATCCAGAGGCCCATCGGCAAGGCCGCAGGCAGCATTCGTGATGCACGACACGCCCATCACGCGAACCCCTCGGGCTGCGACCGCAAGAGACTCCGGGATCGTACTCATTCCGACGGCATCGACTCCGAGCGACGACAGCATCCGAACCTCGGCAGGCGTTTCGTAGCATGGTCCGGACATCATGGCGTAACTCCCCTGATGCACGATCAATGACGTCGGCAGACCTGCGGCTGTCTCAATCAGTTGGGCATTCCACAACAGGCGGCGATTAACGGACAATTGATCAGCGAGGCGAACATGCATAAACGTCCAGTGCCCGTTTATTAACATCAAATCGCCGGGGCGATACGACGGATTAATACCGCCCGCAGCATTTGTGACAACCAGAGTTTGAATGCCCAGTGCAGACATCAGGCGTGCCGCAAAAGTGACCCGTCTGAGTGAATACCCTTCATAGTAATGAGCTCGTCCCTGCAGGTAGACGGTCGCCGAATCCGGGGCAATGACCAGTCGACCGCGATGCCCGACAACCGCGGTTGCAGCAAATCCGGGGATCTCACTGTAATCGCAGACATCGCCGCCGCGGATCAGCGCATCTTCCGCTGGCTGGCCGAGTCCGGAGCCCAGAATGACAGCGTTATGACAGCACGAAAGCCGATCACCGAATCGTTCCGAAAGAAACTCGACTGCGGACCGGATCTGGTCATTGTCACACAGTGACGCGGTGGCCGTCATGACGCATCCGCCCCGGCAACCGTTGCCATCACAACTTTGCCAACCGGTAACGTGACGGGAATGGGAACAGCTGAATCGGACACACGAAGAACGACAAGTGCCGTTGGAGGCTGCCCTGTAACATTCGAAAAGGACGTCGCTTTTCCCTTCGGTTCCTCCGAAGTCTCATCGCCAGGACGGCAACAATACAACTGCCGATTCACATGCCCCATCGCATGGATTCGAGCGATCGGTTCCTGCCCCAAATAGCAGCCCTTTTGATATGAGATTGCCGCCGCGTTGCGTCCCGCTTCCGGTGCAAGGTGTTCTTCGGTCAGATCGACTCCGGTGATTGGCAGACGTTCCTGAATCCTCCAGTGCTCCACCAATGTACGTCCGGAGAACTGGAGTTCCTGGACATCCCCATCACCTGCTGCGTCGGCGGTAAAAAGCACAACCGGGCTGCCACCCCAGGATTGCCGAATCCCACAGAGCCCACTTGTAACGAATGACGAACCTGCGGGCCCCGACACAATGGGGGGCACATTGGGGCCGATGAGCATCGAAACGGGCGTTTCAACAACTTCAAATGCCACATCCGAGCGAAACGCATACTTCTTCAGGTGCCCGAGGAATTCTTCCAGCGGGCCTCCCGGCAACCAGATTCGGTGCGAGTCACCGTGGCAGCTGACGTAGCCATTCTGCACGATACGCGCCTTCACTGTCGTGAAGAAGGTTTCGCAGACATCACCCGACTGCAGCTTTTGAATATCATTGGTTGTGAGATTATGGAGCACCCGTAAACGATCATCACCAGTGACGTTAATCACGTGAAATCCTGCGTCTTCGATGCAGACGACATCGTTGACGCTCGACTGCAGTTCGTCGGCCGGGTTTCCAAAACTGCAGACGACTCCCTGATCATTTTGAACGGGGGTGTGATTGGGGGGAGGAACGAGATATGTTGAAAGAAATGACACAAGAGTCTCCTGAATGACCTGGGGAGCATAACGGAGGTGCGGGCAGAGCCGAAGTCCAGGGCAGGCGGTCCGCAGCCCGACTCCCTGTTTGCCGGCCAATTCCTGCCTGTGCGACTTTCTGTCCAGGCGTTGAGGCTCAGCCGTAGGTCCGCTATCTTCCCCACCGAATTCAAACGCCGGCGCGCAATCTGCCGCCACAACCTCGGACGATCAAATGACTGAAACCGTTACGATTATTGGATCCGGCCCTGCCGGATGGACGGCCGCCATCTACGCAGCGCGCGCCAACCTCAATCCCGTGGTCTACGAGGGTGCGATTAACTCGGAAAACTACGCCAAAGGAACGCTTCCGCTGGGGCAGCTGGCACAGACGACTGAGGTCGAAAACTATCCCGGTTTTCCTGCCGGCGATATGACAGGCTATCTGGATTCTTCGATTGCCGAAGACAAACGCAAAATGATGGCTCCTCATGCAAAGGAAGGCGTCTCCGGCCCGGAGCTCATGGAGCTGATGCGCCAGCAGGCGGTCAATTTTGGCGCGCGAGTCATCACTGACGACATCGCTGAGATTGATCTCTCGGAACGCCCATTCAAGGTCAAAGCACTTGGTGGGGACGAATTCGAAACACAGACAGTCATTATCGCAACAGGTGCCCGAGCCAATTACCTCGGACTCGAATCAGAGGACAGATTCAAGAACAACGGCGTCTCAGCATGTGCCGTTTGCGACGGAGCTCTGCCTCGCTACCGTGACACCCCGTCTGTTGTGATCGGCGGAGGTGACAGTGCGATGGAAGAAGCTACCTTCCTCACCAAGTTTGCTTCAAAGGTCTACATCGTCCACCGGCGCGATGCGTTTCGCGCCAGCAAGATTATGGCCGAGCGTGCACTGTCCAACGAGAAGATCGAAGTGAAGTGGAACTCTGTCGTTGACGAAGTTCTGGGGACAGACACCGACGGTGTCACAGGAGTCCGACTCCGCAGCACGGTGGATGAATCGCAGACCGAAGAGATCGACGTCAAGGGTTACTTTGCCGCGATCGGGCATACTCCAAACACAGACTTCCTGAATGGTCAGCTGGAAACAAATGACAAGGGCTACCTGATCCTGCCTGTCCCACACCGAACCAATACAAGTGTGGATGGTGTGTTTGCTGCGGGCGACGTGGCGGACGATCACTACAAGCAGGCAATCACAGCGGCAGGCACAGGATGTGCAGCAGCTCTTGATGCAGAACGCTGGTTGACGACTCAGGGGCTGATCTAATCTGCCGAAATCGGCAACACCATCTGACGGAGCGTACGTGTGGCGACAGTGCTTGTAACCGGTGGAGCCGGATTCCTTGGCAGTCATCTCTGCGACCGGCTGATCGAGCGGGGCGACGAAGTTCTTTGCCTGGATAATTTTTTCACCGGCAACCGCGACAACATTCGTCACCTCATCGGCCATGAACGCTTTGAATTAATCCGGCATGACATTGTGCAGCCGATCTACCTTGAGGTCGATCGCATCTTCAATCTCGCCTGCCCTGCCTCCCCCGAGGCCTATCAGTTCAACCCGATCAAGACGATCAAAACTTCCACCGTCGGAATGGTCAACATCATGGGCCTCGCCAAACGCTGTGGGGCTCGGATTCTGCATGCCTCCACATCGGAGGTCTATGGCGACCCTCTGGTTCATCCTCAGACCGAAGACTACTGGGGACACGTCAACCCGATTGGTCCACGCAGCTGCTATGACGAAGGCAAGAGAATCGCCGAGTCACTGATGATGAATTATCACCAGGCACACGGCGTCCAGATTCGGATCATTCGAATCTTTAATACCTATGGTCCGCGAATGGACCCCAATGACGGCCGCGTGATTTCCAACTTCATCACCCAGGCACTCCGGGGAGATAACCTCACCGTGTATGGTGATGGCAGCCAAACGCGATCATTCTGTTATTGCAGCGACCTGATCGAGGGAATGCTGCGACTGATGGATCAGGATGATCACAGTGGCCCCGTCAACATCGGTAACCCTGTCGAAAACACAATGCTGGAACTCGCCGACGCCGTGATTGCTGCAACCGGAAGCCCATCTCAGGTGGAACATCTGGCACTTCCGGAAGATGACCCCAAACGTCGCTGTCCCGATATTTCACGGGCACGAGACTTCCTTGGCTGGGAACCACAGGTCGACCTTGCTCAGGGACTTCAGCAGACCATCGACTGGTGGGACAGACGGGGTGCAAGACGGCAGCAGGCGGGCTTTATGCGAAGCGCCGCCGAAGCGCTGTACCAGCAACAAGTGTTGGACAAAACCGCCGATGCGCTTGCCGCACTGGTGGAGTGGCATGCCGCCAACCGCGCCGCCGCCATTGCCCAAGCG
>CAJWGB010000008.1 GCA_913031625.1 uncultured Planctomycetaceae bacterium | reverse complement strand
GGCTGGGAATGGGCCTTCACATGAGGTCGCCAGTGCTTGCCAAGCGAACGGATTTCGTCGGCCATTCGCTGACCGTTCTGTTTCAGCAGATCCAGATCGAGTTGTAGTCGCGCCATAAAGAGTCCCCTTTGGGACAATTATTGCCGAACGGATTTCCTCCTGCCAGCAGCGCAGCTTTGGTGTTGCAATTGAGGGGAATTCGGCAATTGCTGCATCCGCACGCTCAGAATTTCGGTCGAATCCCCAATCTTCGGCAATTGCCGCCGAATGGTCGGGAGCTCAGGAAAAAGACAGTTTGACTGCTCTTGAGACACCTTACGCCTGAGGGTAACTACCGTCTTTCATCAACAGGATCAGGTCTTGTCTGCTGATCATTCAGATCTGCCGAAGCCCTGGGTGCGACTCCTTCTAACGGGTCTTGCTCTTTGTTTCTCCGGAATCATCGCTCTCTCCGCGTGGCTCACACCCGACCCGCGTGGATTTGGCACGCATCAGCAGCTGGGACTTCCTCCCTGTTTTTTACGTGAATACACAGGAGTCAGTTGTCCGCACTGCGGTATGACAACCAGTTTCAGCCAGACGATTCGTGGCGATTTTGATCAGGCATGGAGCGCCAACCCTCTGGGAGCCCCTCTGTTCCTGGCAGTGAGCGCAGCGATTCCATGGCTACTGGTCACTGCGGCAACCGGACACTGGTTCCTGACCAACAGACCATTTCGAATCATTGTCTGGACGGCCATCCTCTTTGGAGGCGGCACAGTCCTGATGTGGATCATCCGGCTTCTCTTCTGACCTGAACATGAATCAGTTCTTCCGGTATCTCCGACAGACAAAGTCGCCAGCAATCATCCTGCTGGCGACAGCCGTCATGCTGCTGACGGTCCCCGGTTGTTCGCTGTTCGTGATGGCGGGTAGAATGGTGCTTGGCGACCCGGAGATCCCGGCTGAATTCAGGAAGACAACCGGAACTGACCTGACCGAATCAGATGATCGAGTCGTAATTATCGCGACCGCTCCTCATCGCCTCCTCAACGCAGTCCCAGCTCTTGAGCGGGACATCGCAGACAGGGTGACACGCATTCTTGAAGCACGCAACGTTCAGGTCGTTCCAGCCGGGGATGTGGCATCGTGGTTTGACGACAACGGCGAGTGGGGCGACTATTCGGAAATGGCACAGGAATTCGACGCCACCTACGTCATTCATATCGAACTTCGAGAGTTTGATTACCGCGTCCCTAAGAGTTCCCACCTGCTACAGGGCAAAACTGAAGGTCGCATCACTGTTCATAAAGTTGCCGAGTCGAAAGACTCCGCTCAGCCTGTCGCCATGGTCTTTGACCATAACTTTCGTTTGAAGTACCCCGAGGCACATCCGATTCCGGAAGAAACGCGATCTGCCAAACTGTTTGTTGAAGGCTTTCTGGATCGAACAGCCACCAGCATCAGTCAACGGTTTCATGACTATCGCATGCACGAAACAGTCTTTTGACCTGATGGACTGTTTCCGAAACCTCCCTCTGAGAAGACATGATGTCACACACCCGTCATCCCTTTCGACAGATTCTTAAACGCCCCACTCAACTGGCGTTGGCAATGCTGTTGCTCTTCGCCATGCCTGGCTGCAACTATTTCATTGTACTGGGTTACCTGATCGGTGGGCCTCCACAGGTTGAGCCGGCCTTCGAAAAGGCAACCGGCAAATCCTTTACTGACCGCAACGTGCAGGTCGCCGTCGTCTGTTATGCGCCAGATGACCTGACCAAAATCCACGACAATATTGATCAGATGCTGGCCAGAAGGCTGACGCTTCTGCTGACACGCAATCACATCAAGACGATCAGTCCGATGGAGGTTCAGACGTGGATGGAGAACAACCCGGACTGGGACAACGCGGTCGACATCGGACGTGAATTCGACGTCAATTATGTCGTCTTCGTCGACATGAGCGCTTACTCCATGTACGAACCTCCCGGACACACTCTGTTTCGAGGCCGCTGTGAAGCGATCGTCAGCGTCTACGAAATGGAGACCGATGGAGACGGCAAACGAATCTATAACCGAGAGCTGAACAGCGTCTATCCAATTCAGGTCCCGCGATCTGCTGCCGAAATCAGCTACGAGACATTCCGCAACGAGTACTTCAATCGACTCGCAGAGGAAGTTGGACGTCTCTTTTACCCACACGGTTCGGGCGACGACATTACCAGCGCTACATAGGCCCCGAAACGCCGATCGCGTTAAAGGACGGAACACAGATGACGCGTCGTTCGGGAAGTCGTCGACGTCAGCTCAAAGCCAGCCATCAGAAAAACTGGCTCATCGGGCGGCATGCCGTGACCGAAACGCTGACCGCAGGTGTCTGGGACGTGGATGAGCTGTATCTCGCCAACGAACTCGATCCGACCGAACGGGAGTCGCTACTGAAACTGGCCGGGAATCGCGTCCGAGTTCACCTTGAGTCTGCAGATCGAATTGCCCAGCTTTGCCATGCAGATCATCATCAGGGTGTCGCTGCCCGTATGGCCGCGTTTGAGTACCGGACTGCTGAAACGCTCGAAGGAGAATCGGACGACGGACTATTCGTGATCTGCGATCGAATCCAGGACACCCACAACTTTGGTGCAATCCTGCGGTGTTGTGACGCGCTTGGAGCACAGGCGGTCATCGTGGGCGAGTCCGGGCAGTCACGCGTCACTCCTCAGGTTGCACGGTCATCTGCCGGTGCAGTCAACTTTGTCCCGATCGTTCTCGCGGAGAGCCTCCTGGACTGTGTGCTTCAGTTGAAGAACGCCGGAGTAAAGATCGTTGCGGGATCGGAACACTCTGACTCCGAAGTGTGGTCCGCTGACCTGACAGGCTCCGTGGCACTCATCATTGGCAACGAAGCAGAGGGCATTGCTCAGGATCTGCTGGAACAATGTGACACCCGAGTTCGCGTGCCGATGCTTGGGCAAGTCTCTTCTCTCAATGCTTCGGTCGCCGCAGGAATTCTGCTGTACGAGATCAGCCGTCAGCGGAGCTAGAACGAGATAACCGTGGTGTTCTTCCGACACCAGCCCGCACGCCAGCAAGGGGCAGGGATTCCCCTGCGAGGCTCTGTTTATTCAATGATGAAGTGGGAGGGCGAGGCTCCTGCCGAGCCGCAGTAAGCCGCACAAAAACGCCTCAGCGGGAGCTTCACCGCATTCCATTCGAGGCTTCGACTCTAATCAGGTTCCAGAGCCTGATGAATCGTCGCTTCGATCACCTCACCCAGACTCATTCCGATTCGCATGCCTGCCATTGGAACAAGGCTGTGAGACGTCATTCCGGGGATCGTATTGATTTCCAAAACCCACGGAACACCCTGTGGATCCACTCGAAAATCCACACGGGCGATCCCCGTCACGCCGCACGCCCGGCACGCATCGGTGGCGAGTTGCCCAAGTGTGGACCCCAATTCAGTTTCGTCAAAGATGTACTCAGTGCGATCGTCGTGATACTTGGATTCGTAGTCATACCATCCGGCAGCTTCATCGCACTCACCAGCAGCGGGACGGATCTCAATTGCCGGGAGAGGCTTTCCATTGAGCACCGCCACCGTCATTTCACGTCCTGGAATGTAAGATTCAACCAGACAACGATCGTCGAACTGCAACGCCAGCGTGATAGCGTCAGACAGTTTGCCCGCCTGTTGAACGATGGAAACACCAATACTGGATCCCTGGCAAACCGGCTTGGTGACCACCGGACCTGTCGCCCCGAAAAACTCCAAAGCGGCCTCCTGAGAGGCAGACTTAACCACAACACTGTCAGCAACCGGCAACCCGTGGTTTCGCAGGCAATCGTTCGTAAGATTCTTGTCGAAGGTCAGCCGAGAAGCAGCGGCACTCGAACCTGTGTATCGCATCGCAGCCTCATCAAGCTGCTGCTGCAGGACGCCGTCTTCTCCGCCGGTGCCATGAAGCATGGGAACGGCAATGTCGGTGTCGGATGACATGTCAGCAACGGCCGACGTGTGCGGGTCCAGCTGGCTGACATGGTGACCACGATCCTGCAGCGCAGCGACAACGGCAGTTCCACTTTCAAGGCTCACTGCTCGTTCAGCAGAATCACCTCCGGCGATCACAACGATTCTCACGTGGATCCTTCCGAATGTGAGCGGTATCAGTCAGGCGCAGGACCTACGGTTTTGACGTCTTCTTTGGCTTCAGCAGATCTTTGTAACGCTTTTGAAACTTGGCCACTTTGGGGCCAACCACAAACTGACAATACCCGGCATTCGGGTTCAGCTTGAAATACTCCTGATGGTAGTCCTCCGCCGGATACCATTTCGAGTACTTTTCGATCGTCGTCACGATCTGACTGCTGAACTCTTTTGTTTTATCCAGCCTGGTGATCATGTTTTCGACCGTCGCCTTCTGCTTGTCGTCATGGACAAAGACAGCCGAACGATACTGAGTCCCAACATCCGCCCCCTGACGATTGAGTGTCGTGGGATCATGCGTGTGAAAGTGAACGTCAAGCAACTGTTCGAATGTGATCACCGTGGGGTCATAGGTGATCTGAACCGCTTCTGCGTGTCCCGTCGTGCCTTCGCAGACCTGACGATAGGTTGGGTTGGGAACGCTGCCGCCGATATATCCGGAAGTTACTTTGGAAACTCCCTTCAGTCGCTCAAACACAGCCTCGGTGCACCAGAAACAGCCCCCTGCGAAGGTTGCCACAGCCGTTTTTTTCTTGTCGTCCATTCTCGTGTTCCTCGCTTGCTGCCACTCAGCCCCACTGATCTGACGTCGAACCAGCATCAGATCTTAGCTAATTCCGCTGAATTTGTCAGAGGATTTCGGCGACTGTTGGAGCATACACCCACACAGGTCGACGAGCCTGAACTGCGGGCAGGATTCAGAGACGTGTCATTCCCTCAGCAGACACACTCACTTGCCTGTCGCACGTGTATTTCAGGGTCCTCTGCGGGAGAACCGTACATCAATGACAGGTATTAACTTTCAGGCTGAGATGCAATCGGGGGCGACTTCTCTTAGCCGCGCAATAAGACACGAAGTGATGAAGTCCGGCAGTTGGTGGTCGGTCTCGTCTGACAAGTTACATACAAAGCCATAACTCTCGCATTGATAGCAGTTTCCGTCGTGCCGCGAGGTGATTCAGATGAGAGGCCGCGACTCTGTGGGATTTTTCCGGATGGATTTTGTCAGTCACATGCTACGCAGTCAGCTTTCATCGAGCTGGGAATTCCCGGCCCACTGAATCTCAAGGAGCGAAATCTCCGGCAGGCAGTTAATCCGGAGTGGGTCCTTCGAGGCGACGCCGCGTGAGACGTGCATGTGAAGATGTCCGTGCTGGAATAGCCCACCGGCGTACCTGACCCCAAACCGGCTGGGAGAATAAACAGGGCCGATGAATGGCAGCACGATCTGACCTCCGTGATTGTGTCCACTTAGCATCAGGTCGTAATTCCCTTTGACCGCGTAGTCACGCTGGTCCGGCGTGTGACTCAGGAGAAGTCTGAGCCCATGGTTCCCGTCTGCGGGCGGCGTTGGATTCTCTCCAATCCACGGTGCTTCACTTCCGGCCATCACAATTGAATGTCCAGCAATGTCGGTTTCCAGAACCAGACCACCTGCGTTCGTCCAGCCCGTACTGACGATTCCGGCTCGGATCGCCTCCTGATCGAACAGTGCATCATGGTTGCCGAGGATGAAGTACCCCGGCGCAACAGTCAGCAGCTCTTTAAAGAACGGTAGAATATTCTCCAGCAGGTCCGGGCAGTCCAGTGTGTCTCCCGTGAAGATAAAGACGTCCGGGGTCAGTTCCTTCAGCTCCTCAAACGTCTTGTCAAAGTAGCTCAGGCCAGGACAGTTAAAGACATGCAGGTCTGAAAAGTGGGCGATGCGGAGAACGTCGGCTGCTGCCCCTTCACGTGGAACGGTGATTTGCTTCCTGTTGACTTCCAGCTTCAGGATCTGGTTGCCGGGAACCTTCAGAAAGGGCGACGGTTTAGACCCTCTCACGTCCGATTCCGCGCTGAAGTTGCAGAGTTTTATAACCTCTCGCTTTCGACAGGGGGCCTGCAGCTGCCACTGCACCATGCACCAGAGTAACGACAGACAACCGGCAATTGCGAATCCGAGTATCAGCTGCAACAGCACAGGCAGATCACTCCACGTACCACCTCGGAGGAGCCCATTAGTCCTCAACCCTGCGAATATAAGGAAGAGGATCGGTGTGAATACGAGTGCTGCATCGTGAAGCCAGCGGATCTTTTTCGCGCTGGTCACGGTGATCCGGAGGGCATGCCTGTGGTTGATCAGGATGACCCACCACTCTGCATTTCCAACCGAAGCCAGGATCAGAATCAACAGGCCGGTCAACATCAGTCAGGCGACACCTGTATCGGTCTCAAAACCCTCTCGCTGATCTCGCTTCATCAGCCGCTGAGCTTCCGCATCGCCTGGGAATGTTTCTGCTTCAGGATCCCATTTCACCGTTCGACCGGTCTTCATCGCGATATTGCCGAGGTGGCAGGTCGATACACTTCGGTGCTGGCTTTCAATATCAGAAACCGGACGTTCTCGGGCTTCAACGCAGTCGAAGAAGTTCCCCATGTGATTGATGATCGCATCGAGTTTCCCGGCACGAGGCGGACGTTTGAGATTGTCGAACGAGTAGGCCCTCCACTGTTCTCGTGGCAGTGGATCCCGCTTCAGATCCTCGACAGGCTTTCCCTGGATAACACCCCGGTTTACGAAGATGCGGCCGGCCTCACCGGTGAACATAATTCCGTTGCGTCCGTTATCAGCAACATTCATCACCACGCCATTGGCGTAGCGGTACGAGGCATCAAAATCGACCGCAACATTGAAGCCATTTTCAACGGATGGATACTTCGCTGAACCAGTGATCTCAACCGGCAGAGAGTTGATGCCCCATTGAGCAATATCAAGGTGGTGAGCTCCCCAGTCCGTCATCTGACCTCCAGAGTACTCATACCACCAGCGAAACGTGTAATGAGAACGTTCCTCAAGGTAGGGTACATCAGGCGTCTGGCCCTGCCAGAGATTCCAGTTGAAGTTGCCCGGGACCGGACGCTGTGCGAACGGACCGCCCGTCTTGTTCTTCCCCAGAACAACATCGACCTGTTTGAGTTTCCCAATCCGTCCCTGGTGAACCATCTCGACTGCCTGCCGAAATCGGTCATCCGATCTCTGCCAGGATCCGACCTGTACGACTCGTCCTGTTTTCCGGACGACCTCGCGAAGCTGTATGCCCTCGTCAATCGTCAGCGTGAGTGGCTTTTCGCAATAGACGTCTTTTCCGGCAAGGCAGGCGTCGATCACCATTTTGGTGTGCCAGTGATCGGGAGTTCCGATGGTGACGATGTCGACATCCTTACGCTCAAGCAGCTGTCGATAATTCTCATAGTCTTTGGGCGTGCTGCCGAAAGCTGATTTGGCAGTGTCGCGAACATTTCTGTCGACGTCACACACGGCAACAATGTCGCCGTACATGGCAGCCTTGTGAGCGATGACGCTTCCCTGATAACGCAGCCCGATAGCACCAATCCCTGCTCTCTCGGACACCATTCGTGGTTTGGTATAAGCCATGGCCGGCTGCCGGAGACTCATTCCAGCTGCTGCAGCCAGAGAACCGAGAAACAATCGACGGGAGGAAGACGGAGTTGGCATGACGATCAGCAGCCGAATGACGGTCGTGGAACTGTGAAGAACGTGTTTTTTCCGTACGACGGTTTGGATTGTCAATCGAAGTCATCACCGTCTTGGTCAAACGGGCGTTGGTCTCACCGATTGTTTCCACGTTCAAATCGCCTCAAGATCATGGATGCTGAGGCCTCGCTCGTTAAGGCGAGCTCACTGAGGAGCCGGAGAACCTGGTAACAGAACCCGGTGCGTTCGGCTGCCTGGCTTCTCTAATCGATACAACCGGCCCGCTAAAAGCGTTGCTGTCGGAACAAACCGGCGGACATTGCAGTGGCGGCCATCAGCCAGCGGCAATTTTCGCAGAAACTCATCGCCAACGGCCGAAAAAGCTTCATAGACTCAAACCTGAAGGACTCACCAGGCGAACTGGATGCGTTCTGTTTGGCACGGCTTGCCCTTGTTTACTGCATGTGTCGCAGTGGACCGAGTTGGGGACGGGCGGCGATCATTCAAGAAGAAAGATTGACCGAGGTTTATCATGCTGGTACTCAGTCGAAAAAAAGATGAGAAGATTGTAATTGGCGACAACATCACTCTGATGGTTATCGAAATCCGAGGCGACAAGGTCCGATTAGGAATTGACGCCCCGCGAGATGTCACAGTACATCGCGAAGAGATCTACGACGCCATCAAACGAGAAGAAACAGGACCTGCCGAAAAACCAACGGTCGACTAAACGGTCTGCCGGGAACACTCCGCACAGTTCCCGTCCCCACCGTGACCGCGGAGTTTCCGGTAATGAAACAAAGCCGCACCTAAGGATTCAGGTGCGGCCTTTTCATGCGCCCTTGAAACCTGCTGCTGTGAAACGGTATGCCCCGGCATGCATTACGACTGGCTGAAACCTTGTTTAGCTGTAGCGATCCCGAAACGTCGCGATCAGGATTTCAGCACTCACGGCAAGACGGTCCTTCTTCCTGAATGCTGCATGTTTTCCGCAGTTGACCGCAGCTGTTGCAAGTGAGCTCAGGTACGCCTGATCGTCTGCACGCTTGATGGCAAAGTACCGAATCAGTGCGAGTGTAGAGATTGCCGCAGATTGCTGGAGTCCGCGAGACAACAGGCCAAAGCCCCTGTTTCGATGGCGGAACGTGACGTTTGATTCGGTCAGTTCGATAGTCGCCGTGATCCTGCGTTTCGCTTCTGCGGGTTCCCTGAGGAATTCAAAGCCTCCTGTCGCAGACCCGTTAGCGAACACTGGAATTGTTCTGTCTCCGTCGATCAGCACCTGAGCAACCATTGCGGTCAGCTTTGATGCCCCCAAATTCCCGAGCACTTTCATGGTGCTGTAGATCGTCAGCGCAATCTCACCGAACTGCTCGTCGGCCTCGGCGTTCGTGTCGGATGAGTGGATCACTGACAGCCGGTCTGTCTGATGAAAATGGACTTCGACTTTCTGTGTTACGTTCATCGTGTCTTTGACTTAGCCGGACGGAGGAACTGACCTGTAATTGTCGGCTTCAATCACGTCAGGAGAAGCTGAAACAGCTGCCGCTGCGACCCTCACAATCGCGCTGTCTCTAACAGTCTATCCGGACAGAAGATGTTTTTTGTGCACACCGGTACCCATTTCGACGGCCTCTTCAACGACGGGCTAGTTTTAGACAATGGGCTGCGCTCCCTGGGCCACTATTTTCTGCTGTCTTCACTCAGAAAGCCAATCCCATGGCAACGGAAGCATTTCGATACCGACTCATTACACGCAGTGATTTTGACGGTCTGGTCTGCGCAGCGATCCTGCGTGAACTGCAGATGCTGGATGACATCCTGTTCGTTCACCCGAAGGATATGCAGGACGGGCTGATCGAAGTGACCAGTCGCGACATCATCACAAACCTGCCGTATGTAGAAGGCTGTCACCTGTGCTTTGATCACCACTGCAGTGAGGCGGTCCGCAATGGAAATGTGGTTCGACAAAACCTCATCCTTGACCCGGACGCGGATTCAACGGCACGAGTTTTATTTAACTACTTCGGTGGCGCTGAGCGATTTCCCAGGATCAGTCTGGAAATGATGGAAGCCGTCGACAAGGCTGACTCGGCTCGCTTCACACGTGATGAAATTCTTGCTCCCCGTGACTGGTCCATGCTGAACTTCATCATGGACCCACGCACGGGACTCGGACGATTCAGCAACTTCCGAATATCAAACTACCAGCTTATGATGGCTCTGGTCGACTTCTGTCGCACTCATTCCATTAAGCAGATTCTTGCCCTGCCTGACGTTAAGGAACGAGTCGACCTTTACAACTCACAGCGGGAGAACTTCCTTGAGCAGATTGCCCGCTGTTCCGGCGTGTACGGCAACGTTGTGGTCATGGACTATCGAAACGAAGAGACGATCTATTCCGGCAACCGATTTCTGGTTTATGCGCTCTTTCCAGAAAGCAACATCTCGGTTCATCTGCTGAAGAGCCGTGTGCCGGACACGACTGTGGTCGCGATCGGAAAGTCGATCCTGAATCGAACGAACCCAACAGACGTTGGCACTCTGTGCCTCGAGCACGGTGGCGGTGGTCATACTGCTGCAGGCACGTGCCAGATTCCGTCCGGACAGGCGGAGGAAATCGTACCTGCGATTGTTTCAGCACTTGACCAGACAATTGAGCCGATCGGCGCGACTGTTTGACTGACTTTTGGTGCAACGAAAAGCCGGCGGTCAGCTGAGCGCCGGCTTTTTCTTTTTTGGGGGGAGGCGATCCAGGTGCAGTCACCTGCTTGCGCTGCGATGCCACAGCAGTCTGCAATCACGCATCCAGTCAATTGTGGGACGCCCGTCTGAGTTGAGTCAGTTTACGGTTCGTTTTTCTTTTTCCGAACGGCTGGCAGTCTGCTTAACTCGGCTCGAGTCAGCTCACCGTCGTCGTTGGAGTCCAGGCGACGGAACAGGAACTGGTAATTGTTGTCCACTTCAGTCTTCTGAATCTTTCCGTCTCCGTCAGCGTCGAAGCGGTTAAGCAGTGGGAATGTTCGGGCATTCAGTTCTTCCTCGGTCGGCTCACGATGATTGGGCTTCTTCGGTTGCTCAAATGTCTCCGCTGGCAGCTGACTACGATCGACTGCGATGTCATAGTAGCCAATCATCATTTCGTCCCAGGTCTGGTCACCCCATGTGACCGTTCGAGCGGGATCAGGGTTGTTCAGATTTTCGGTCGAGTTGTCGAAATGGGCCGTACAAAGCATGCGTGTCCCGCGGCTGATCTGGATGGGCTCCCTGAGTCGGTAGACGGTCTGCCAGTTGAAATCGTACTGCGGCACGTTCAACACGACCTGACGTGTGTTTGCATGCTCAAGTTCATAACGAAACGACTTGCCCCTCAGATGCATGTGCGGCATCAGTGCGAGCAATTCGCATGAGTATCGAGACGCAGTACTGGCTGTTGTTCGATAGTTTGAATCCCCCGGAGGAATCCTCAATCTCCCACCAGTTGATGCCCGCTGAGTGAGAACGACTTTTTCGACTTCATCGTCATCAGCGAAATACAGGCCAATCCTGCTCCTGTCTTTTCGAGCCTCTCCGATCGGCGTGTAGTGCAGCTGAAAGATCAGTTTGGAACCGGCAGGAACAAACTTTGCCGCGCCTTTCGGATAAGGAGCCGCCCGAAGTCCGGGCACATAAGCGGCAAGGAACTCGCCGCCTCCAGCGAGACCGCGGCGGTCCAGTCCCGGCTTGCGTACTAATGCCAGAATGTGATGGACCACTTCCGGATCGCCGGGCTTCAGCTCCGCCGCACGAATCCACTTGTGTTCTTTAAATCCTGGATCCACTTCGAAGTATTTGTACCGAACAGTTCCCTCGCTCTGCACGTTAAACGTCCTGCCCATATCAATGACGATGTCCGGCTGAGACGCCAGCTGCCATCCCTCGGCTTTTGGCTTCAGCGTGGGCAGATCGCTCAGATCACCTGCAGGGACACCGGCTCGTACCCACAAGTCGATTTGCTGCTTCTCTTCGGCAGTCAGAACACGTGAATTGGCGAACTCGCCGTGAGCCGGATCTGCATGCCACGGGGGCATTCGGTTGTCGCGGGTCACTTCACGAATCATGTCCGCCCAGCCTGCAACTTCTTCGTAGTCGGTCAGTGAGAACGGAGCAATCTCACCAGGGCGGTGACAGTTAACGCAGTGACGATTCAAAATTCCGGCAATGTGGCTGGTGTAGGTGATTGGGCTGTTATTGTCTGTCTTTCGCTGACGGCCAATCAGGCACCCCTCTGCAGGGACTTGCTTTTGGGCCGGGAACCTTCCCTCAAGCGTGCTGGTGATTGCATCTTTCAGCCACGTATGAATCGGCTCTGCGCGTTTAAATGTGTAGCCGTACTGATCGTCGATACGCCCAAGATAGACCACTTCACGTCTTTCATTGAGAACAGCAACTTCCGGAGTACGAGTCGCGCCGATTTGATCCGCCAGCTTGTTTCGGAGGTCTTTGAGGATTGGAAATCGAATTCCGGATCGGCGAGCGTATGCGGCGATCTCCGTCAGTGAATCCTGTCGATTGGCATTGATGCCAAGGAACGTCACTCCCTTTCCTGCGAACTCGTCCGACATGCGCGAGAGCACGGGGCCATACAGTTTCACCAGCGGACACTCTGTTCCGGTGAACGCCAGCACAACGACTTTCGAGTCCTCATAGTCGCTGAGTTGATGTAATTTGCCTCGATAGTCGCTCAGACCAAACTCGAGCCGGTCCGCGGGGCTGGCCATACAGACAGTTGTGGCTGACAGAAACAGAGCGAAAGCACGACTCTTCATTGAGGTCACTCCTGGTAGATTGCCGCCCGAAATTCAGGGAAATCAGAGATTTCAGACAAGACCCTACCAAGAGTTGCTCCGGTTTGCCCCCCGGGATTTGAACTCGATTCCATCGGAAAGCCTCAGTTTTGTAAAGTCGGTCCGGATTACCACGGGGAATCGACCGAAGTCCGTGGTTTCCTTCCACCGCGGATTGAATCGCAGTTTGCAGGCTGCAATTATCTCGCGAAAGAGAAACCGTACGTGTTTCTGCGGGAATGAAATGCTCTGGTCCGGCACCTTTGCAAGGAGACGGCAGGGTTGTGTGTCCGCTTCGGAGACCGGATTTCGTTTCTGATTTCCCTGAGTCAGAGGATTCATCGTGCCCGATCCCAATCTGTTCAACAAGTCGATCCTGATCGTCGAAGACGAAGACATCATCCGTGAAACTTTGTCGGAGTTTCTTTCCGGAGAGGGGTTCGAGGTCGCGACCGCAGCGAACGTGACCGACGCGCTGAATATGGTGCGTGAGCGAGACTACGACGTCGGCATCTGTGACGTTCAACTGCCGGACGGCGACGGCGTCCAGTTGCTCAGGCGACTCCATCGCCTCAATCCCGGGATGTTCGTGTTGATTATTTCGGCCTACGCCACCGTCGAGAATGCAGTGGAAGCGTTCACTGCGGGCGCTTTTGATTATCTGGTGAAGCCAGTCAATTTTGCGGAGCTGGTGAATCGACTGAAGAGACTGTTCAAGTTTCAGGATCTCTATCTTGAAAACCAGCGTCTGCGAAGAGACCTGGAACGCCGGGAAGGCTTTGACCAGATCATCGGCAGCAGCCGAGTACTTCAGGATACCCTGAACACCATTCGTAAAGTGGCGGCCACCAATTCAAACGTTCTGCTGGTGGGTGAGACAGGGACAGGCAAAGAGCTATTTGCTCGCGAGATCCATACAGCCGGTCCAAACAAGGACGAGAAGTTCCTGGCAGTCAACTGTGGGACAAGGCCCGTCGAACTGCTGGAAGCTCAGCTGTTCGGTGTTGAAGGTGGCCAGCCGGGCCTCTTCCGTACGGCTGGTGAGGGAACCGTATTCCTCGACGAGATCGCGCAACTGCCACTGGGGACTCAGTCAGAACTGCTGAGAGCAATCGAATACCAGGAAGTCATGCCGGCTGGAGCTTCCGAGACCGTCAAAGTGAACGCTCGCAT
This sequence comes from uncultured Planctomycetaceae bacterium, assembly GCA_913031625.1. GTDB lineage: Bacteria > Planctomycetota > Planctomycetia > Planctomycetales > Planctomycetaceae > Fuerstiella. Next base: position 41,807 of record CAJWGB010000008.1, on the reverse strand, counting down.
CATTGCGGCCACATCTCGTGACCTGATGCGTGAAGTGTCGGATGAGCAGTTCCAGGAAGATCTGTTCTATCGTCTCGACGGGGTTAAGATTCGGATTCCGCCTCTGCGTGAACGCCTCGACGATATTCCGGAACTGGTCGAGTACTTCATGACGCGTCACTCAGAAGCAATGGGCAAGCGAGTGACCGGGGCAACCAGCGAAACCATTCGTACACTGATGGCTGCTCACTGGAAGGGCAACGTTCGCCAGCTCGACAATGCTATTGAGCGAGCAGTCATGATGTGCGAGGGCGAAGAGATTCAACCGTCTGATTTGCCACCTGATTTGCTTGGGATCGGCGCCAGTCTTCCCGATACCGACGATTTGCGATCGGCACTGCGGCATTACGAGCGGCTGCACATCACCCGCGTGCTTAAACAGTGTCCGGATAAGAAGGAAGCTGCGAAGCGACTGAAGCTGGGGCTTTCCAGTCTGTACCGGAAGATTGAAGAGCTCAAGATTGAGCTGGGATCGTCGGGCAACTCATGAATCTCGAACAGATTAAGGCCAGCATCCCGCACCGTTCACCATTTCTGTGGCTGGATGAAGTCACGGAACTGACAGACACCAGAATCGTGGCAATTAAGTACCTGCCCGAAGATCTGCCGGTGTTTGCGGGACATTATCCCGGGCAGCCGATCTTTCCGGGTGTCCTGCAGTGCGAAGCCTGTTTTCAGGCCGGCGCCGTACTGATCGCTCAGACCGCAGAAATTGAAGACGGTCTTGTGCCGGTGGTGACACGTCAGAACAACACTCAGTTTCGCCGCGTCGTCCGCCCTGGTGAGACGTTGACTCTGGAAGCGGAGCTCACTGAGCGGCTGGCCAATGCGTTCTTCATGAGGGGCAAGGTGAGCGTTGACGGAAAGGTGTCCGTGCGGCTCGAGTTTACCTGTGCGGCCGCTGCAATCGAGTAACACGTCTGAGGGGCCCGATGGACGAGAGTGCTCTTCAGAGATTTACCGCAGACGGCTACATCGTGTTGCGTGACCTGATCTCTTCAGGCAGGGTCGATGATGTCTTTGATCGTATTCGCTGGATCTGTGAACATCGGTCCGAGCTCCGGGATGAGTTGATTCAGATTGAGCCTGCTGTCCGCGAAGGGCTGGTGCAGCCGGCTGACTTTGAACTTGGGGTCCGAAAGCTCTTTCGCATTGCCAGGCATGACTCTTTCTTTCGCGACCTCGCGAGCGATCCAGCCATTCTTGATGTCGCCCGGTCATTAACAGGTCAGCATCTGAGGCTTGCTCAATCGATGCTGCTGATGAAGAGCCCGGGCGTCAGCACAATTAAGGTCTGGCATCAGGACAATGCATACTTTCGACTTTCGCCTTCGAAGGTGGTTGGCTTCTGGATTGCCTGCGATCCAGCGACCGTCGCCAATGGGTGTATGCATATCGTGCCGGGGTCTCACCACGGGGGACTGCAGGCTCATAGTGGACCGGGGGATGAATACGGGAGTGATGTAATTCCGGATGAGCGGGAGATCGTCGCGGTGCCCCTGAATCCCGGCGACGCACTGGTATTTCACGGCGAGCTGCTTCATTTCACGCCGGAGAATCAAACTCAGTTTCGCAGACGGGCCATCCAGCTGCACTATGCTGATGCGGCATGTGAGGCGGGGGAAGGGCCTGACGGATTTCGGTTTCGGCCGGAGATTGAGTTTGGTCCATCGAACCAGTCCAAAAGCCGATGCTGAGATAGCCCTCAGGTGGTGGGATTGACGGTATTGGGATTCGCCAGAATTCCCGGATCCGTGAGATTTCTGCGAAGTCACGCCACCTCACGGTGTGGCTTCTGAAAGTGCCAACGCGGCGAACGTAATGGCTGCGGTTTCAGTTCTCAGGATATGGCCGGGCCACGAAACGATCACGACTCCGACCTGACGAAGCAGGTTGATTTCGTCTTCGGAAAAGCCGCCTTCCGGGCCGATCAGCATCGTGGTTTTCTGCTGCGATCCAGACGGCGAAAAAGAGTCACCACTGGGGTGAGCCACCAGGATCCGGTGGTCTGATTCTGCAGCCATGCTGCAGGCCTCATCCAGCGTCATGGGTTCTCCGACTTCCATCAGCCAGTTTCGGCCACATTGTTTGGCCGCTTCGATCACAGCAGCATTCAGTTTCTCGTTACTTCTGTTCGCTCCCTGTCTGACTGATCGCGCCGTCGTCAACGGACGGAATGCCGTGACACCCAATTCAGTCAGCTTCTCAATCATCCAGCGCAGACGATCGCCTTTGGGCGGAGCAGCAAGAATGTGGAGTTCTCCTGTGGGGCGTGTGTGAGTTTGTCTCGAGACGACCTCCACACTGACGTCGCGGCGCGTGATGTTCCGAATCTGTCCCTCTGCCGTTGTGCCGTGTCCATCGAACAGAATGATGGTGTCACCTTCACTGACTCGCATGACATGGATGGCGTGATGAGATTCGGCCTGGGAGAGCGTCACCTTGTTATCAGTGAGATTAGAACAATAGTAGCGGGCCGTCATAAATGATCGTGAACTATTGGTGATTGATACGGTCTGTGTCAGAGCATGCAATGGAATTTACTGCAAGACAGACTCAGGCCGGATTCGGGTAAAAAAATTGTTTCGGCGGGTCAGCAAAACGTTTAGCATCAAGGCTGGTCAGATTTGACGTGTCAGGTTAACACACTGCATTAGGAGCTTGAACTGCCGGCACTGGAGCCAAGGAAGAACCGTCACAGGGAGATTCCTGATCGTGCAGCTCAAAAGTTGATCAAAACTAACTCGTCAAATACGTCAAGGATCGGAAGATGTCACCTATTGCGTTCTGTGTTCCAGTGCTGGGTGCGGTGGGGCTGGCATTTAGTGCCTATCGATACTGGTGGGTAGTTGGACAGGAATCCGGTACCGCACAGATGCAGCAGATTGCGTCGCGTATCCTAAAGGGCGCGATGGCATTTCTGCGGGCGGAATACAGTGTTCTGCTGATCTTCCTCGTTGTTGTTGGCGCACTTCTGTTTGCGTCGGGTAACCGAGCTGACTCGCATCCGCTGATTGCTTTGTCGTTCACAGTAGGCGCTGTGTTTTCCGGCCTCGCCGGATTCCTCGGAATGCGGATTGCCACTCAGGCCAATGTTCGAACAGCTCATGCGGCTCGGACGGGGATTGGACCGGCCCTGAAACTGGCGTTTTCCGGCGGAACAGTCATGGGGCTGACCGTGGTTGGCCTTGGTGTCGTTGGCCTTGGAACGCTCTTTATCTGTTACAGCTACTACTTTGGCGTAGAAGGAAACCAACTTACAAAATGCATCAACGTGCTGACTGGCTTTTCGTTTGGAGCTTCATCAGTTGCTCTGTTCGCTCGTCTGGGCGGTGGAATTTACACCAAGGCGGCAGACGTCGGTGCAGACCTCGTCGGAAAAGTTGAGGCAGGGATTCCTGAAGACCATCCGCTCAACCCGGCAACGATCGCTGACAATGTCGGTGATAATGTGGGCGACGTCGCTGGTATGGGAGCAGACCTGTTCGAGAGTTACGTTGGTTCAATCATTGGAGCCATGGTTCTGGGAGCCGCATTGTCTTTTGGGGCTCCTGAGCTGAGTGAGTCCATGAAGGGGCTCGCTCCTGTTCTGCTGCCTCTGTTTCTTGCAGGAGCCGGTGTTCTGGCCTCCGTGGTCGGCACGTTTTTTGTTCACGCCGATGACTCCACGAGTCCACAACGAGCTCTCAACCGCGGTGAACTTGTCGCGGCCGGCTTTATGATCATTGCCAGCCTGGCCATCATTAAGTCCTGCCTTCCCGCATCATGGACCTTCAATGGCAATCTCTATAGTTCGACAGGAGTCTTCCTGGCGACCCTGGTTGGGCTGGGATGCGGAATCCTGATCGGCATTGTGACTGAGTACTACACGGGCACCGGCAAAAAGCCCGTCAGGGAGATTGTGGATCAGTCCGTCACTGGTGCCGCAACAAACATCATTGCCGGTTTGGGCGTCGGGATGCTGAGTACTGCAATTCCAATCATCCTGATCGCGATTGCGATTATCTGTTCCTACGAAATGGCTGGACTCTACGGGATCGCCATTGCAGCCGTGGGTATGCTTTCCAATACAGGCATCCAGCTGGCTGTGGACGCTTATGGTCCGATCGCTGACAACGCCGGCGGAATCGCAGAAATGACGGGCCTGCCTCCGGAGGTTCGAAATCGAACGGACGAACTCGATGCAGTCGGGAATACGACCGCCGCGATCGGCAAAGGGTTTGCAATTGGATCCGCCGCCCTTACAGCATTGGCTCTGTTTGCCGCATTCATGGCTACCGCGAAGATCACACAAATCAATATTGCTGAGCCACGAGTTATGGCGGGGCTGCTGCTGGGAGCGATGTTGCCATTTCTGTTTTCAGCACTGGCAATGCAGGCTGTCGGACGTGCCGCTCGGAAAATGATCACTGAGGTCAGACGACAGTTCGCGAGTATCCCCGAGCTTAAGCATGCTCTGGGGATCTGCAATAAGAACGAAGGTATCAGCCAAAGCGAATGGACTTTGGAAGAGCAGGATGCGATGGCCGATGCCATGGAGAAAGTGGAATACGATAAGTGCGTCGCTATTTCGACTAAGGCATCACTCAAAGAAATGGTTCTGCCAGGACTCCTTGCCATCATTGCTCCGATTCTGACCGGCTTCCTTGGTGATGCGACTATGCTGGGCGGTCTGCTGGCCGGGGTGACTGTCAGCGGTGTTCTGCTGGCAATCTTTCAGTCGAACGCTGGTGGAGCATGGGACAACGCCAAAAAGATGATTGAAGGCGAAGTCACGGTTGGTGATCAAGTGGTGAAAAAAGGCGGCGATGCTCATGCGGCGTCCGTCGTCGGTGATACCGTCGGCGATCCGTTCAAGGACACGTCGGGACCTGCATTGAACATCCTGCTGAAGCTGGTTTCTGTCACGGCACTCGTTATCGCCCCGTGGCTGGTTACTGAAGCAGCCGCCGCGTCTCCCGATGCAGATCCAGCTGCGGCAGTGGCATCGGATGATGCCGATCAGGCAGGTGATTCAGATTCAGGTGATTCACCTGTAGACGCCAACGCCGCTGGCGGAGATGAGAATGGTGCGGATGGAGACAGAGGTGGCGAGGGAGAATCGGGTGGCACCAACGGGGCGTAACCCATCATCGTTCTTCGATCAGTGCGAGGCAGGTCATTTGACCTGCCTCGTTGCATTTCACAGTCCCACTAGTGGCAAAGCTCGGGGAATGACGCACGGACGTGGGATCAGGCATGAATTTCGATGGGGAGCTGGTACAAATACTTTAGTCGGACGCCTTAGCGGGCGACTCCTGAATTGAATTCCTGCACCACTCCTGATTCTGCCGTCGGACCATGTCTGAACTCAGTATCGTCAATCACCCCCATCCGGCTCTGCGCTGGAAGTCTCGCGACGTCACCCGTATCGATGCTCAACTGAAATCATGGGTTGAGCAGATGTTTGAGCTGATGTACGCGGCTCGTGGGATTGGGCTGGCTGCCAATCAGGTCGCGCTGCCCTACCGTCTGTTCGTGATCAATCCATCCGGAGATCCGGAAGAGCGTGAACTTGAGCAGGTCTTCATCAACCCACAGATTCTGAAGCGAAATGGCAGCGAAACCGGCGAAGAAGGCTGCCTGAGCCTTCCGGAAATCTATGGGCCGGTCACGCGCGCTGAGCGGATTGTTGTGGAGGCATTTGATCTGTCCGGCCAGGGATTTGAGATGGATCTGTCGGGCATGCCAGCTCGAGTGGTTCAGCATGAATACGATCACCTCGATGGTGTCATGTTTCCGGACCGCATGGATGCCGCTGACGTCCCTGAAATCCAGCCTCTCATGGACGACCTCGCGACGCAGTTGCGGCAGCATCAGCAGGATGGTTCCGTGCCGTCTGACGCCGAGCTAAAAGCGAAGTTGCAGCGTCTGCAGGACGAACGGACCGGCTAGGTCTCAGGATTCAGGCTCTCTGAACTTTCCCGTGTTTCGTGGAATCCGTAGCCCTTCTTTTGATTCCACTGTTCATGTCGACTAGTTTCGGCTGCCATGAGCGTTGATCCGACAGACCTCCCGGACGAAAAGAACGAAGGCGGAAGCCGGATTTCCCTCATCATATCCGCTGTAATTTGCGCGGTCTGGGCAGTTTTCATGGTGCTTCAGTTGAGCCAGCCGGACGGCCCGTGGGCATTGCCTCAAACAATGCTGCAGGTGTGTGTGATCTCGGTCGTCATTTGGCAGGTATGCGATCCGTTTGCGGATGCTGCTCAATGGGTAGGCGTGCGGTTTCGTCTCCCGGGTTCCGTACGTGGCGCAACGCTGGACGCCGTGGCCAGTTCGATGCCTGAACTGTTCAGCGGCATCTTCTTTGTGGTGGCGGCTCTGTCTGCAGTGAGTGGCGACACCGGGAGTGCGGCGAATGAAGAACTTGCAGCGGCCGCAGCCAAGGGCTACGGATCCACGATTGCGACCTGTGCCGGTAGCGCCGTCTACAACATGATTCTGATCCCGGCGTTCTGCGCGCTGGTGATTTCATTTGCCCGTCCGTCACGCCCAACAATTGATGTTGAGGATGAGGTAATTTCTCGCGACGGCGTGTGGTTTCTCTCGACTCAGATTCTGCTGATCATGTTTCTGTATCAGGAAAACATGATGTGGTGGATGGGCGTGTGTCTGCTGGCTCTCTATGCCTTCTACATCGGACAGCTGTACTTTGACGCTCGTCGCTATCAGAAGAGAATGGACTTCCTGAATGGATACTTCGCAGAGCATGGTTCGGACACTCCGATTCAGGATGTGGTCGCGTCAGCCAAAGAACAGCGACTGCGACTCCCCGCAAACTTTGTCCTGAAAGCACAGGAAGAACAAGGAGAGGGAGACGATGACGACGAGGAGGAAGACACGGCTGGTCTGTTCTTTGGCTATGTCAGCGTTCCACTGAACGGCGTGTCGACTGCGGCCGTATTGGTTGTGTCCACGCTTCTGGCGGCCGCCGCCTGCTACTTTCTCGTGGAAGCAACGATTGAAACCGCAGAAATTCTCGAAGTACCGACCTTCTTCGTCGCCGTGATCCTGGCTGCTGCAGCTTCGTCCGTACCTGACACATTCCTTGCAATCGCCGCCGCGAGACGGGGTGATGATTCCGGAGCAGTATCCAACGCCTTTGGCTCCAACATCTTTGATATCTGCATCTGCCTGTCGATTCCATTGCTGGTCAACTCATGGCTGACTGACTGGCAACCGGTGAGTCTGCTACAGGACGGAAAGCCGATTCCTGGCATCGTTGGACTCCGGGTCCTGCTGGTCTTTCTGACAATCGTTAATCTCGCAATCATGTGGCACAAACGACAGATCACACGTTTTAAGGCACTGGTGATGTGCGTGCTGTATGTGGTCTTTGTCGCCTACGCTGTGCTCGGCTCACTCGGGATAATCTCTTAGGCTTTCTTCAGACCTCCGCCCTCTTAGCGGAAGTGCGCAAGCACTCCGGCCGAACCACTTTCCAGTTTCGAAACGATCACAACTGCTCCAACTCATAAGATTGCCGGGCCGGGCAACCTGCGGTGCTCCGCGAATAAGCTGGATTTAGCCGGACGACATTTCCGCTTCACTGAGATTACGAAAGCATTGTTGCCAACGACTTACGCCAACGAATGCAATTTCCGATCCAGCGTCGGGTGACCAGCCTATTCGCCGGTTGTCTCCCCGAAGACGCTGCAGCAATCTCAAAACCGCACTGCGCTGTCGGAGCCAGTGGCCCCGGTCAGAATCACCTGCCAGCGAGTTGGGCGAGATACTCTTTGAGCAGCATTGAAGTCATGTGCATGGCATCAGCTGACGGAATCAACGCATGAAACCTGAGCGCCATTGTTGGCTCTCCTTTAGCCTCTTCAAGCACAAAGCCGGCCGGCAGAGGAACAGGTCTAAAGTCACATCGATGAGCCAGTCGCAACGCTCGGTTCATGTGCCATGCCGATGTGATCAGGCCGACACGTGAATTGTCGGCATCGAACTGCTGTCCCAGATCCGCCATTTCTTCTGCTGTCGTTCTGCCACCCGACATTTTGATGACGTTCTTTGGAACGCCCAGCTTTTCCAGCAGCTCCTGTGCTCTGTCAGCTGGATGCCGGTCACCTCCATGAGAGAGGCTCTCAATCCTGCGGCCTGTGCAGATGATCTGATCAGTGAGGCCGGCGTGATACATTTGCGCCGCGAGAATCAGGCGATCCCCGGCGGAGTTGCCCTGGCTGCGGCCGTTGCCTCCTGCTGAGACACCGCCTCCAAGGACGACGACCGCGCCGAAGTGTTCTTCTTCAAGCGGATCAGAGCTGATCCATTGCGCCTCAAGTTGCTGGCCGAGGAACGTACCGGTGTACGGAGAACTCAGAACGTAATATACGGTCAGCACAACAAAGAGAAGAAAGGCGGCCCCACGTTGCCGCAGTCGCATCAGGCAGACAACAGCCGACGTCATTAGCCACGCAGTGAAGCCAGCCGGAAGTATTAGCGCTGTTGCCGTCTTCTCCGCCGCGCTCCGACCTCCCACCCCCCAGGCCAGGCCCGTAAAGCCAATTGCCAGCAGACCGGTCCACAGCGCCGATGTCAGCAGAATCCGAACCGGCGACCGCACGGGTGATTGTTCGCTCGCCATGGAAAGGTCCAGTTCTCAGTCGAAGTTGGGAAGATGCTCTCTACTGATTTGATGGCACAGGTCGTATGATTCGGTCCTACTGCCGCCTTTGAGAGATACCGCGATGAGTCGAGCCTACCGCATCAGCGTTTCTGAATCACTGCGAACCGTCATTCGCGGGTCCGATCATGTTAGCACACAGTTGCAACTGCTGGAGATTCTTCCTCAAAAGGACATGACTGCCCTCCTGACCTCAGAGCTCGTGGAACTGGGTTTTGAGGAGCGTGATGGGTCCATAGTGCGGCAGGACGGAAACGTCCGAATTTCGGTGAACACCGAAACGGATGAAGTGACAGTATCTGCAGACCTCAGCGAAGAAGTTCAGCTCGAAGAAACGCACCACGGATGGGGGGACGAAGATTTTGGGGAAGCAGGTCGTATCCGCACGGAAGAGCGTCTTCGAGAGGAGGCTCAGAAACACCTTGAGGCGGCCGCTGACCGGGAGAATGAAAAGCTGCGTCAGCAGGCCACAGATGAGCTGGAAGGGCATCTGCGGGATGTACAAGCGGAGCTCGACAGGGCCGTCAACCGAGCAACAGCAGCAGCTCTGCGACTGAAGGCATCCCAGATCGGTGAGATCCGTCAGATTACGGAGGATTCCGAGACAGGCTCCATGACCATCGTGGTAGACGTCTAGTCAGGGGCCTGCGAGACCAGCCTCAGTCAGGGGCGGCATCCGGGCAACAAACTTGACACTGAGACTCAGTATCAGTAATCTAGCCGTATTCGCAAAGGGGAGAAAGACAGTGCAGCCTTTTCCAACCTGCACAGTTCCGAAGTTATGACTCGGAAAAATGTCTCACCCACCCAGTGACACGTCTCAGACGTCAGCCCGACCGTCGCCACCCATTGTTGACTTTGCTGAAATTGCCAGGGGGCAGACGGAAGTCATTATCCAGTACAAAGGAAAAGAGTACCGGTTAAAGACCACGCGAAACGGTGGTCTGATCCTCAATCGCTGACGTCAGCCTGAGTCCGTCTCCCCGGCCAACTTCATATTGACCTGTTTGGGAATATCCGGCAGATTCCGCTTCTACGCGGCGTCTTCAGACCATTCTGCCGGCGGGGATTTCTCAGTCCCCTTTCCTCCTCTCACTCACGTCTCTCATTCACGCCCATTCCATGGAAGGTTGGGTCATGTCTCGCTGGAAAAAGATTGGTGCCTGCGCATTTATCGCGGCCTGGGCCTGCTGCATGGGGGCTGGAATTGTCGGCCATGCACTCCGCGTCGGAATCTGCGGCAACACGCTGAGCTACTTCGTCGTGTGGGACATGTTCTGCGGCTGGAGTGCATGGGATCAGGAAACCCATATTATTGCCGAAGGCAGCAGCGGGAAGTACTACGAAGTGAAAGAGCCATGGGGCGAGTTTCGACCCTTTGGCCACCGTGGGCGAATTCAATATGACCATACAAATCACATGCTGTCGCGACATGTCGAGAACATCCTGTCCCACACAGATCACGAACGAATTGACCGAGTGTTCATTGTTCAGGAGGTCTGGCCCAAGCAGTACAACCTGCCACCGAAACTCTACAGTGAATATTTCGAGCAGGAGCAGGACAAAGTCTCCTACTTCAACCTGAGAGCCGTGTGTGCTGCAAACGGGCAGCCTGTGCAGTCGTATCAGGACTGGTTCGCGCGCCAGCGGATGGCGTCGACATTCGACAACCCTCGCATCAGGCAACAGGCCAGCAGTTCAACCAGCATGTATAACACATTCTTCAACCCACGAACGCAGAATGAGTCTGCCATTGGGCTGAGCACAAACTGAGTTGAGACTGGAACAGATTTCAGCTTCTGAATGGATGCAGAAATGAAGAAAACACCCCAATCGAATCTGTTGAACGACTTCTTCTTTCGTGAAGAGACACCGTTTGGGCTCGCGCTGGCTCGCATCGTGGTTCCGCTGGCTGTTTCGGTTCCAATGTGGTTTCGGCTGCCCCGCGTGCGAGAACTGTTTACATCAGACGGCACTCCGACTCAGCTGTTCGAACTCTTCGGCAACGGAAACGTCCTGCCGGTCTTCTCTCCGGCAATTGCAGTTCCGCTGTATGGCGTAATGCTGCTGTGTCTGCTGTTTGCCTCGATGGGGTTTCGCACTCGTTTGTCGTTCCTCATCGCCACACCACTGTATGTTTACTTCAACCTGCTGGATGCGATCGGCACGATGACCAAGTACAGCGTCATCGGAACTCATCTCCTGATCCTGCTTACCGTTTCTCAGTCAGGGATGATCTGGTCAGTTGACGCGATTCTGAATCGCCGAAAGAACGTTTTGCCTCAGCCGCCACCGAAGACCGCGGTGTGGGCAGCGCGACTGATTCAACTGCTGTTCTGTTTCGTGTACTTCGGCGCTGCTGTGACCAAGATTCAGACGGCCGAGTTCTTTACCGGAGAGCAGATGCGATACTGGATGCTCAGCAACTGGAACTACAACAATCCCGTTGGCGAGCAGATGGCACTCTGGTCATGGATTCTGCCTGTAAGTGCGTACTGTGCAGTCGTCTGGGAGATGCTGTTTGCATTCCTGGTCTTCCAGAAGCGAACTCGGGTCCTGATGATCGGACTTGGAGTGATGTTTCACTTTATGACCTGGGTCACGCTGGGGTTATACATCTTTCCGACGATCTGCATTTCCGGATATCTGGCGTTTATCACGGAAGAAGACTTCATTCGGATCCGCAGCACTCTGCGGCGCTGGCGGGCAACTCAACCCGTTGCTCGACTCACTGCGGCCGCTGGTGCTCAATTTGAGAAGACAGTTGCCGGAATCCCGTCGTGGTCACCTGCTCTTGTCACATGGGGACTGCTGTTGGCCGTAGCCTCAGTGGCAATGACTGAGGGCGAGCGTCTGTTCAACATTTATGGGGTCTCAGCCTCCGGAAAGATGAGGCTGACAGAGATGGACACAGAGCGGGCTTCGCACATGATCAACGGAGCCGCTGAAGTCCGTGAAAAGGACAAGTTCTTCAGCTTTGACATCGGAACGGTCATGATCGGCAATCAGCTTGCCAACCGTCGGACCGAATTCACCTACGGTGAACTGATGATTGCTCAGTGCAATCTTAATCCTCCCCACGAGGACATGGTGGTCGAGTGTGTTCTTATGGATACCGAGGATCACGTGATCGAACACTCCACTGAGATCGTGACTCGAGACATGCTCCGGTACAACTTCGTGTACACGATCGGATCAAACCTGCTCCCCGGGCAATATCAGATGATATTGCGAAGCGGACGCAATGAGGTCTACCGTCGCGGATTCAGGGTGACCGGGACGCCGCCAGATCTGATTCTCAAAGAAGGTGTTCTGACGAACTGACGGGATGGGAATCTTGCACCAACAAACTCTCCATCACGGCTCCTCAGTGAAAATGCTTCGGGCTGCGCTGCTGCTCGCTCTGTGCCTCATGATGACTGGGTGTACGACGCCTCAGTTCTCAAGGCTGCCTGTTGCGTATCCTGCTCATCCGATGGCTGAGAAGCGAGCATTTGCGATTCAGGATCCTTTGCCGGTTCCGGATCTTGGACCGGAACTGGGACTACGACCTCGCGACTATGATCGCCCGCGGAATTCGGCTCGGCGAGCCGCAGAACTGCGGTTGCTGCACGGCATGCAATCAGGCCCCGAAGGGATCCGTCCGGGAGTCCCACGCGGTGGGCTTTACCGCCGTGAAGCTGTTCGCTGACTGAGAGCTGAGAGCCCTCTCTGAAGCCGCTTTGCGCTTCCGATGCATGCGCTGGTCGGAGTCGATATGCTTGAGTCTGGTCGAAGACAGTGCTGCATTGTCTGGTGCCAGGTGTAGTTCCGGGTTGGAGAAAACTCATGCCTCGACAGTGTGCAGACTTCCTTGTGTCCTGTGTGATTCTGGTTCTGGCGTTGGCACTGAGTCCGAGGGCTGTGGCCGATGAGAGTCTTGAGATTCGGGTTGATGACGAACAGGGCAGTCTGATTCCCTGTCGGGTTCACCTCAGGAACCAGCGAGGTGAGGTTCAGCGGCCGGAAGGCCTGCCATTCTGGTCGGACCACTTTGTCTGTCCGGGTAAGGCAGTCCTCAAACTTCCGACGGGCGACTACGAGTACGAAATCGAGCGGGGGCCAGAGTATCTGCCCGTTACCGGGACACTGAGCCTTCGCGACGATGGGCAGAAGGTTGAAGAGACGCTCAGAAGAATCTCCTCCCTCCGCCAGAATGGATGGTACAGCGGAGATCTCCACGTTCACCGACCCGCGAAAGATATTGAGCTGCTGATGCGGGCAGAAGACCTGGACTTTGCTCCGGTCATTGACTGGTGGAACGCCCGAGGAGGCAACGTTCCGCCCGTCGAACAGACGACAAAGACGTTTGACGGCCATCGTGTCTATCAGGTTTGTGCAGGAGAAGATGAACGGGAAGGGGGCGCTCTGTTGTACTTTGGGCTCGACACTCCGCTGAACCTGAGCGTCAAAAGCAGAGAGTTTCCGTCGCCGATGAAGTTTGTGGGCGAAGCGCATGGCCTCAACCCCAACGTGTGGATCGATATCGAGAAACCGTTCTGGTGGGACGTTCCGACATGGCTGGCGTCCGGGCAAATGAACTCTATTGGTCTGGCCAACAACCACATGTGCCGCAGCCAGATGTTTGAGAGCGAGGCCTGGGGCCGGCCCCGGAATGCAGGCCGCTTGCCTGCGCCGCGTGGCAACGGATTCTGGACGCAGGAGATCTATTATCACGCGCTCGATGCCGGTTTGAAAATCCCGCCGTCCGCGGGCAGCGCCTCGGGCGTGCTTCCGAATCCCGTAGGGTACAACCGGGTGTATGTCCATCTCGGCGAAGAGAAGCTGACTCCTGAATCGTGGTTCCAGGGGCTTGCAAAGGGACGCTGCTTCGTAACCAACGGTCCATTACTCAGTGTTTCAGCAAATGAACATCCGCCAGGCTATGAGTTTAAATCGGCAGGTGGAACACAGGTTGACCTCAACATTTCGCTCGTGTCGTCCAGCCCTGTCTCGGAGATTGAGGTCATTCAAAATGGAAAGATCGCGCAGCGGATCAGCTGCACAGGTGACACTTCACAGAACCTTCGGGCACGGTTGACGCTTGAAGGGCCTGGGTGGTTTCTTGTGCGATCCATTTCAGATGTTGACCACACTTTTCGCTTCGCATCGACGGCTCCATGGTACGTCGCAGCGTCGGATGGCGAACTGAGAGTGAGCCGCAGCTCGGCTCAGTTCTTCCTTGACTGGGTCGAAGAACGAATCGATCGAATACGAGCGACGGTCAACGATGAGCGGGAACTGCGATCTGTTCTTGAGCCTCACGAAAATGCTCGCCTCTTCTGGAAGACACGAGTTGACGCGGCTGCTGCTGAGGATGAAGACGCCAACTCCATACCATCCACGTCAGCTTCTGCATCTCGGCTGCCTCAGGTCTCAGCGGTCGAGATACAGCCCCTGTTGGCGTCGACTCAACGCCTCATCGATGCAATGGACTATATTGGCAGTCCACTTCCGACGCAGGTGACCGATGAACTGAAAAAACTTCGATCAACGGATCATCCGAAACAATTGGCCGGGCGCATTCAGAAACTTCTGGATCCCCTGTGCCTGGCTGCGGTTTCGCTCCGCCGGACGGGGCCTCCTGCTGTCACACGGGGCAAGGCAGCTTCGGAATTGCTGGAGCAGGGCTGGCGGACATTCCTCATTAAAGTGATCAACCGTCCTGGTCACACAAAGCGACTTGAGATCACCAGCCCGAATGCTCAGCCACTGCCGCACGCTCCTGCCGATCAGGTAAAATCGCGCTGGATGCAGTTGTCATCATTCGAAGGACGACCTCTTAAAGCTGACCTGAGCGGGCTGGAACTCGAATATCGCATCGTACAGATCTACAGCCGCGATCCCGGCCGCAAACAGGGACTGCTCGAGTTTGGTGTTAGCGCTGGTACCGACGAGGGAGGTGCACTTATTCGTGAGTGGAGGTTCGACGAAGGCAAGGACGGCTGGTCTGAAATGAATCAGGTTGAGATAGAGATGGATGAGGGGTCTCTCAACATAACTTCTACCGGCAACGATCCATTCATGGGAGCTGAGGTCCAGTCGCCCTCCGGCCCCATGATGTTGCGGTTCTGGGCGAAGACTGACGTTGAAGGTGTGGGGCAGTTGTTCTGGTGGACGAAAGAGATTCCTCAACCAACCGGGCAGCGGCAGACCAATTTTCTGCTGGAACCCGGGAAGGAACATCTGTACGAAGTGCCTTTTCATTCCGAAGGAGAGCTTGCCGGCGTTCGCCTCGACCCGTTGGTCAAACCCGGAACGATGAGAATTGACTGGATTGATCTGGTCTCGGCCGGCCAGATCGCCAACCGAGCCAGACTGAATCTGGACTTCGATTGCAGGGAAGCGTCAAAGGTGACGTTTCGAGTCATCGATGCGGACGGCTTGCCAGCGTTTGCGCGCTTTGAGATCCGTGATGACGCCGGTCAGATTTATCCCACGCAATCGAAGCGGCTTGCTCCGGACTTCTTCTTTCAGCGGCATATCTATCGCGGTGACGGTGAGTCCGTTTCTCTGCCGCCTGGTGACTACACGATCAGGTGTTCCCGGGGGCCCGAGACAATCGGTGAGACCAAAGAACTGAAAGTGGGTGATGAGCCGGCGGAACTGGTTTATCGAGTCGATCGCTGGATTGATCCATCTCGAGCGGGATGGTGGTCGGGGGATCATCACATTCATGCTGCGGGTTGTCTCCATTATCAGAATCCAACCCAGGGGGTGGAGCCGGCGGACATGATCAGGCACATCATGGGCGAGGACCTGAAAGTTGGCTGTTGCCTCACATGGGGACCATGTTTTGACTTTCAGAAACGATTCTTCACCGGGGAAGTCGCGGAGCAGTCAAAATATCCATACACGCTGCGCTACGATGTGGAGGTTTCCGGCTTCGGGTCTCATGCGTCCGGTCATCTGAATCTGCTCAATCTGAAAGAACAGATTTACCCTGGAGGCGAGTCAAAGGATCACTGGCCCACACTGGGATTGAATACGCTGAAGTGGGCTAAGCGTCAGGGAGCAGTCTGCGGTCCGGCGCATTCTTCGATTGGATTGACTCACACGATCGGTCGCCTGCCGGATACTCCCAGCAAAGACGGGTTGAATTCGATTCCAAACTTCTTTGTGCCCGCCTACGACGGGATCGGAGCCAACGAGTTTGTGATGGATGTGACTCACAATGTGCCGGGACCAGATGGCAAGCCCGTTCCCGCTGTGGATTTCATCTCAACGATGAATACAGAAAGAGTGGCCGAGTGGAACATGTGGTACCACGTGCTCAACTGTGGGTTTCGAGTTGCAGCCAGCGGCGAAACGGACTTTCCGTGCATGAGTGGTGAACGAGTTGGCATTGGTCGCGTCTATGCAAAGGTAGACGGACGTCTCACGTTCGACAAATGGGTCCGATCGATCGGCGCGGGGCGCAGCTATGTGAGCGACGGCCGGTGTCACCTGCTGGATTTTCAGGCCCACGCAATCAAGACGGACAGGCATGTGGATGTTGGAGTCGATGGCAGCGAACTGCGCCTCGGCAGGCCGGGACGCGTGCGTCTCTCAACGGACGGAGCAGCGTTGATCGATCAGGTGGGGTACGTGCTGGTTGAACTCATCGTGAATGGCTACCCAGTGGCCAGCAAAAGCATGAAAGCCGATGGCTCGATTCGCAAAGTGGAATTTGAACATCAGTTCGAACAGAGCGGGTGGGCCACAATTCGAGTATTCCCGAATGCTCACACGAACCCTGTGTATGTCGTTGTCGGTGACAAACCTGTTCGGGGGACAGTTGATAGTGCTCGATGGTGTCTCGCCGGAGTGGAACAGTGCTGGAAGTCAAAGCAGCCAACGTACGCAGCTGATGAACAGGCTGACGCAAAGGCAGCCTACGATCACGCTCGACGGGTTTACCAGCAGCTGATCGATGAGCATCCGGACAATCAGCGAAAACGCTAGCAGCCTGGCGCGTTTCGATTGACGTGATACATATCATCCCAGCCGCGAATGCGGCGATAGCACATAGCTGCGGGCGAGAGCCGCAGAACGCCCCGCTCCGTTGTCACCAGCCGCGAAGCGGCGACAGCTCTGCCCCCCTTCTGCCGCCGCTCGCGGCCCGAAGTTGTGTCTCGTCGTTTACTGACGACGTTTCAGTCGACGCGTCTAAACCGTTGCGTAGCACGTGTAAAAGGCAAACCCGTTGAACGCGAGCGCCAGCATCCCGCAGGCAAGTACCCAAAGGACCGTCACGGCTTTCCCTGCGCCCGATGTGATCCGCCTTCCCAGCAGTAAACATAACACGGGAATCAGCAGCAGCCAGCACGCACTGAATCCAACAAACCACCATGATTCCGCGCGCGTATCCGTTTGCAGTGGCCAGCAATGGAGACAGATTCAGAAGAACGTATGCTGGTGGGATCAGGGCGGCGCTGAACGCCGGTCGATGTCCCCTTGAAACGGGCGACTCCTATTCCGGCCAACTCGAATCGGTTTCGGGCGGCGGTTAGTCAATCAGGCCAAAATTGCGGGCATGGAATCTCATCAGAGTAAGTGATTCCTGTTGGTAGATCTGTGCCGCACTGTGAGGCACGTCCGGAACGATCAGCTTCTGATACGGCACCTTTAGCGAGTCGAGAAATTTCATGTACGCAAGGTTGTTCTCATAATTGAACCCCTTCGTTCCGACATGAATCAGGATTGGCAGTGCGGGCGTTCGAGTTGCCGCGTACTTTCTCGCGAGATCGTAGGTATTGTCGCCCGGCTGAAACACGAGTGATTCACTCTCGCGTCCATCTTCTTCACTGATCCGTTTCTCGGTCGCGTGTCCGGCCCCGCCTGGTGCGGCACTGCCGAATAACTCCGGATACCGAAACATGAGTCGGGTCGTTCCGCGGCCTCCCTGGCTGAAACCTTCCAGACCCCGACCGCTTCGCTCGACAATTGTGCGGTAAGTCCTGTCTATATGCGGAATCAGTTCTTTGATGAATACGTCCGCACCCATCGCGTTTTTTCGCTCGGGCATGTTGTAATGACTCACCGGGCCGCCATTCACAAACACATAGATCATGTCCGGGACCTTTCCGGAAGTGATTTGTTTGTGAATATGTGTCGATAGTTTGATGCTCTTGAGCTCATTGCCCGGTCGCCCACCATGCAGGTAGTAAACCACTGGGAACCGCTTCTTACTGTGAGCGACCTCGAAGTACTCCGGCGGCAGGTAAAGGCAATACCCGACATCAATCTTCATGGACGGGCTGCGAAACGTGGCATGCTTCACGCCAGGCAGTTCCTGCTTAAGCGGATTCACCCAGCGAAACGGACCGGGCTGCTTTTTCTGTTTTGGCTTTCCGGCATTCGCCGCGGGCTTGTTCTTAGAGTCCTGCGCATCAGCAGCGGGCGTCGGTAGTGCGGGAAAGACAGCGAGTGCCAGAGAGAGAATCAGGAGTCGAAACATTTGCGTCCTCAGGAAAACAGGGTTACCTGAGAATCAGACCTTTGTTGTGCACCGAAATCAAGCGCCGCCTCGCAATGTCTGTTACGCTTCCGCATCGCCGGGAATACTGCCCAGCACCTCAGAGCCACAGGATGTCAGAACTGACTTCCCAATGGCCATGAATACGTCCCGACTTGCTTCGCCGAGCGACTGACCTTCCTCAGTACTCTCGCGATCTCGCCATGCCGCAGCCAGAAACCTGACGCCATGAGATGCGCTTCCGGCAACGGCTCCCTTGACGACAGCCGGACCGACTCCTTCGGGCGCCACAATTAATCCTGCAACGACTACCGCCACGACTGCAGCTGCGACCGCCATCTCGACTTTATGCTCTCCAACCCACACCCATGCGTTGCCAGCTGCGTCCTTCGTGACCTCCCACGCTTCGGGCAGCGCTGTCCTGGCCCATGCAACGCCACCCTTTGCCTTCACTTTCACCCACAGGCTCATTTTGCCACTTTTCTGCTTCGTGACGGCCCAGGTGTCAGCTGCCGTGTCCCTGGCCCATTCCGTGGCGTCACCCGCATTTTCAACAATCCAGTCCCAACCCTCAGCCGACTGATCGGCCGACCAGACCCAGGCGGCCTTCGTCGCATCCATGGTTGTCTGGGCGCCGGAAGACATCTTCTGGCCCACGACCGTGAGTCCGGACTGAGTCTTCTCCACAATGACATCCCAGGTGTCGCTGAGTGCGTCCGAGGCGGAATCCGCGAGTTCAGATATTGTATCCCCATCGTCAGTGTCGGACTGCTCTCCATCCGTTTCACCGGACTGATCCGAGTCCGAGTCATCAGGCGTACAACCGACCATCGGTGCAAAGATCAGCGCTGCGCACAACAAAACAGGCAGTTGCCAGTTCTCTGAAGACGATGAAGGCATGAACACGGTCCATGAGGTGGTTAGACAAGTGCTATTCGGACTTCCGTGTCAAATATTCGACCGGACAATCGTTATTCTGCCCAAAGGCACCGCGTGCTGGTAGCCGGGGAAAGCGATCCGGGGCGTTTTACTGCACCAGGACGAATTCGCTGCTGTTCAGGTATGCCCACATCATGTCCTCAACAGCACGAGGAAATACCTGCGGTCCCGGCATCTGGCGAGCAAGCACCATCTGGTGTCGGCGAAATGCCTTTTCTTCAGCAGACGTTGGCTCACGACTCAGGATTGCAAGAGCGACTGTTTCCAGTGCCTTCGCTGGCGCTGGAGAGACCTCAGTCAGGACGGCTTTTGTGGCCATCTGAATGGCAGATTCCACCTCAACGCCATTCATCATGACCAGGGCCTGGGAAATTGTGCCTTCAAAATTAACCGACTCGTCGTTTTCATCTGTGTCATAATTCTGAGCAAACTGGCCCACCCATTCTCTGCGATGTTGCAGGCCCCCTGAGTCATAACTTAATGACTGCCCGGAAGAAGAACGAATGGCGACACGCACAGATTCGTAGACCTGTTCGGGCGACATTCTGCGAGGATAGACACGACTGAAGAGGGGTAGCTCTCCATGTTCGGGCACATCTCGGTCTCCCGTGGATGCACCGGAAAGCTGCCAGGCTTCGCTGCTGACAATCCAGAGCGACAACCGCTGAAGGTCGTAATCAGATTTCGCAAACGCTTCCGTCAGCAGGTCCAGCAGCTCCGGGTGGCTGACATCGGCGTGAGGTCCCATATCGTCGACCGCCGGGGTAAAGCCGTATCCAAAGAAGTGGGCCCACATTCTATTCACCATGGACCGCGAGATCTTTGTGTTTGAATCCCGAGCCAACAGAGATGCGAGACGACGTCGGCGACTCTCCTGATCGGATGCCGGTAGTGTGACGTTGTCGTACCGAGGAAGCACGGCTCGCTGCTCACCGTTTCGAGCTTCGAAATGAGTGATCCGTTCGACCTGCTGTCGGTCGACAAGTCGGCAGGTCATATAGCGTCCCTGTTGACGCGGCTCCCGCACGACTTCTCGCACAGTATCCTTAAAGAAAGCATTGAGTGCCCAGTAGTCTTCCTGACGAATTCCCTTTGTAAACGGATGGTCGTGGCACTGTACACAGCTGATCTGTTCACCAAGAAACAACCGTGCTGTTACGGCAGTGGCCGGAGTCGCCTCGTTATTGAGGTGAGCCAGCAGAAAGTTGGTCGCTCCATTCTCGTCGTTGCGGCCGGTCGCCGTGATCAGGTCCCCCGTGATGTCGATCCATGCAGTGTTATCCTCGAAGGAGTCGGCAAGGAAATCGAACAGTGATTCCCGATTTACGCCTCGGCGCTCGGTGCGGCCTACCAGCAGGTTGGTCCAGATGGTTGCCAGATGATCTGCCCGTGCAGTGCTGGCGAGCAAATCATTCAGCAATTCTGTCTTGCGACGTGGACTCTTCGATGACAGGTACTTCCGGGATTCCTGCAGGGTCGGAATTCTGCCGGCAATCGTCAGTGTTGCACGGCGAATAAACTCCGAGTCCGAAGCAACCGGGGCAGGGGTCAGTTCATTCTCTTCCCACGACTTGTGCAGCAGTCTGTTGATGGATGCAATCACTTCGGCGTCGGTAAATCCGTCCTTCAACCGTGGTTCCCGCGGATGATTCTCAACGACTTCTGTCGAATGGCGAGGATCATTCTGCCTGTTGGTGTTTTCAGTGACCTGGATCGGACGAATCGGAGTCAGATCAGTATCGTCGTTTTCAGGCTGCTGCGGCTGAACCTCAGGCCTGTTGTCGACTGGGGTAACTCGATCATTGTCCGCGACTTCGTTGCCTTCGTCACCTGGTACGAGAAACGGGATGGCAAGCAGGACTGCAGCGCACGCGACCACAGCAGCCGCGACGGCGGCTCTCAATGGTCGTTGCGTATCTCGTCTGGCGACTGTGACTGCGACTTCACGGACTTCAGCGGGCACTTCTGTCTCAGGGAGAGAGTGCTGCGTGTGTGCCGTGTCCCAGGTCAGCTGGCTGTGCAGACACATATACTGAGTGTAAATGTCCACCAGCGACTGGTCTGATTTCAACAGATCAGTCAGCTGTTCAATCTCATCCTGAGTCGCCTGACCTTCGACCATCAGGCCGACAATGCGAAATACTTCTTCTTTGGCATCCATCAGGACACTCCTCCTGATTCCGACAGTCGGTGCTGAACACACTCGGTCAGTGTGCGGCGAATTCGACTGAGCGACTGGTAAACAGAGTTTGCAGGACGACCAAGCTGTTTGGCAACCCGGTCACCGTTCTGCCCGGCAGCGTATCTCATCTGAATCAGTTCCCGATCTCGTGGACGAAGTCGCTCCATACACATCGTCAACGCCCGCTGTCGTGCATCCGTCTGGTCGCTCAATACCTCAGCCCGTTCCGCGATCTGACTCAGCAATCCTTCGTCGTTGATTGCACCTTTGGTCTTTTTGGTGCGGCGAAACCGAAAAACTTCCAGTCGGGCAATTGCCCGAGCCCAGGCAAGAAAGTTTGTTCCGGACTGAAACTGGTTCCACTTGGCCCAGACGACAAGGTTTGTCTCCTGAAGAACCTCATCAGCGTCGGTCGGGTTTCCGGTCAACGGCAGAATAAACAGATACAACGGTCGCTGAGCCTGAGTGAACTCTCTAATGAAGTGTTCATCCGGTGTTCGAGTCGAATTGTCTGAACTCTTTGACATGGCAGTCTGCAGACCTGGGACAAAAAAGGGTCCCGATCAGTGATCGGGACCCCGTCGCAATTCCAATTCGAACAGCGTCGACTAGCCGATCAGTTCTTTGATCGCTGTTCCGCCGTTAGCGAGCTTCATCGGACGTCCACGCTTGGATGTGTGGACAGTATTCAGAGGAATACCCATTGCGTATGCAACCGTGGCCCAGATGTCGCCCGGCAGGTATGCCTTGCTGTTGTCAGCAACGCGAGTACCGTCTTCGTTGGTTGCACCAACAGCCTGCCCATTCTTCAGGCCACCACCACCGATGACGTTTGACCAACTGGCTGCCCAGTGGTCACGACCAACGTTTTGGTTGATGCGAGGCGTTCGGCCGAACTCACCCATCCAGACGATTACAGTGTCGTCCAGCATGTTTCGCTGCTTCAAGTCATTGACCAAAGCCCCGATACCACGGTCGAGAGTTGGCAGACGCTGATCACGCAGCGTTGCAAAGACATTATTGTGCAGGTCCCAACCGCCGAGGTTCACTTCGACGAACGGAACACCAACCTGAACCAGTCGGCGAGCCATCAGGAGGCTGCGGCCAAAGCCATTTCCGCCCATGCCGCCAGCACCATCACCCATGTACATCGCTTTGGTGGCTTCGGTTTCCGCCTGCAGCCCCAGTGAAGGATCTTCCTTTTCAATGTTGAACGCTGCCATCTGACGGGAAGTCATCAGGTTAACAGCACTCTTGTAAACATCCTTATGAGCCTCTGGCAGCTCACCACGTTTGGAGTTGATGAAGTTGGACTCAACCACCTTCAGCATTTCCAGACGACCCGGAAGCCGCTTCTTGGCTTCATCACCAGGAGCGTTGTTGATGCGGCCGTCAGTACCCACGACGAATGGTGCGTGAGTCATGCCGAGGAAACCAGCCTGACCGGAACCACCACCGACAGAAACGAAGGATGGGATCTCCAGAGCAGAACGCTTACGTCCCAGTTCGTAGCTCACAACTGAACCGAAGGTTGGGTGAACGACAGTTGGGTTGGGAACGAAGCCGGTGTGCATGTAATAACGGCCGCGTCCATGGTCTGCTTCTCGTGTGCTCATTGAGCGAACGATGGACAGATCCTTGAAGACCTTGGCTGTTTCCGGCATGTGCTCACTAATGCCAACACCTGGAGCAGCTGTCTGAATGGGATTGAATTCACCACCCGTCTTGGTGCCGGGCTTCAGGTCCCAGATATCAATGGTTGGTGGACCACCGCCCATCCACATGAGGATGCAGGACTTGTTGTTTTCTTTCAGCGTTGCCGCGTTGGCCTGTACGTGTGACAGGAAGTTCATTGCAGGAATCGTTGCCGCTGCAGCCGCCATGTGCTGCATGAAGTGACGTCGATCCATGCCGTAGTTATTCCAAAGTGCCATGGTCAGTCTCCCGGAAAAAAAGAGTGTTCGAAGAGTTTCGGATAGTCAGCGAAGCAGAATGCTTCGCGAAAGGATCAATGGTTAAAGATGAATTCGTTCGAGTTCAACAGTGCCCAGAACAGGTCCTGATACGCTGCCACTTTGTTGCCTCGGTACGCCTTCATCACAGTCTGAGCAGCTCGTGCTTCGTTCCGTGAGGGACGTCGCGTCAGAGCTGCAAGGTACAGGTCATTCAGTTTCTCTGTCTCACTTCCGCGAGCACTCAGAGTATCGTTGAGGAAGCTGCCTCGCTCAGCGCTCACAGCTTTGTTGATGAGTTCACTGTTCATCATCATCAGAGCCTGAGGAATTGTGCCGTTGAAGGTGGTTGCTTCATCGTTCTCATCGTTGTCGAAGGCCACAACAAACTGCTGCATCCAGCGACGTCGCTGTGCTTCCTGAGCATCCCAGCCGCCTCGACCAGACTTCTGAGCGTTTGTCGCAACGATCAGTGAGTCATAAAGCTGCTCAGCCTGCATGGACTTGAGGTACATGTGGCTGAACAGTGGCATTTCGCCAGCACCGGGATTGTCAATTTCGTTGTCTGCACCAAATTTGCTGGATCGAGCATAAGGCTCGGAGACAGCAATCCAGCGATACAGCTCTTTGACGTTGTAGCCCGTCTTGACGAATTCTTCTGACAGACGGTCCAGCAGCTCCGGATGGGAGGCCGAGTTGTGCGGGCCCATGTCGTCGACCGGACGAGTGAAGCCGTGGCCGAAGAACTGTCCCCACGTGCGGTTGACAAATGCTTTGGCAATCAGAGGAGTTTCACCGTTGTCAGCTGAGACAAGCAGGCGAGCGAACTCTTTGCGACGGTCGAATGAGTCTGGAGCAATTGCCTTGCCTTCGTACTTGGGGAAGGCAACCTGCATCAGGCCACTTCGCTTTTCGTAAAAGACAGGACCCTCGAAGTCCACAAGATACAGTTCTCGATAATCCTGCTCACGACGACCAGTCGTGGGGTTGGTTCGCTGAACGTTTCGGTTTCGAACCTGACGGAAGAAACTGTTGAACTCCCAGAACTGGCTCTGCTCCCACTTATTAAAGGGGTGGTCGTGACACTGAGTACACTGCACCTGCATGCCAAGGAACAGTCGAGTTGTCTTGGCGGTCAACTGAACGGCATCGTCGTCCATCTGCATCTGAGCCAGAGCAAAGTTGACGGCTCCGTTTTCTTCCCAGTGACCTTCGCTCGCGACGAGATCGACAACCACGTCGTTCCATGGGCGATTCTTCGCAAATGCTTCACGGAAGAACTTCTCCATACCACGGCGGCTGAATGCAGCGTTGTTGCCCCGAGGAGTTCCTCGACCAACACAGTTGTTGCTCCAGACCGTTGTCAGGTTTCGGATGTAGTCAGAACTCTCCAGCAAGTCGCTTACGAGAGAGAATCGCTTACGAGGACTCTCATCTTTCAGATAATTCTTGGATTCTTCCAGAGTCGGAATACGACCGACAATGTCAAGGTAGACGCGACGAAGCCACTCTTCATCGTCTGCCATCGGCGACGGAGTAATCTCGTTCTCTTCGTATCCCTGCTGAACCTTGTGGTTGATGTAGGCGACAGGGGACAGTTTCGATTCATCCACCTCTTCCGCCTCGGCGTCGTCCTGAGCACTCAACTGAGGTGTGAGGCAAAAAATCAACGCTGCGACGGCAAATGGTGCCATGCGTTCAATCCGTCGTGGCAGGTTTTTCATACGTTCGGCTCCTGAAATCAGGATGTTCATGGGTCGCTGACCCACTACCGCAGATCAGGTCGAAAATGTTCGTGCAATTCTGACCGCTATTTCCCGGTTTGCCAGAATTACCGCAATTTGACAGGGTTTTCGGCCCAAACAAAGGGCCACAGCCGGATTTTATCGATTCAGAACTCAGAGTGATCCGGAATCACCTGCCCTGGACGTGATCCCCCAAATATTTCACCATTTGTGCCAAACCAGAGAGTTCGACTCAATTGAGGGCGTCCGCGCGGACAAATACGGCCGTTGCTACCCCTTTGAACGCCCGCAAATAACGCCCCTGGCTATGCCCGAGTGTGAATGAACGTCTAGCTATGCAATTAACATTTCTTGGAGCTGCCGGCGAAGTCACCGGCAGCCAGCACCTTGTTGAAACAGAATCCCGCCGCCTGCTGCTGGACTGCGGACTCTTTCAGGGCCGAGACGAAGAGACCGGGCCTAAAAACGCCAGGTTCCACTGCGCGCCCCGAAGACTCGATGCCGTCATCCTCTCCCATGCCCACATTGACCACAGCGGCAACCTTCCCGGGCTTATCAAAGCGGGCTACGAAGGCGATATCTACTGCACCCGGGCGACCGCCGACATCGCGTCCATGATGCTGCGTGACAGTGCGAAGATTCAAAAGGAAGACGCTGCCTATCGGTCCGCGAAAGAAAACCGACCTGTGGAGCCGCTCTATACGGAGGAGGAAGCCCGGGAAGTTGTGCAGCGATTCCGTTACGTGCCGTTTGGCAAATGGGAGACCATCGACCCGGAGATCCGAGTTCGCTTTCATCATGCCGGCCATATCCTCGGTTCGGCGATCTCGGAGATCGAGATCCTCGACGGCGAAGAATGGCGCCGTCTGATCTTCACGGGAGACCTTGGGCGACGAGACAAACCTCTGCTGAATGATCCGGTGCCTCAGGAACGCTGTGACGTTGTGATCACCGAGTCAACCTACGGGAATCGCATCCATCCGGACACCGGAGACGTAAAGGCGGAACTACAGGAAGTAATTTCGCTCGCAGCCGAACGTCAGTCGAAAGTTATCATTCCCGCATTCAGCCTGGGGCGAACACAACTGCTCGTCTATCTGCTCAATGAACTACGCAACGAGAATACTCTTTGTCGGGTTCCCGTTTTCATCGACAGCCCGCTGGCGACCCGCCTGACCGAAATCTATCGAGATCACCAGGAGTTCATGGACGAAGACGTCCAGGAGACTCTGAAGTTCGACGACGACGTCTTTGACTTTGATGGGCTCACTTACACCCGTGGTCGTGATGAGAGTATCGCACTTAACAAGCGACCGGGACCATTTGTCGTGATCTCAGCCAGTGGGATGTGTGAGAACGGTCGAGTCGTCCATCATCTCAAAAATGCCGTGGGCGATCCTGACAACATCATCATGATCATCGGCTTTCAGGCCAAAGGTTCACTCGGTCGCCAGATTGTAGATCGCCGAGAGCATGTCTACATCTTTGGTCGTCGGTTTGAACTCAATGCCGAGGTGCGAACAATATCCGGACTCTCGGCGCACGCAGACGCTGAAGATTTCCGCTGGTGGTTTGGGGAGATGCAGAAGCAGGGCGGCTGTGGGCATGCTTTCATCGTGCACGGCGAACAGGGCGGAGCCGAAGCACTGGCGGAACTCATCGCCGACACATGTGATCATCCGCCAATTGTGCCTCAGTTTGGTGAGTCTTTCGAAGTGTAGCGGCGACTACGGACGAGGAACGCCGGGGACTCGTCACACCGTGATCTCATAGCCCTTCCGCTGTTCACGAGACTGTTGTTGTTGTGCGTCTTTGTCGCCGACGATCTGCTCGGTCGCCAGATCCCAGGTGAGCTCTCGACCAAGCAGCAGGCAGAGATTAGCAAGGTGCAGAACAGAGACTGCACGATGATGGCTGAACACGTCCGAGATCGGCTGTTTGCGTGAGGCAATGGATTCAAAGAAGTTCCGCATATGATCTCCGGGCTGGCGTCCTCCGTAGACATCGCTGATCGCGTTCTCAGGAAGGGGCGAATCCTTCAGGGCATCGACAGGAGCACCATAGATCCCTCCCCGATTCACAAAGAACCGACCCTTGTCACCTTCAAAAAGGATGCCCTGACGCTGTCCGGTGACCAGTTGGAGCGGGAGCCCGTTCGGCATGGTGCAGGTGACATCAAACTGAGCGGGCATGTTGTAACCGTTGGCGACCTGAAGTACGTCTCCCTTGCCCGATATCTTCATCTGTCCCTTTTCCGGGATACCAATGGCCCACAGCGCAATGTCGACATGATGAGCGCCCCAGTCGGTCATTTGACCTCCCGCGTATTCGCGCCACCAGCGAAAGTTCACATGACAGCGCTCCGGCGTGTAGGGAACCTTCGGTGCCTGCCCAAGCCACATGTCCCAGTTCAGATGCCCCGGCACAGCAGCCGTCTTGAACGGGCCTCCCGTTTGACCGCCTCCGGTCGATGCAACGACCTTCCTGAGTTGTCCGATCCGGCCGTCGCGGATCATGGCAATAGCCTGTAGAAAGAACAGGCGAAACTCACTGCGCTGCTGAGTTCCCACCTGACAGACCCGGCCTGAGCGTTGTACAACCTGGCAAATCTGCTTGCCCTCATCGATCGTCAGTGTAAGTGGTTTCTCACAGTACACATCTTTCCCAGACAGCATCGCGTCGATTGTGATCTTTGAATGCCAGTGGTCTGGAGTGGCAATAACGACGGCGTCAATGTCTTTGCGGTCCAGGATGGTGCGATAGTCTTCGACAGCGTCCGCCTTATACTTCTCCGCACTGACGCCCGCTCGCTGAGAATCAACATCCGCGACGGCGACTACATCGCCATACCTGGCCGCATTCTGAGTAATCCCTCTTCCGCGACCGCCAACACCAATGGCCCCAATTCGCACTCGTTCATCCGGCAGGACAACCGGATTGGCAGCAGCAGCGAGAGCCGCCGGAGCAGCCGCCAGTGCAGATGTGAATGAACGTCGAGACAATCGCGACATGAGAATACTCCCTAAGTAATGAAGTGAGGATCGTATCACGCGTCACTGCTCGTCAGTAGGCAAACGACCGGTTGCGTCACGAGTCGAACGTGTCAGAATCCGCACATGACGAAGCAAACGAACTATGATGTGGTGATTGTTGGAGGGGGGCACAACGGCCTGGTGTCTGCGTGCTATCTGGCAAAGGCAGGATTGTCAGTCGCTGTTCTTGAGCGAAACTCTGCCATTGGCGGAGCGACACGGTCGAAGCAGGTGTTCTCCGGGCTCGATGCGCGACTGTCCGTTTATTCTTACCTCGTCAGTCTGTTTCCGGGGAAGATCGTTAACGATCTATCGCTCAACCTGAAGCTGCGCAGTCGAGAGACTGCTTCATGGACGCCCGTGGTTGATGCGGAGGGTCGGCGGCGTGATCTGTTGATTCGAAACAATGACCCTGGCGCCAACCTGGCAGCGTTTCGTGAGTTCTGTGGCCACGATCAGGACTACCGCGGGTGTCAGCATCTGGAGGAGATGCAGCAACAGTTAGCTTCGCTTGTCTGGCCGGGGCTCACCCAGCCACTGTTGACTCGTCAGGAGATGAAGAGTCGCCTGCCGTCGGATGCGACAGCCGCATGGCAGGCCCTGATTGAGGAACCCATTGGTCGCGTCATTGAACGAGAAATTCAGGACGATGCAGTTCGAGGACTCGTGCTGACGGATGCTCGCATTGGAGTGTCTGTTCATCCGCATGAAGAAAGCCTGCTGCAGAACCGGTGCTTCCTGTATCACGTAATTGGCAATGGAACAGGAGAATGGCGGGTCCCGGTTGGCGGAATGGGGACACTTGTTAATCAACTCACGACGGCAGCTGTCGATGCGGGTGCTGAGTTGTTGACGGGTGCTGAGGTGTGCGGCATCGAGCCTGGCCCGAAATACTGCACAATCCGCTACACCACTGACGAACAGGAGTTTTGTGTCGACGGGCGCTTCGTGCTCAGTAACGCATCCGCTGACGTGCTTGATGGATTTATGGGGCAGGATCAAAGTGAAACACAGGACGGCGTTGAAGGCGCGGGATTCAAGATCAATATGCTGCTGAAACGCCTGCCGCGATTAAGAGCAACCCGCACCTCAGCAGCCAGCGCGTTTGCCGGTACGGTTCATCTCAATGAAGGGTATCAGCAGCAGATTGAGGCGTATGAACAGACGCTCACCGGTACGCTCCCATCCCGGCCTCCGGGAGAAATCTACTGCCACACTCTGACAGATGACTCGATCCTGTCGTCCGACCTGCGAGAACAGGGATTCCATACAATCACTTTGTTTGGATTGGATATGCCGTATCGGCTGTTTGCCGAGGATAACGGAGGACTGCGCGGCAGGGCGACGGGATCTTTTCTTGCCGGGATCAACGAGTACCTTGACGAACCCATCGAGGACTGTCTGGCGACTGATGCAAATGGTGACCTGTGCGTCGAAGCAAAGAGTGCCGTGGATCTGGAGTCTGAGCTTCGACTTCCCCGGGGAAATATCTTTCACGGAGATCTGACCTGGCCATTCACGGATGATCCGGATCGTGCGGGAACATGGGGCGTGGAAACCAACCATGCCAACATTTTCCTGTGCGGCTCATCGGCGGCACGCGGCGGCGCTGTCAGCGGCATCCCAGGCCACAATGCGGCCATGAAAGTGCTTGACCTGACAACAGGTTCGATTTCCTCCTGACCCTCTCTGCTCTCTGTTCAGGCATCGAATTCACTGGCATCAGAGAGTCTTTCCCGACATCTGTCGGGTTAACACTGACCTACTCTGGTGAGACGAGTTTCGCGATTTCAGCGGCCGCTGCTCTCAGTTTGACGCCTTGCAGGTTACACATGATGACCACGCAGGTGCCACTGTCGGGCAGCATGTGGAGCATTGTCGATGTGCCCGACTGCCCCCCACTGTGAGAGACCGTCTTTCGGCTGCCACTGTTCCCAACGCCCCACCCAAGCCCGTAGCCTGTGGACTTGCCGTCATCCGTTTGCTGGGCCGTCCACATCATGCCGACGGTCTCATCCTTCAGCAGTTTGTGGGTGTTCACAGCAATGGCAAACCGCACAAGGTCTTCCGGAGTGGAGACCAGTCCTCCCCCGGGAATCTTCATGCTGGTGTCATGAAGCGCAGCGTTCAGTAGTCGCCCCTGAACTTTATTGCTGTCCGAAAGAATCTGGTGAACAGGCTGCGCGAGGCGGATATAGCCACGAGCGCGGCGTTTGATGATTCGAAAGTGATCATCTGATTCCGTTTGTGTCATGCCGGCCGGTGTCAGAACATGCTTGTTCAGCAATGTCATAAAGTCCTTTTTGCCTGCGCCTTCTGCCACTGAGCCCAGCAGATTGTAGCCGAATGAGGAGTATCGAAACTTCGTCCCCGGCTCATGCAGAAGCGGGTCGTCGGCGAATGTCCTGAGAGCAGCCTTCAGACTGTTGAAGTATTCCGTTGAAGATGCTTCCGACTTTGACTTGTAGTGCCGAATTCCGCCAAGATGTCCAAGCACCTGTCTGCTGGTCACCTTCCATTTCTTGTCAGGATACTGAGGGACGTACTTCTGGACTCCTTCGTCGAGATCAAGGAGCCCGTCCTCTGACAGTTTCAGAATCAGTGTGGCCGTCATTGACTTGGCGATCGAGGCCGTCCGAAACCGAGTTTCGGTCGTCACAGAAACGTCGTTCTCTACATCCGCCAGGCCAAATGCTCTGGAGTAGATAATTCTGTTGTCCTTCGCGACCGCGAGACTCAGGCCGGGAATTCCTTCGCGGTCAATTGTCTTTGAAATCGTTTCCCTGATCTGGTCCGTAAGACGAGCTTCGTCCGCGAGTGCTGGCAGTTGAACCGAGATGAGACAGAGCCCAATTATTGCCAATGATGATGGTGCCAATTGTGTTCTCCATTTGTTGTGGCATGATGAATGGCCCCAAATAAGTTCATACCGGGAATACCGTGCAATTACCAATAAGTGGCAGGGACATCGAGTCCCACCGGTACGGAGGAAACGACATATGGATTCTGTATTGAGATTGCTTGCAGCCATTTCGATGGCGTCTGTTGTGATGTTGGAGTTGCCTCAACAATTCGCCGATGAGGCCGGCCACCCCAACATTCTGTTCATTGCCGTCGACGACCTCAGGCCTTCTTTAGGGTGCTATGGAGACGAGCACGCAGTCTCGCCAAATATCGATCGTCTGGCGTCACGTGGCATGCGGTTTGACAATGCTCACTGTCAGGTGGCTGTTTGTAATCCGTCTCGCGCAAGTCTGATGACAGGACTCAGGCCCGACAAACTGGGTGTCTGGACGCTGCCAATTCATTTCCGGGAAGCAAAGCCTGATGCAGTGACGCTGCCTCAGTGGTTAAGACGATCTGGCTACACGGCAGTGAGTCATGGCAAGATCTTTCACAATCCAACGCCTGATCCGCAGTCATGGAGCGAGCCAATTCGCCAGTCACCTCGGATCCAGACTCCGTATCCCGCAGGAACTCCTCAGCGGATCAAAGCAGTTCAACAGGAATTGCCCGCCAGTGACTGGCGAAAGAACAATCTGCGCGGACCCAGCACAGCTGCGCCGGACGTGGAAGACAACCGCCTTATCGACGGGGCGCGGACAAACATGGCCATCCAGGATCTGAAACGGCTGGCCGCTGAGGATGCTCCCTTCTTCCTCGCGATGGGCTATATCCGGCCGCACCTCGCATGGATCGCACCGAAAAAGTATTGGGATCTGCACGACCCACAACTCTTACCGGTGATTACCGACCAGAATGTCACGCCGAATACGCCCCCGTACGCGCTGTCAAACAGTTATGAGCTGACTCATTACGTCGACCTTGTCGATTTCCCCGGACCCTGGGACGAAAAACGTGTCACTGAGGATCAGGCGCGACATCTGATGCACGGCTACTATGCATGTGTCAGTTATGTGGATGCTCAGATCGGGCGGCTTCTTGACGCTCTTGAAGAAACGGGGGAAGCCGACAACACCATCGTTGTGCTCTGGAGTGACCATGGCTGGAAGCTCGGCGAATTCAATGGCTGGGGCAAGATGTCGAACTATGAAATCGATACTCGCGTTCCGCTGATTATCTCTGCTCCTCAGATGGCGCGAGCCGGTGAGAGCTGCGAGCAGCCGGTTGAGTTGCTGGATTTGTTTCCAACGATCTGTGAACTGGCAGGAGTACCGCGCCCGGAGTTTACAGATGGTGAGAGTCTGCTGGACGTTCTGGAGGACAGATCGGCGCAGCTATCCGGGGCTGCATTCAGCCAGTACTACCGGCGCCATGAAGACGCTGAGTATATGGGGTACGCCATTCGCACACGGACTCACCGATTTGTTGAGTGGCGTGAGTTTTCAACCGGCAAAGTAACTGCGACGGAACTCTACGATCACACGGCAAATCATTCAGAGTCCAAAAACATTGCCGAGACTGCGCCTGACACAGTCAAAGAACTGGCGCAGAAACTCTTGAAAGACCACCCACGACGGCCGCTGCAGATGGTGCCGGCCGTTCATTCAAACCCAAATGCCGGGCGCTGGCAGGCAGACCTTGCGTTTCATAATCAGAAAGATACGGCCGTCACCGTTTACCCGATCACTCCGCTCGGGAGACGTGGCCGTGCAATCGCCCTGAAGCCTGGCCAGAAAGTAAGAATCAAGGCCAGAATCGGAGGCGTGTTCGTTGTGGAAAGTCGGGATGGAACGGTGCACCAGATCCACTCGCCGGCGGTTCCGTTTCGGGTCGTGGAAATCAAGTAGTCCAGAGTTCCTCAAGCCCACCCTTCAGCATGGTTTGCTGACTGAGGCATCACTCCTGCTGCTCATCCTGAACTTCGATCGCCCGAAGCAGTTTCAGCCACCTCACATCTTCCGGCCCCAGCTGAGTCGCAGCATCTGGAGTGTCTGATTGCAGCACTTCGTCACACGTCCGCACAATGGCTTTGAGGGTCAGGAGCGGATCAAGCCCCGCCTCCTCGTGGATTAACTGGTCCAGTCCCTGCTTCTTATTCGCCGTCACGCAAAGGCGTCCGATCTCTGACGTCCCGTCGACGATCGGGTCGTGGGATCGTTCGTCCGTGTTCAACGCCTGTTCCAGTTCCGCGAGTAGCGGATCCACGAACTCAAACGTACCAGCGTCCTTGAACTGCGATTGAATATCCCTCTCGGCGGAGGCCGATACTGTTGCTTCGGCGTGCACAACAGTATGGTGAGGAACGGCCGGGCGCTTGTCCGGATCAGCCATTGTCAAACGAATAATCCGTGGAGACTTCAACATGACCCGAATCTCAGTTGTCACTCTGTCGCTGTTTGCACTGGTTGTTTCGTCCGGCAATGCTCAGGAGAAGCACAAAATGACGAAAGCCGACGTTGAACGACAAATTAAGGAACTCTCAAACTGGGGGCGATGGGGCAAGGATGACCAGCTCGGAGCACTCAACCTCATCACACCACAAAAGCGCATCGAAGCAGCGAAACTGGTCAGGAATGGTGTGTCCGTATCCATGTTTCGTGATGTTGTGAAACAGGAGGCTCCGGACAACCCATCACCTTTCGAACACAGGATGATCAATTTTGGTCGCGGTACCGATGGTCAATGGGCCTCTGATAATTACAGCGTCAACTATCACGGCTTCGCACACACGCATATGGATTCGTTGTGTCACCTGTTCTACAAGGGAAAGATGTACAACGGCTTCTCACGCGAACAGGTCGGACCAGATGGTGCAGAAGTGTTGATGATCAGAAATGCCAAGTCCGGCATTTTTACTCGCGGCATTCTGTTTGATATTCCCCTGCTCAGGGGCGTTCGTTTTCTGGAACCAGGAACCGCCATTTATCCAGAAGATCTGGAAGCATGGGAGCAGTTCGCCAAAGTGCAAGTGCAGCCGGGAGACGTTGTCTTTATTAGGACGGGACGCTGGGCGCGTCGAGCAATCGCCGGACCATGGAGTGTTGAGAACGGTGGTGCTGCCGGTCTTCATGCCTCATGTGCTGAATGGCTGCGTGAACGAGACATTGCCATGCTGGGCAGTGATGCTGCCAGCGACGTGATTCCGTCCGGCGTAGAGGGCGTTGATTTTCCAATTCACATCCTGACACTACACGCGATGGGTGTGCACATCTTTGACAACTGCGATCTGCAGGCAGCGGCAAAGAAGGCTGAGGAGATGGAACGCTGGGAGTTTCTGCTGACGGCCGCTCCTCTGTCAGTCGAAGGCGGAACCGGGTCCCCGTTAAATCCGATCGCCACATGGTAGGCTGAGGAGAACAACGGCATTGGCACCCCCTGCCTGCCCGGAAATTGCATCTGTCGACAAGAGTCGTTTGGCAGCGTCGCTTTTGGTCGCCGAGACGCGCAGGCGTCGGGGGAAAACCCATTGTCGGACCGCTCGTTGCCACCTGAGGCCTTTGCCTTCGGCTATCTACCTTTGCCTTCGGCTATCTAATGACAGCATCGTAGCGGAGCGGCGCGAGCCGCCCGGCCGAGCGCGCTTACGAGTCGGCTGCTGCATTGGTCAATTCGAACTCGGAAGATGGTTCGGCCGGAGTGCTTGCGCACTTCCGCTAATAAGAGGTACTTCCTGCAGCAAGGCTATTGTTGCAGCAAGTTACAACGAAGGCTGCAATTTCCTGTTGCGCTCCGGGCTTGTATCACGCAACAGTCTCATTAAACGTGGCCTTCAGTGGCCGGACCTTGTCGCTGTGCTCGTGAATCCTGGCATGAATTTGCCAGAGCCGTTCGGGTCACTGACAGCTCACTGGACGTCGGAAAGCGGTACCCCATCGACCTTCGAGGCGATACGGTCCAGCACTGCGGGTAGCAGTATCACGCCGGAGTAATGCGTGGCCGGAAGTCGAATGTGATGATCTTCCGGAAGCGATGCCGCCGCCGCAAACGAATCCGCGTGCGCCGGGGGAACGGTCGTATCGTACTTCGCACTAAACAGCCACAGCCGTGAGGCCGGAATTCTGTGAGCCAGCCGATTGGGTTCAAACTGGTAAAGCAAATCCTCCAGCTTCTTCCCTTCAAATCCCTGACGCTCGAGACGCTCACGCAGTTGAGCAGTCTCCTTCTTACCTGTCATCAGAAGCTTCGGCAGATCGCCTCCGGCGAGCAGAATAAAGGTCTGATTCCATACCCTGTCGATGCCGGATGCGGAGGCTGCAAGGAATCCTCCGAGGCTTGTGCCCTGCAGAGCAATCCTCTCCGAATTGACGAGTGGCAGAACACGAACAGCGTCGTAACTGCGTCGAATGTCACCGATGCCCTGTTTCATCACGTCCGCGAACGAGAGTTTGTCGATGGAGACCCCCTTTGGTTTTCGGAGTCCGTAGTAGGGAAGCTGAATCATAAACGTGTGAACACGTCGCAGTCGCAGTCGTCGAGCGATGAGCCGCCCCACGGTCATTGCGCGGCCTGATTCGTGAACAACGACTACGCCAGGAGCTGTGATGGGCGTCCCTGACTCATCTTTGGCGGCGAACCATTCCAGAACAACGTCGTTTGCGGTTTCATGAGGGCCGGGGCGGGAGGACGGGAATCGCACGATGGCATCCGCGTCCGTCTCCTCCGCATTCGAAATACGGACCGTGAATTCTGCGTTCAGCCATTGCAGGTTTCGCAGACACTCAACGGCGTCGGCTTTTGAATCCCGAGGTTTTGCTAATGTGTCACGTGACTCGAATGAACCACCGATCGGAAGCTCCGGCGGCTGCGAGCAGACGGGAACGTGAAGCAGCTGCTGAAACAGCAACAATGTTGTCAGTTGGCGGGTACCCATGGATTCCACGAACAGTAGTACATTGCCTTGGGAATACTGGCTTCCATAATCTGGCTGGTGATGGAGTCATCAGCCTTCACGTTACTGACGATCAACGACAGCAGATTCGGAGGAGGCGCGTATTCAACCGCCTCCCAGTTCTTAAGCTCAAGCGATTCCGCAAACTCGTCCAGCGTATCTTCGGTATACCCGATCTCATCGAGCATTCCGTTTTCCTTCGCCTGATTTGCGGTGTAGATCTGCCCGGTCCCAAGCTTCCTGACGGCTAACTCATCAAGCCCTGCTCGGCCGTCCGCGATGACGCCCACAAATCGATCGAATGCATCCGCAAGGATCAGGTCCCAGACTGCACGTTCCGGTTCAGACAGATCGCGAAACGGGTTCAGGGAATCCTTGTAGGGTCCGGTGGTCAGTGGGTCCGAGGTGACTCCGAATTTCTCGCCCAGTTCCTTCATGTTGTAATGAGGAACAATGACACCGATGGATCCCGTCCATGTCGTCGGCTCCGCATAGATTCGCCCGTCCTCACCGGCTCCCATCGCAATGTAATAACCGCCGGACGCGGCGATGCGTTTCATCTGTACCCAGATCGGTTTCTTCTCTCGCAGCTTCAGGAGTTCGTTGTAAATCTGATGACTGTCAGCCACCAGTCCGCCTGGGCTGTCAATCACCATCAATACACCACGAACGCGATCGTCCTCAGCAGCCTTCTGAATCTGCTTGATCCACATCCCGGTGAACGGAGGAGAAATGGTTCCTGTGAATCTGATGACGGCGATTCGGTCTGAGGCACCTTCAGTTCCCTGAACGTGTCTTTCCGGGCCTGTTACTTCGGTCACGTCGATCCAGAAGAGGTAGCCAAGGATCACGTTCATGAACAATGAAGTGACGGTCACCGCAAAGATCACTTTCTTCCATCCGGACGCTTCTCGGCGGCCTGTTTCCACCTGCACAATGACGGGCCCCTCAACCCGTGTTGAGTCACCTGGCTGCAGTGTTTGAACCTCTTTCGGAGGCGGTGTTTCAGGCTGTTTCTGATCTGCCATCGCTCAGTTTCCGCGAAAACAATGTCCAATGTCGTTGCGTGCTGGATCTTGACTCATCAGGGCGCGGATGTGAAGCAAGGCAAACCTGGAAGACTCTGCGGGTTCTCTTGGTTGTCACACGGTTAGCAGATGCATCTGTCGCAACGAGGGTGATTCTGATTGGGAGGAACGAGCGGGTCCTGTCGGAAAGACGATAAATGCACGGAGTAGCGATCCCATGGTCTCCTCGCACCGAGCCGGATCAA
The DNA here is from genome assembly GCA_913031625.1 of uncultured Planctomycetaceae bacterium. Lineage (GTDB taxonomy): Bacteria > Planctomycetota > Planctomycetia > Planctomycetales > Planctomycetaceae > Fuerstiella. The sequence goes on along the minus strand of CAJWGB010000008.1, from coordinate 4,686 downwards.
TTTTTCGTAGGCCGAGTTTGCCTCCTCAGGAAGAAGAATCATGAAGAAAGAACGCGTCTTCAGTCGGGCAGTCCTGCTGTCGGCAGTGTTTGCACTTTCGCAGTTCGCCGGGTCGGCAAACGCTCAGGAGCTGAAACTTGCTCCCAGCGGCGGTCTCAAGTCAGTGCCCATTCGTTCTCTGTTCGGCCTTCGAAAGCCTGTGGAGCAGGTCCAGTTCCAGGACGACAAGACGGATAAGTCAACGGTTTCGGCCGAGCTGCAGAAACTCCAGGAAGCCAAAGCAAAAAAGGCTCAGGAAGAGCGATCCAGCACAGATCGCGATAGACGCCTCGCTGCCCGACGTGCATGGCGTGCTCAAAAGCCCCCAGGTCTGTTGCAGAGGCTGTTTGGAGGCGACGAAGAAAAAGCGAAAGAGCCACAACCGGCCACTCAGAAGCCTGCTCCCGTGCCTCGCCCGCCAGCACTGCATTACAAAACTGCTGACGGTTCGCTGACCACCAGCGGTGTTCCGGCTCGACTGGCAAGCCAGAGTAAAGTCGTCTCATCACCAAAAGGTGTGGCGAAGGCGGAAGGTCACAGCAACCGGTTTGTCAGCCCCTTTGAAGCGGAACAGACCGCTCCGAAGCAGGATGTTCTACTGGATCTCGATTCGCTGATCGCACGAGAGAAAGCGGTTGCGAATGAAGAGTCGGAGATCCCTGTAAAGCTGGCTTCCGCTGGTAAGGACCAACTGGCAGTCGTTACGCCCGCCGAAGAGGGAGCCGCTGTGCTCGCTCCTGTGGAAATCAACAACGCTGAGCCGGAGAAGGCAGAAGCCGTTATTCCGCAGGCCCAGGACCCCATCGAAATCGAAGAGGCTGTTGTTGAAACAACACCAGACCCGATCGTGATTGAAAAAGAGGAACCTGTGACAGCCGAAGTTCCGCTGTTGCCACCAACGGACATCAATCCTCCGGCGGCTGTCGAAGCAGAGCCAGTAGACGTCACGAAGACCGAAACACCGATCGCGGACACAACCCCCGCTCCAAAGCAGGAAAAGCAGCTGACTCCAGCCCAGAAACGTGCCAAACAGCGTCAGCAGATTCTGGAACGCAGCGGACAGAAGGGGTTCAAGGGATTCTGCCCGGTTCAGCTTCGTAACAAACGAGAGCTGATCGACAGTAGTGACAGGTTCGCTGCCCGCTACGGCCTGAATACTTACTACCTGAGTTCCGCAGAAGCCAAAGCTGAATTCGAAGCAGATCCGGCTCGGTTCGCTCCAGCTGCAGGCGGAGCAGACGTCGTCGTGCTGACAAACACGGAAGAGCCCGTGAAAGGCAGTCTTGATTTCTGCCTTTGGTATCGCGACAGGCTCTACCTGTTCAGCTCACGAGAAACGCAGCAGATCTTTTCCCGCAGCCCAGCTCGATTTGTTCGATAGAGGACTCGATTCAGACGATCAACGGCGCAGGAGAAAAGCCGGCTTTCACGTCATGTGAAGGCCGGCTTTTTGTATTGGCCGGGAGAACATCACATCCACCTGGTCACTGTTCGGCAGATGCTACCTGACCCAACTCAGTTGTAAGGAACAGGGCTTAGCCCGGACGTCGGGACGTCAATTCATAGACAGGCCATTCGGTGCCACAGTTCTCACAATGAAATCCAACGATGGTGGCGGTTCCCGGAATGGGCTGCCGATTGCGCGGGCTGAGAATCGCATCTCGAAGTTCAAGCGGCTCGACCGTACATGACGAACATTCCGGGCAACAAGAGTTTTCACGAATGATCCGCGCACGCTCAGCAGGCGGCGTTATCCGGCCGCTGATGATCGTCGTCTTTTCGGAACTGGAGAATGGCAGAATCCATCGTTCTTCTGCTTCCGGTGGCTTTACGTCCTCCGTTGCTTCTGCCGGAGGCTCATAGATTCGCAATTGGATCCGGTTCATCGTCTCTTCCCTGATCGACCTCGCAGGATCAGCAACTTCCTGTTACTGCTCAATCCGTCCTGCTGCAGGTTGCCGGTTTGTCTTTGCTTCAGAACGACTTTCAGCAGAAAAGGTTCTGTAAGAATATCCGCCACGTTCTGATTACCCGGAACTGTACGCGCGGCAGAACGATCACTCAAGCTGGGAATTATTTTCGTTTAATCGGGCCTGTCCTGCTCTGTCAGTCCTGGTGTTCTGGGTAATCCGTGCTGACATGCTCCGGCAGAATTCGCCTCACCAGCGACCACAACATCTGGTACTCGACATCTGGCCAACCCCCGAATTGAGGTACAATCACTGACTGATGAGCTCGGAGATTATGTCAACAACAGGATCAACCGGTTTTTTGCTCCACGGAGAGTCAATTCAGGTATGAGGCCACCTGGCTGCGGGTTGTGGTGAATGAGTGATTCCTGCTCACCGGACTGAGGCCCATTGATCGCGAGCTGTACTCAACATACAAATTCAGACATCAGTCTTGTTTAGAAATGGGGAAGCCGAGCGTTGAGTACTCAGGAGCCGGAGCGGATTTCCAGTCAGGCAGATACGCTGGGGATGTCTGAGTCCCAGATGCGGGCACTGGGATATCAGATGGTGGACAAGGTCGTCGACCATCTGATGAATCGTCAGGAACAGCCTGCCATACACACCGGTAGTCCCACTGAACTACGGTCTGCCCTTGGCGGTCCCGTTCCTCTGGAGGCCGGCAATCCGGAAGAAGTGATTCGGTTGCTGACCGAATCAGCCTTCACACACATGCAGCACGGTGATCACCCGCGGTACTTTGCGAGAGTACCGGGCCCTTCATCCTTCGCAGCCATTCTGGGCGAGTGGTTCGCTACTGGATTCAATGTCAATGTGGCCTCATGGCTGGGGAGTTCCGGCCCCGCCACGCTGGAACTCGTCGTCTGTGACTGGCTTCGACAACTCATGGGAATGCCTGATCGCACTGAGGGTGTGATTGTCAGTGGCGGATCGATGGCCAGTCTGACCGCCATGGCGGCAGCACGAACTGAGCGTGGTCCGGGCATCGTTTACATCAGTGACCAGACTCACGCATGCATCCGGCGTGGCCTGCTGGCAATGGGGTTTCCTCCGGGCGACATTCGAGTCATTCCGACCGACGACGAGTTTCGAATGTCAATTCAGGAGCTGTCGATCGCTGTCCTTGATGATTGTGGAGCAGGTCGCCTGCCGTTGATGGTCGTTGCCACCGCAGGAACAACAAATACAGGAGCCGTGGATCCTATCCCCGAAATTGCAGACCTGTGTCTGGCAAGTGGTATGTGGCTCCATGTGGATGGAGCCTACGGAGCACCGGCATACATTTGTCCGGAAGGTGAACAGCTGTTGAATGGAATCAACCTCGCTGACTCACTCGTTCTGGACCCTCATAAGTGGCTGTTTCAGCCATACGGGGCAGGATGTACGCTGGTGCGTCACCCCGGACTTCTCGCAGATAGCTTCGCCATCAACCCTGAGTACCTTCGTGATGTGGGCGGCGATTCGGATCAGGTCAACTTCTTTGACCGGAGCCTGGAGCTGACAAGACAGGGACGGGCAGTCCGACTGTGGACGACTCTGCGAACCTACGGTGTTCATCGGATTCAGGAATCGATTCAGCGTTGTCTGAGTCTGGCCAGGTACGCTCAGCAGAAGATCACAGAATCGCCTGAAACGTGGCGGCTGATTACTCCTGCACAGCTCGGTATTCTGACGTTCCGTCTGCAGCCTGACATCGAGTCGGCATCGGGAAAAGATGTCCATACACAGCTGGCTGCTCGACTGTCAGAGTCCGGATTCGCGGCTGTCTCGTCCACAACTCTGAAAGGTCAGGATGTTCTTCGCCTGTGCATCATCAATCCGCTGACCACCAAAGATGACATCAATGAAACCCTTGAACGGCTGGCAGCCTTTGTGCCACTGTTGAGCAGTTTCTGACGGGCAAAGCAATTCACCTTCAGTCTAATTGTGAATTGGTGGATTACAGGCGTGTGCCTGCGACATAGAATTGGTAACAACGTTTCCTCTTCCCGAAAGCAGTTCGATGCCTGTTCGAGTTTCATGTACCGCGTGCGGCCGAGTCGTCAACGTTCGCGAAACGACACGCGGTAAAGCGATCAAGTGTCCGGATTGCAGCGAACGAATTGTCGTGCCGAGAGCTTCCGGCCGGCGAGAAACGTCCACCAGGAGATCATCCGGCTCACGGAGTCCGGGGGCAGACTGGGATGAGCTCGATGATGGTTACGATGACAGCTACGACGATCGATATGAAGGCGATGACGGCTACGAAGATGCGCCCGGAAGAACGGCAACTTCGAATGGCCCTAACCCGATTGTCCTGGGAGCAGCCATTGTGTCCGTCCTGCTGGTCGTCGGTGCAGTGATCTGGGGAGTCGTCTCACTGAATTCCCCCAAAGTACCTGACAACGTAGCAGCGAATGACTCACGCGACGTCACCTCTCCGCCTCGCGTTCCGGAAGTGACTCGAACAACCAACAACAGGCCCATTCGTCCTGGAAGTCAGGACTCGGGGCAGACACCCCCGGCAGTTGGCGGCCAGAATCCAGATCGAGCGGATTCTGCTGTATCCGGCTCAGGAGCCAGCGGTTCGACAACTCAAAGCGGCAACACAAAGACAACAACGCAGACAAACACGAATCGCCCGCCAGTCATCAATCCCCCACGGCGTCCAACGGTCCAGCAGCAGGATCCACAACCT